>DXIM01000053.1 GCA_019112895.1 Candidatus Stackebrandtia faecavium
CCGTCGGCGGCGGTCCGCATTTGCGGTGCGCCTACGGGCTTGGAGTCGGAATCGGTTTCCTCCGGCTCTTCCGGCCGGGGTTTCGACTCGGGTTCGGCACCTTCCGCGGCAGCGGATTCGGGTTCTGCCTCCGATTCCGTGGCGGGCTCGGTCGCTGCTTCAGCGTCCTCGGCGAGATCCTGCGGGCGTTCGGCGCGCCGCAGTAGCTCGGAGCCGAGGCGCTGGTCCAAAAACAGCACCCGTTCCTTATCGCGACGGACTCCACAAAGGTCGTACCCGGACCGAGCCAGGTCGTCGTAGTCGTCGGTCAAGACCACCCGATCCCGACAGTCCACGAACTCCTGCACGCTCCACTCGGACCCGACCTCGAAACGGTCGAGCTCCGTCGCAGTCGGTATGTCGGCCAGCACCGAGTCGTACCGCTCGTCGCCATCGCCGACCGACAACGTCACCAGCGTCGCCTTCTCGTCGGGAGTCCTCCGCGTTCCCGTCACCGTCGCCGACTTCGTTTCTGTGCCGATCGGAGGCAACGGCCCGAAACGACGGTAGGAAAGCTGAACCACCCCGTCGACCAGGCCGACCACGACCAGCACGAACGCGAGACTGATGTACCAAGGCTGCCGCAGCGCCACGAAAACACCCCAGATCGCGGCCAGCACGACGACGACCCAGATCTCGATCGTGAGAGCACGCACCTTTTTACCGCTACGGCTGGCGCGCTTGAGGCGCAACATTGGCTTACTCCGGTTCGCAACGAGGGCGTACATGGTCCTTCGGTCGGCGATCCTACCCGCGGCGAGGAAACAACACCGCGCCGAATCGTCCGCGCGTCACTACAAACGGTATCGCGGTTGTCACGCCCAGCGGAACTCCCAAAAGGCTTGCGGCGCACGCGTTTGGCCAATCCCGGCCCTGCACTGTGACCGCCTTGATGTAATCGAAGGCCACGGCCCTTCGCATGTGAGGAGACATGGCGTGTTCTATCCATTGACAATCCGAGATTTCCTCGACCGCGCCCAGCAGGTGTACCCGAACCGGGTCGCGGTCATCGACGAACCCGACCAGCCTGCGCCGAGCCTCGGCGCACTCACCTACGCGCAGTTGGCCAAAAACGCGTCAGCCCAAGCTGCGCGACTCGACGAACTCGACGTGCCGCGCGGCGGTCGCGTCGCCGTCATTTCGCACAACAGCACACGGCTGCTCACGTCGTTCTTCGGCGTCAGTGGCTGGGGCCGTGTGCTCGTGCCGATCAACTACCGCCTCACCGCCGACGAGATCGAATACATCGTGTCGCACAGTGGCGCCGAGGTCGTCTACGCCGACCCCGAGGTCGCCGACGTCCTGAACACAGTCAAGGCGGAACACAAATACGTACTGGGCGACGACTCGAAGCTGTACCGGAATGGGGTTGACCCACAGCCTTGGCTGGACCCCGACGAGTCCACCACCGCGACCCTCAATTACACGTCCGGGACCACGGCTAAGCCGAAAGGCGTGCAGCTGACGCACCGCAACCTCTGGCTCAACGCCGCCACGTTCGGACTGCATTCGGGCATCAGCGACCGCGACGTCTACCTGCACACGCTGCCGATGTTCCACGCCAACGGCTGGGGCATGCCGTACGCGATCACGGGCGTCGGCGGTCAACACGTCGTCAACCGGGCCGTCAACGGCACCGAGATCTTGAGACGGGTCGAACGGCACGGCGTGACGATGCTGTGCGCGGCGCCGACGGTCGTGAATTCCGTTTTGGATGCGGCGCAGGATTGGCGCGGTCCCATCCCGGGCCGGGACCGCGTCCGGATCGTGTGCGCGGGCGCGCCGCCGCCATCGAGCGTCATCGCGCGTGTCATCGACGAGCTCGGCTGGGAGTTCTGTCAGCTTTATGGGTTGACTGAGACGACCCCGCTGGTGACGCTGAACCGCATGCGGTCCGAATGGGATGATCTCGACACGAAAGGTAAGGCGCGCAAGCTCATGCGGGCGGGCGCTCCGGCGCTCGGCGTGCGGATCCGTGTCGATGACGAGGACGAGATCCTCACCTCGTCGAACCACAACATGGACGGGTATTGGCAACAGCCACAGGAAACCGCGCGAGTGCAGGCCGACGACTGGTTCCATACCGGCGACGGCGGCTACATCGACGACGAGGGCTATCTCGTCATCGTGGACCGCAAGAAGGACGTGATCATCTCGGGCGGCGAAAACGTGTCGTCGATCGAGGTCGAGGACGTCCTGACGTCGCATGATGCGGTGCACGAGGCTGCGGTCATCGGCATCCCGGACCAGAAGTGGGGCGAGCTCGTCACGGCCCTGGTGGTGCGGGACGGTGAGGTGAGCGGTGAGGACCTGATCACACACTGCCGCCAGCGCATCGCGGGCTTCAAATGCCCTAAGCGCATCGATTTCGTCGAGTCGTTGCCGTACACGGCGACGGGCAAGCTCCAGAAATTCAAGCTGAGGGAGCCGTTTTGGGCTGATCACGAACGGTGATTCAGTGAGGCGAGAAAACGCGTGATACGTCACGTATCTTTCCCCAACCTTTTGGTTTCCAAAATACCGGCATACTCTGGATGACATGGATCTCATGTCGCCAACGTTTGCCGGTTTTTCGGTGAACAACGCCCCCAGCGACGCCACTCACTGCGCCGTTACGCCTACCGCACGCGGCTGCGTGCCGGTTGCTGAGGGAGGTGTGTCATGACAGCCGTCGACCCGGGCCGCACCGCGACCACCAACACCTCGGAAGCCTTTCGTCTTGCGATGCGTAACGTCGCCTCTCCCGTATCGGTCGTTACGACCATGGTGGATGGCCAACCCTTCGGCGCCACCGTGAGCGCGCTGATGTCACTGTCGATGGAACCGCCGATGCTGGTGATCTCGCTCGACAACCGCTCGCGCCTGCTGTCGATGCTGCGACAAGGAACCATCGTCGGTGTCGACATCTTGGCCGACGAGCAAAAAGACCTGGCGAACCATTTCGCGCGGCGCAGCGCCGATAAGTTCAGCCTTATCGACTGGGAAATGACTGACGGCGCCCCAGCCCTACCGGGTTCGCATTCGCGAATCACGTGCTCGGTGAACCAATTCGTGCCGGCGGGCGACCACACGCTCATTTTCGGCGCGATCGAAACCGCCTACGGCTACGACAAGCAACCGTTGGTGTATTGGCAGCGCGATTACGGCACCGTCACCCGACTGTGACCGTTCGCGCACTCACGTGTGCGCGAGCAGCGAACCGATCGGCGCGCTGACCACGATCGTCAACGCCACCAGGCGGTACACCCACGACAGGGCCGCGCGGCGGCTACCGCGCACGAGCCACGCGCTGGCCAGGACGGTACCGATCAACACCACCGCACCCAGGTCGACCAGGAGCGGCGTCTCCAGCAACGAACCGGTCAGCACGGCCGCATTGGCCGCGTTCCATGCCACGAATACGGACCATTCGGTGCGCGGTGACAACGCCGAAGTGGCCAGATATTCATGCGCCTTGCCGATCACACACAGCGCCACGCCGCAGATCAGCACGATGTAGGCGGCGGCCCAGCTGCCGCGTTCCCATTGGAATGGCCCGGTCACGGCCGCAACGAGCCCGCCGAACACCACGTACGCGACGCCGACCCCGAAGTAGACGCGCGACGCGACCGACGGTCCGGTAATCGCCGACACCGCGTCGATTCGGTCCATAGTGGTTTCTGACAAACCTATTCTCGTTTCTTGGCGACCGTGAGCATGACGACGCAGTCTTCGACCGCCGTGAGGTTGTGCGGCTCATAAGGAATCACGAGGTAGTCCCCCACACCGCCTTCCCACGTCTGCGACGCGGTGGCCAGCTCGGCGCGCCCATGCAGGATCTGCAACGTCGCCTCCCCCGGATTGGGATGTTCAGCCAGCCCATTGCCGGACGTGAACGCGAGCATGATCTGCCGCAGCGCGGCGCTACCGTGCAAAGTAGTGACGCTCTTACCGTTATCGGCCTGCCGGGCCTGTTCCAGGTGGTGCTGAGCCAACTGCGCAAGCGAGACATGTTCCACGGTTGAGTCCTTTCACAGACGTTGCTGAGCTTAAGCGATGAGTTGGAGCGCGAAACCAGCGGCGCACAGGGCGATGACCTTGAGCACCTCTGTTCCCACGAAAATGAGGTGCAGTCGCGAACGCTTCGTGCGTTTACCCGACAGCGCCTGGTTGGTGCGGCGCCGCATACGCGGCCGGACAACGGCGACCTGAAGGACGTAGACGACGATCGCCAGCGCGGCCGAGGCGATCACGGCCGCTGACGGCATCGTCAACACGACGATGGCGGCCAGCACGATCGCGAGTACGGCTTCAACACGATTGAGTGCACCGAAGACCACCTTGCCGATGCCCAGGCCGACCGTCAAGGTCACGCCCGGTGCTTTGAACTTCAACGGGGTTTCGAGGAACGAAATGGCCAACACCATCCCGGTCCACACGAAACTCACCGCGACTGCGATTGCCGCAGCAGCGCTCACATCGATGTCCTTTCGGGTTATTGGGAATCCTTGGGGGCGGAGTGGGCGTGCGCCATACACATGTCCGGCTCCACGAAGGGTTCGAGTTTTTCGACGGTCGTGTCCGCGCCCATCGCCCGCAACGCCCCCTGCATGAGGCCGAGATGGATCGGGCACACGACTTCGGCGCGGGTGTCGGCGAGTTCGAGGAACGGGCAGTGCCGCAGCGCGATGCGGGCCGGGGCACCGGTCACCGTCTCCGGCTGGAAGCCGAGCTCGTCGAGCAGCGCGACGAGGCGCGCCACGGCGTCGTCGTGGCAGGTCGGTGTTTCGGAGCTGGACGTGATGCGGGCGCCCCACGCCTGTCCCGCTTCGATAGCGCGTTGCGGGGCATCGGGTTCGGCGGCGAAATGCTCGGCGAGGATCGCGGCCAGCAGCTGAAAATTTCGCGGACCGTTGGGGTCCATGACGCGTCGGGCTCGGTACCGCAGTGGTGGGCGGCCGGGGCCGCGTGGGGCATCGTCGGCGCGTTCGATAAGGCCGTCGGCGGCGAGCGCGTCCAGGTGAAACCGGACGGTGTTGACGTGGACGTCGAGGTCGCGGGCGAGTTGGGCGACGCTGCATGGTTCCTCGCTGTCGCGCAGCAGGGCCAGCACGCGCCGGCGCCGGTCGGGTGGCGCTGGCGGCGTCTCGTCGTGACGGCAGCAGCCGCCTTCGCTTTCGGTCACGGCTGCCGTCACTCTTGCGGGCTCGGCGGCAGACCGACCACGTGTGGGGTGTCGGTGCCGAGCGCCCCCAGTTTCGCGGCCCCACCGGGAGAGCCCAGTGGTTCTTCGCGTCCGGGAAGTGTTGTCTCGAAAAAGTCGACGTTTTCCTGGGTGTAGCGCTCCAGTTCGTCGGGCACGTCGTCTTCGAAGAAGATCGCTTCGACCGGACATACGGGTTCACATGCACCGCAGTCGATGCATTCCTCCGGGTGGATGTACAGCATCCGTCCGCCCTCGTATATGCAGTCGACCGGACATTCGTCGACGCACGCGCGATCGAGCACGTCGACACAGGGTTCAGCGATCACGTAGGTCATGGCTTAGAGTTTACACAATCTCTATTTGTATTAATTACCTGAGGAAGAGGAATCGAGCATGAACGCCACCGAACTCGACGTGCGTGAACTACCGAAGCCGAAGAAACACCCCACCATCTTCGCCACCTACGAGGCGCTCACGGTCGGGGAATCGTTCATCCTGGTCAACAATCACGACCCGATACCGCTGCACAAAGAGTTCGATGCGGACTATCCCGGGAGCTACGACTGGACGTACCTCGACAAAGGACCCCGCGAATGGCGGATCCAGATCACGAAACGAGCCTCGACCCCGCTTCCGCGGATCCTCGCGGACACACACGCACTGAGCCAGACCGACGCGAAAAACGGCGGGGCGATCTGGAACCTTGAACCACAGCAGCGCGACCTCGATTCGAACCTGATCTGGCTGCCCGCCGGCGATTCGATCCAGACGCACGCCGGCCCAGATCTCGACGTGCTGGTGCACGTCGTGGGCGGCAGCGGCATCCTCAACACCGAAGCCGGCGAGGTGGAGCTGACCGCCGGCAAGCTCGCGTGGCTGCCGCGGCAATCGCAGCGCGGTTTCACCGCGGGACCCGAGGGGCTCGCCTACCTTACGGTTCACCAGCGGCGACAATCGCTGCCAATGAGCATCGACATGCCGTAACCGGTTTGAGGGACACGGGCACTCCAGGGATCTTTATACATTTCACTAATTACTGAAGACTGTTAAAATCGGCCCATGGCCACAACAGTCGAGATTCACGACCTGGTGAAGAAATACGGTAGAACCCGCGCCCTCGACGGACTGGACCTGCAGGTCGAACGCGGCGAAGTGCATGGTTTCCTCGGGCCCAACGGTTCGGGGAAAACCACCACGATCCGGGTACTACTCGGCCTCATCCGGGCCTCAGCCGGAAACGCCACGCTCTTCGGTCAAGACCCGTGGAAACACGCCGTCGAGCTGCATAAACGCCTCGCCTACGTGCCGGGCGACGTCCACCTGTGGCCCAGCCTCACGGGCGGTCAAGCGATCGATGTTCTCGGGCGCATGCGCGGTGGACTCGAACGCGCCCGGGTCAACGCGATGCTCGAACGCTTCGCGCTCGACCCCACCAAGAAAAGCCGGACATACTCCAAAGGCAACCGCCAAAAAGTCGCGCTCGTCGCGGCACTGGCGTCGTCGGCGGAACTACTCATCCTCGACGAACCCACCTCCGGGCTCGACCCGTTGATGGAAACGATCTTCCAGGACTGCATCCGCGAAGCCAAAGCCGACGGTCGTACCGTCCTGCTATCGAGCCATATCCTGGCCGAAGTCGAGGCCCTGTGCGACCGCGTCAGCATCATCCGACGCGGCAGGACGGTCCAGAGTGGGTCATTGACGCAGCTGCGGCACCTCACCCGCACCACCGTGTCCGCGAACACGAAACGCCCCGTCGCCGGGATCGCCGACTCCCCGGGCATCCACAACTACACGGTCGACGGGCTCCATGTCCACTTCGACGTCGAGGGCCAACACCTCGACGAAACGATGCGCGCGCTCACCGAATTCGGAATCCACAGCCTCACCAGCCAACCACCGACCCTCGAAGAACTGTTCCTGCGCCAATACGGCGAAGACCTCCCCGCCACCGACGCGGCCGAGCACGATGAAAGCGGGCGATGACATGCCACAACGCCAACGTCCGCTGGCCGGGACCGGCGGACTCATACGGCTGATCCTGCGCCGCGACCGCATACGGATCCCACTATGGATATTCGCGGTGGTCGGTTTCACCGTCTCGTTCCTACCGAGCCTCACCGACCTGTTCCCCGACGAACGATCCCGACAGGCACGCGCCGCGCTCATCGAAAACCCGGCGACCCTGGCCATGACCGGCCCCGGGTACGGGATCGACGACTACACCTACGGCGCCATGGTGAGCCAAGAGTTCTTTCTCTACAGTGCCCTCATCGTCGCGTTCATGAGCGTCCTGCTGATCGTGCGACACACGCGTGCCGAAGAAGAAACCGGACGGGCGGAACTCATCCGCGCCGCCGCAGTCGGACGCCATGCCGGACTCGCCGCGGCCGTGACCGTCGTCGTCGCCGTCAACCTCGTGATCGCCGCGTTGCTGACGCTGATCATGCCGGTCACGCTCGACGCGCTCCCGGTGCACTCCACATTCGTCTTCGCCTGCGCGCTGGCGTCGGTCGGCATCGCCTTCACCGGGGTCGGCGTCTTCGCGGCCCAACTGACATACAGTTCCCGCGCCGCCAACGGTTACGCCGTCCTGGCGATCGGCATCGCCGTCGTCGCCCGGGCAGTCGGCGATGCCTCCTACGAGTGGTTGTCGTGGCTGTCGCCGATCGGTTGGGCCCAGCAGACCGCGCCCTACGTCCACGACCGGTGGTGGCCGTTGGCGATCGCGGTCGGCTTCGGGCTGTTCATGCTCATCGCCGCGACCCGCATGGCCCGGCTCCGCGACCTCGGTGCCGGAATGATGGCCCCCCGAGTCGGCCCCAAGCAGGCTTCGACGCTCCTGCGTGGACCATTCTCGTTGGCGTGGAAACTCCAGTCCGGCGCGTTCATCGCCTGGACCTGCGGCCTGGTGCTGTTCGCGTGCCTGTACGGCTCCCTCGCACCCGAGATCCAAGACTTCGTCGACACGAACGAATTCGCGCAACAGATGCTCGCCGGCGAGGCCGACCCGCTGGCCGGCTTCATATCCATGATCGTGGTCATGCTGGCGCTTCTGGCGGGCGGCTACGTGCTGCAGTCGACGCTGCGAATGCGGGGCGAAGAAACCGCGGCACGCGCCGAAACTCTCCTGGCTGCGGCAGTGCCGCGCTGGGCCTACACCGCCAGCCACCTGGTCCCGTCCCTTCTAGGCGGGCCGGTGATGCTGATGGCGTCGACCGCGGTCCTGGGGGTCACGACCGGCGCGACGACAGGTGAATGGGGCATGTTCGGCGAGGTGATCGCGGCCGCCACCGTCTACATCCCGGTCTTGTGGTTGCTATCTGCGGGGGCCTGCGCCCTGTTCGGGTGGGCCCCGAAGCTGATCCACCTGGTCTGGATCGTCCTGGCTTACGGCGCCACGATCAGTCTACTAGGGATGCTACTGGACTTGCCGGACTGGGCGTTCGACCTGTCGATCTTCGAACACCCGCCACAGTGGCCCGATGAGGACCTCACGCTGTCAGTGCCGCTCGTCATGACGGCCGGGGCGCTCGTGCTGTGCGTCATCGGCATCATCGGGTTCCGGCGCCGCGACACCGCTTGAGCACCGAAACGGCTAGGTCCGAGCGGACGTACTATGGCATGCACAGACATCGATTGCTAGCTTTTGATTCGTGAAGAGGATCTTCCAGCATTTCGCGCTGTGGCAAGCCGTCTGCGTCCTGCTCGTCATGATCGTGCTCGGATACCCGTTCGCACCGATGCTTGTCGACGCCACCGAAGATGCCCCCACGGAAGACACCACGATCACCGACTACCGCGCCGAATTCGATGTCAATGAGAACGGTGACATGGAAGTGACCGAACGGCTGACGGTCGACTTCCCCGACGACTACAGCCACGGAATCTTCCGGTTCTTCGACCGTCACGACCCCAACGCCCCCGGTCTGCGACGCGTACCGCGCCACTTCACGGCCCAAGTCGACCCCGGCTTGAGCCTCGACGAACGCCTCGAACGCGTCGTGCTCAACCTTCCCTATGCGGAAGACGAAATCGCTGACGCACGCGCCCAAGACGACCAGGAGGCACTGGAACAAATCGCGGACGACTGGTACCCCGATTACGGGCAAGTCACTAAAA
>DXIM01000054.1 GCA_019112895.1 Candidatus Stackebrandtia faecavium
CATGTCCCAGCCGCCGCCTTCTTCGGCCGGGACCATGAGGCGGACGTCGTGCCATGGGAATGCCTGTTCAACGGTTTTGTCGTCACATGCGTGAGAGCCGTCGGCGCGAGAGCCGATTCCGCCATTGTGGATAGGCCGGGTCGCGATATTCGGCGCGCGCCAACCGTCCTCAAAGCCTTAGACACACACATCCCCATCAAGTTACTGACATGTAGTGATTTCAAATCCGAAGCGAATAGTAACTTGGAGCAGTTATGGCGTCGACGCGACCATTCGTGTTGAGCGCCAATGATTCTGATCATTGGCGTGATCAGCGAAACCATATATTTCAAGTCTAAAGTGTTGCGAATCACATAGAACAGAACCGGCTTGTTGACTCGATCACATACAGCTATGTACATCAACCGTTCGGCCACTCTACATACGTTCCTTAGGCCCTGAAGCGGGAATCCAAGGGTCGGCCACCACATGCCGCACCAGAGTCTCGGATCCGAAGAGGACGCGGGTTGTTTGTTGATTCCACGTCATCGCGTTCCCCGAAGGTGTTCCGCGGGGGTATGTAGCACGTCACCTTGTCGCAAGGTTGCTGGTCTTCGCCGTCGCTGACCAGCTGGGCCCATCCCCTATCGAGTGGACAGCTATCGCAGCACCCGTGGGCCTCGGGCCGCGAAAGCGTTGAAACGTCGCTACCTATTGGTTGCTTTCGATAGCTAGAGTCTCCTGCGTGAACGGCTCATGGATTCTGCGTGCGGCGACCATCGGCGGCCTCGCGCTCAGCTTGGCCTGTTTCATCTTTTTGCACGTCACCATGCCGCACGTCCATCCTGTACACCAACCGTTGTCGATGTTCGAGATCGAGCGGCAGGGGCAAGTCGCCTACGTCATCGCGTGTGCGGGACTGACCCTGGCATGTGCCGCCCTTGCCAAGCTGCATCGGCAGTGGCTTCGCATTGCTCTGGCGGCTTCGGCGGGCGCGTTCGTGTTGACCGTCATGTTCCCCACCGACCCCGGCGACACGATGTCGCTGGCCGGACAAGTGCACCGGTACGCCTCCGGGGCCGCATTCTGGCTCGTCATCGTCTCTGGGGCAATCGCGGCTTACCTGCTGCTCCGGCAACACTTGGGCCGGTGGATGCTGTCGGTGACCGCTGTAAATTTTGTGTTGATGTGCGTCGTCATGCTCAACACGTTCCTTCCGGAGCTTGCCAACGGCGGGGACTGGCGGGGCGTGCCGCAACGGCTGCTACTGCTCGGGGAAGGCGCTCTACTGCTGATGTTGGCGTATGCTCCCAGCCTGTCGACCACACCGATCCCGGCCGGGTCGCGCGACTGACCTGGGGCGACACGACCTCGACTTCGGTGCGGGCGGGGCCGCAGATGTTCCAGACTTGAGTGCAGCAGGTGCCTTATGGGGCTAGCCCCACATGAAACTAACCAGTTATCGTCATAGACCGGTTAGTCATCTGTTCCTTACCTTTAAGGCATGACTGCAATAATTGACTCCGGACTCCAGGACGACGGCTTGCCTTCTTCAGAAACTTCCACAAGTTACGAACATGACCAAAAAGGCGCCGCGGACGTCTCCACACCGAAAAAACCCGGGATCATCGCCCGGTTGCTGCGCGAATCCCGCTACGTTTTCGTCTCCTCGGCGATCGCGCTGTCGGCGTTCGTGCTCGCCATCACCGGGGTCAGCCTCGGCATGACGCTCCTGGTGTTCGTGGTGGGGATTCCGGCGCTCACGTTGACCGTCCATATCGCCCGAAATTTCGCTCATCAGGAACGCAAAATGATCGGAGCCATGGAACCGGGATCGGCCCCGACACCGCGTTACCTGCAACCCGCGCCGAACGACAGCTGGTGGAACAGGACTGTAACCCCGCTGCGCGACCCGCAATCGTGGCTGGACTTGGTGTTCTGCACGGTCGGTCTCGTCACGGCGCTGCTGAGCTGGTGCATCACGGTGATCTGGTGGGGCGGCGCGATAGGCGGCCTCACTTGGGGGCTGTGGGGGTGGGCGTTGCCGGCCGATGCCAATGACCTGCCCGAGCTGCTCGGTTTCGGCGCCGGATACACCAACCGTCTCGGTTTCTACTTCGTACTCGGTGTGTTCTTCACCCTGACGCTTCCCTTCGCGGTGCGCATGGCAGCGTTCACTCATTCGGGGCTCAGCCGGGCGCTTTTGTGCAGCCGAGCCGAAATGCAGGAGCAGGTCGCGAATCTGGAACAGGGCCGCGCCGCGCACCGTACCGCCGAATCCAGCGCACTGCGCAAACTGGAGCGCGACATTCATGACGGTCCGCAGCAGCGGTTGGTTCGCCTGTCGATGGACCTTGGCCGCGCCAAGAAACAAATGACGCAGGATCCGGAATCGGCCGGCGAAACACTCGACGCAGCCACGAGCCAAGCCCGCGACACATTGGAGGAACTGCGGGCGCTGTCACGCGGGATCGCGCCACCGATCCTCGTCGACCGCGGCCTAGAAGCGGCCCTGGTCGAAGCCACGGCGCGGTGCGTCATTCCGGTCGAACTGGATGTCAGGCTCGGCGGCGAAAACCGGCGCCTCGACGACCACGTGGAACAGGCCGCGTATTTCCTGGTGTCGGAAAGCTTGACGAACATCGCCAAACACAGCGGCGCCGCCCAGGCGTCCGTGTCGGCTGTCGTCAATGACGGGAAACTACGTATAACGGTCACCGACGACGGCGTCGGCGGTGCGCACCTGTCCAAAGGGCACGGCCTGTTGGGCCTGTCCGACCGGATCCGCGCAGTCGATGGCATCCTCAACGTCGACTCGCCCGCCGGTGGGCCTACGACGATCGAGACGGAGATTCCATGCGCATAGTCGTCGCCGACGATTCGATGCTGCTGCGTGAAGGCTTGCAACTGCTGTTGACGGATGCGGGACACGAGGTCGTCGCGGCTGCGCAGGACGGCGATACCCTCATAGAGGCAGCATCCCGGCAACGACCGGACCTGGTGTTGACGGACGTGCGGATGCCGCCGTCACACACCGACGAGGGTTTGCGTGCGGCCGTCGCGATCCGCGAACAGCACCCGGGCATGCCGATCCTGGTCCTCTCCCAGTACGTCGTTCAGTCCTATGCGGATGAACTGCTCGCGGCCGGCGATGGCGGCGTCGGGTACCTGTTGAAGGACCGTGTCAGCGACATCGACGAATTCATCGAAGATCTGGACCGGGTCGCCGGCGGCGGCACAGTTCTCGATCCGCAAGTCGTGGCGCAACTGATGGCACACCGACGCGTGCAGGACCCGCTGTCGGCGATCACTGAGCGGGAACGCGACGTCTTGGCGCTGATGGCACAGGGCTACACGAACGCGCGCATCGCACAGCAACTGGTCGTGAGCGAAGGCGCGGTCGAAAAACACACGAGCCGAATATTCAACAAGCTCAAACTGGATAGTGATGATGGGCTACACCGCAGGGTCCGAGCCGTGTTGACGTTCCTGCGCAGCGAAATCCAATAGTCGACCATGTGGTCGCCTCCGAGGGGGTGGCCACATGGTCGACGGGAGAACCGCTGACGGCTGAGGTGGCACACCGGATGCATAGCCGCAGCACGTCCTATGTGAGGAGAAGGACGTGCCGTGGCCCTCGAGACAGCGACAATCACTGCGTCGTATCCGGTTCGAAAACTAGTAGTTCGTATGGTGCGGCGGTCTACTAGCGACCAGGCGCGATGCCGTTGTCGAACCGGGATAGTGGGGCGTTGGTCCCCGCAATCGGCGCGGTTGGACGCAAGTCGATCGATGCCGCGAGGACGAATCCGACAGCCGGAACTATGGCGAGCCCTGGGGAAACTGCGACCAGGCTGACGTCCGTGTGTGGGTACATCGCGGCCGCGGCGCACATCGCCATGAACCCGAACTGGCCACCCGGGCGACGCAGGAATAGTTGGATCACAGGTATCAATGCCACTATGGCTAGCCCAACGCCCGCAGCATGAACGGCGAAGATGGTAGCCGCCGAGGGCACCGGATAGACATCCGCAGGATCTTTTACCTGCGTTGCCGTTATGACGATCGTCGCGAGCAAGCACACGCCAGTGGCAATGACCAACCATTGTGGC
>DXIM01000055.1 GCA_019112895.1 Candidatus Stackebrandtia faecavium
TCCAGGGGACTATTCGCTGCTGAGGCGCGGCGGCTGCGGGTCGGCGTGCTCGTATTCGACTGCGCTGATCGGCAGCGGGAACGTCAAGTCGTCCCCGAACGGCGAGCTGGCAGCCGACATGGGCGAGGTCGCTTCACCGATCGCGAGGTGGCCGTCTTTGACCGTACGGGTCCTGCTTTCTGGTTCCTTCTTAGCCATGCCGCGAGTATCTCATGAATCGACGGACGCCCCGTACGGCCCGTTATGGCGTTTGCGGCGCACCCGCGCCGGCGTTGCTGCTGTTCACTGCGGCAACGTACCGTTTTGGTCATGGACGCGCATTCCGAAGAGCAGTCGCTGTCGGCGACGCTGCGCTCATTCGACGACGAGACGCTCAAGGCTTTGCTGCAGCAACGCAGCGATCTGGCGGTCCCGGCTCCGCGGCATTTCGCCGCGCTGGCGACCCGGGCCTGCACTGCACCGTCGGTGGCGCGGGCACTCGATCTGCTCGACGAGCGGGCCTTGCGCGTGCTCGACGGCTTGCGGCTGGTGACCCATGTCGACGCGGACGGTCCCGTCGCCGCGATCAGTGACCTGAATGCGATGACGGAGCAAACCGCGCAGGTCGCGACCGCGATGCGGCGTCTACGGGAGCTGGCTTTGGTGTGGGGCCCGGATGCGCAGTTGCGGCTGCCGGCGACTCTCGACCAGGCCGCGGGGCCGTACCCGGCCGGTTTGGGGCGTCCGGCCGCGCAGCTCAGCCCCGAAAGCGCCGCCCTCGTCGAGGATGCGGCTGCTTTGCGTCGCACTGTTTTGGCCGCGTCGCCGCAGGCACGCGCGGTCCTCGACCGTCTCGCGGCTGGTCCGCCGATCGGTTCGGTCACCGACGCCGACAGCGATGCCCCCGCGGACACGCCGGTGCGCTGGCTCATCACTCACCACCTGCTCGTGCCGACCGATAAGGACACTGTCGAGCTTCCTCGCGAGGTCGCCGTGCTGCTGCGGCGCGAATCCGGGCCGCTGGGCGAACTGCGTGACGAGCCTCAGATGGCCGATTCTTCGAGCCCGCGGTTCGGTGGTGTCGACGAGGCAGGTGCGGCGCAGGTTTGCGAGATCGTCCGGTTGACTTCGACGCTGCTCGACGCGATGGCGGATGCGCCGGTCGGCGAACTGAAGTCCGGCGGGATTGGCACCCAGGGCCTGCAGAAGCTGGCCTCGACCGTGGAGCTGTCGAAACACGAGACGGGGACCTTGCTGGAGGCGGCTTACTCGGCCGGACTTTTGGGGCGCCTCGATGGTGCGTGGCTTCCCAGCCACGGCTATGACGCGTGGAAACAGTCCGACATGAGTGCGCGGTGGGCGCGGCTCGCGCGGGCGTGGCTCACGAGCGCCCGTGGCGCATCGGCGCCGAAGGAACGCAATGGAACGAAGCACGCCCCGGTCTTGTCGAAGGCGTTGACGTCGCAGACCGCTTCGGGTTTCCGCCGCGAAGCGCTCGAACTGTTGGCGTCGCGGGGGCCGGACGAGTCGATCCCGGTGGAGCTGGCCGTCGACCTGTGCGGCTGGCGTCATCCGCGTCGGCGTGTCGATGACGCGACCCGGTCTGCGCTGCAGGAAGCAGCGTTTTTGGGTGTGACCGCCCACGACGCGCTCACCACGTACGGACGTCTCCTGCTCGACGCCCGTGTCCCGGACAACGACCCATTGGGTATCCACCAGCCGGAAACCGACCCGTTGTTGGATGCGCTCGACGCGGTGCTGCCGCCTCCGGTCGACGAAATCATCATCCAAAGCGACCTGACGGTCATCGTTCCCGGTTTCGCCTCGCCGCAGTTGGCCGCCGAACTGGCTTTGGTGACCGACGCCGAGACCGCGACGTCGCATCGGGTCACGGAGGCGAGTCTTCGCCGCGCTCTCGACAGCGGTTACGCCCCGGAGGATGTGCGCGGGATGTTCGCGCGCCGTTCCCGTGGGGATTTGCCGCAGACGTTGACGTATCTGATTAACGATGTCGGGCGCAAGCACGGTGGCCTGCGCACTGGCGAAGCCGGTGCCTACCTGCGCAGCGACGACGAGATCCTTCTCGCCCAGGTGTTGGCCGACCGTCGCCTCGCGGGCGCGAACCTGCGCCGACTGGCCCCGACGGTGTTGGTGACGTCGGTGCCGTTGACGGACCTGGTGTCGCTGCTGCGTCGGTGCGGTCATGCGACCGTCGCGGAGGACGCGTCGGGCTCGGTGATGGTCGATAGACGCAGCGCGCCGCGCGCGCCGGATCCGGCTTCGCCGCCGTCGCCGCAGCCGGCTGCTCGGGCCGTCGACGACGTCAAGCTGACGGCCCTCGTGGAGGAGCTACGTGAGGCGGTGAACGCGCAGGATTCGCAGGCCCGCGCCGCAGCGTCGGCCGCCATCGAGGTGTTGCGCGACGTCATGCCCGACCGGAACCTCATCTGGGTCGAGTATGTGGACAGTCGGGGCGATACGGTGCGCCGACTGGTGCGTCCCGTGTCGATGAGCTCGGGTTTCCTTCGGGCCGAAGACCGCCGCACCGAGACCGTCCACACCATTGCTTTGCGCGCGATCGGATCGGTTACACCCGCGACCGTGTGATGAGGATTGGGGTCCACCTTAAGTCTGGAGGTGGAGACTTAAATCCTTCTAATTGCGTAGCGGTCGGCGCCGTTACCCGTTTTAGAGTGTCCTCATGCGAAAGAAGATATTGACGTCACTCGCTGCGGCCACGGTCCTACTTGCGGGCGCTGGCATCAGCACCGCGGCAGTCGCGGACACCAACGAACCCCAATCGGTCCCGGATCCGGTCCTCGATTCAAAAGCCCTGGAAGAAGCCCTCGACGGGATCGTCGAAAATGGTGGACAGTCAGTGGTGGCGGAAGTCAAGGAATCGCAAGAGTTTTGGGCCGACGCCTCCGGCCCCCGCGAACGCGGCGGCGACGAAATGACTCAGCGCGACGACCAGGTGCGAATCGGTTCGTTGACGAAAAGCATGCTGACGACCGTGCTGTTCCAGCTGGTCGAAGCCGGCAAGCTCGACATCGACGCGCCCGTCGCCGACTACCTTCCGGACGCGTTGCCGTACGACCAGGAAATTACGGTGCGCCAGCTTATGGGACACACGGCCGGCGTCCCGGACTATTTCCCGAAGATCCTGCCGTCGCTGGCGGACGGCTCGGCGGACGACATCCCCGAGAAGATGCAGGACGAGTACGCCCACGGCGAAATCGTCGACATGGCGACGAGCGACCCGTTGCTGTTCGAACCGGACGAGAACTGGGCCTACTCCAACACCGGCTATTACGTCTTGGGGCAGCTCGTCGAAGAAATCACGGGCGACAGCGTCGACACGAACCTGAGCGAGCGCGTATTCGAACCGCTCCACTTGGGCGAAAC
>DXIM01000009.1 GCA_019112895.1 Candidatus Stackebrandtia faecavium
CGGCCATCAGTGACGTGGCCGGAAGTCGCCATCCTCTTCGTCCGTCGAAACGTTCTTACCGCCGTTGGTGAGGTTGGGGATGCCGTCCTTCTTCGGTTCGTGCGGCAGGACTGTGGCCTTCTCGAGATCGCTGCTACTGGTGAGGTATCCCTCGATCTCATCACTGCTGGCGTTCCATGAAACGGCGATCTGGCGTTCGGCTTTGTGCATCGACTCGATCAGGTCGTCGACCGCCTTGCTCGTGTTCGTCAGAACCTCACTGACGGTTCCACCGGTGATGCTGAGTTTCTCTTCGTCCCCGCCACTGCCGGTTGCAGCTCCTGCGATACCGGCGCCGCCACCGATGATCGCCAGGGTGATCGTGAGGCTGGTTCCGCCAGACACCGCAGCGCCAGCTACTCCAGCGGCCGCCCCGATGATCGCCAGGGCCACACCCCAGTCGCCACTTCCCCCGCCACCGAGCGCGTCCAGGCCTTTTTCGGCCTCCTTGGCGAGCTCAACAGCATGGACGCGCCCCTTCTTAAGCACAGCCGCGTATGACAACAGCCCGGCCCGAAGTTCTTCGAGTATGCCCTGCTGGTTGGTGACCGCCTGTGGGAGCGGGTCAACGAAGTACTTTTTGTAGTGTTCCTGACTGTCGCCGCCCCAACGCTCCACGGCGCTCGAGACACCTTCGAAAGCCGACATCTGCCCCTTGGTCAGCGGCTCCTTGGCATCCTCCATGTTCATGGCCATGGCCTCTACCGTCGACGGCCAGCGTTCGAAGACGCGCTCGAAGAGGTTGTCGAGCCAATCGTAGTGCTCGATTTTATCCCCTGTGGACTGCGCTGGCGGCTGCCCTTGCATTCCCTCACTGCCGGCCAGTTCTTCGATTCGGGCCGAAACCGCAGCCTCCTTAACCTTATGGACGGCAGCGTCGATCTCCGAAGGAGTGACGTTGGGAATGTTGTCAAGTTCGTCGACGCATTTACCAGCTGCGTCAATGTCGGTGATCTCGTCGCCGCTCACGTGTCTGGGGGCCTTTCTTGGAATGTTGTCGGATGAAGGTTGCGCGCGGGGTGGGTACTATCGAAAATCGCCAGGTCCCGCCGGGTATTCGCGCGGGTGCTCGTCCCCACTCTTGGGCGCTTCCGGCACATACGATGGTGGACGGTCGTCGTCGACGTCGCTGTTCTTCGTCTGTTTTATGATCTGCTTGAGATCTTCTTCATTATCTGTGTCTTGTTTGGATATTGAGATCGCTATGTTGGCCAGTGCATTGCCCGACTTAACGCAGTGTTCGTAGCTCTTGTAGAGGACTTTGTCCTGGAACATGTTGCGAAGCCTCGCCCAGGCCTCGGTCAGTTTCGGGTCGGCACCCTCAAACACCGAACTCTCCGACACACCGGCCTTGTGCAGGTTTATCCCAGCTTCGCCAAACTGACCGGCCACCTGCTGCATGTTGACCGCTCCGGCTTTCCACAGCTCTTCGAGGTCATCTATCTTTACGTCACTCATACCTACGTACTTCCTGATCTGCCATTGTGGGGAATGGGGGCCTACCTAAAGCTGGCTCATGGTAAACCAGCGATGCAACGTCTCAGATTCGGTTGCATGATCGACCTACGCTAATTATGGATGGCGACTACCACCAATTTTTAAGACATTTCGATCAAATATGGAGGATTAATGGGAATCATTGCCGACCGGAGGAAGGCCATGACCATCAAGGCTTTCTCGCCCGATTCGAAGATCGGCGGCAAGTGCGGAAAGGACCGCAACCTCACTGTCTTGGAGTTTCACCCCGGCAGCTACAGCGATTACACGGAATCCGAGCTAGAACATCAACTCGCCGAGCTCTTGAAACGTCTCGCCGAAGGGTACGAACGCGCCTGGACGCAGATTCTGTTGGAGGCCGGTCGTGCACCGGTGAACGACCCGGCGCAGGTCGACCAGGAGGCATGGAAGAAATATCTGACCGAGCTGCGCAAGGTCACGGTTGTCGGCGCAAGCCCTGAGAAGAACATTCGGTTCAAGACCAGGGGCCGGACCGACTATAAATGCCGGCTCGCGGACGGGGTGCTCAGCCGGTTGCCGGAGAGGGAGTTCAGCGCGCAAGCTGTCGCCGCGTCCGCTGACCTCATGCGCAGGTTCCAGTACGAGATAATGATGCTGAAGGACGAGTGCTGGGGGCTGGGCGTTCCCGCGATCACGGCAGAACGGAAGCGACGCAAGGAACAAGAGCAGAAGCAGTGAACTTGCTCCGTTTCCCCGGAATGAAACACCGCTTCCCGCTCGCAGCAAGCGAACCCGATTGCGATACCCACCTCTCGGCGAAGCTCATGCTTGCGACAGGACCCTCGGGACGTCTATCGGCTGCACCGGTTCCCAGAAATCATCGTGCGGAGGCGCCTCGAGATCCATCCGTCGCTGCCCGCCCGGCGCCGCGATCGACAGACGCCACGAATGCAGCAGAGTGCGACCCGTTACCTCTTTCGTAAACAGTGGATCGTTGTGGATCGCATGACCGATCCATGCTAGGTGCACCCTGATCTGATGCCGCCTGCCGCTGACCGGACGTACCTCGAGCAGGCTGAACCGCCGGTTCTCCCACAGCTTCGTGAACTCGGTTCGAGACGGGTAAACCTTGACGTGGGTGAAGATCCCGGACTCCCCCACCGACCAGGAATCACCATCACGCGTGATCGCTTCTCGTTCGGCCGCAACGCGAACACGGTTCTTGCGTCCGGTACACAAAGGAAGGTCGATCGTGCCTTCTCGCGGCAGTCCCTTGCTGCGGGTGATAGCGAGATAGGACTTTGTCACGGTCCTTTTATTGAACTGCCGCGTCAGCTCGCCGTGATACTGCAACTGCTTCGCGAACAACACCAGGCCGGAGGTGACCTTGTCGATGCGGTGGACGGGATAAAGCTCCTGTGCGGCATCTTTGGCCACGGAGGCTATGTCGCTGCCGTGACGTTCCCCCATGACCGATATACCGGTCGGCTTATTCAACGCCAGGATCGCATCGTCCTCCAGCAGCCGGTATTCGTCCCTCAGCCGACCGAAAGTCATCGTCTCGTCCACCGGCGGAGTCTAACGCGCACCCCACGGCGGCCAATGAAACGGCTTTGCAGACGTGGCGGAGACCAGTTATCGTCCACTGTATGAGATTGCTGTCGGTGAATACGCTTCAACCCAATGAACCTAACGCGACAGTCGGGCCGTTTCGGGTCCCCGAACCTCGCGCGGTGGAGATCCCGAGCTCGCATGTGCCCGGACCCAGCTTCTTTGAGTTTCCCAGCGATGACGATGGATCGTCCCCGATCGTCTCGGCCTATGCCCGTCTCGATTATGACTACTGGCAGACGCGTCTGGGCCGCCCGATGCCGAACGGCATGTTCGGCGAGCATTTGACTACGCACGACCTGGATTTGTCGCATGCGCGCATCGGTGAGCGCTGGCGGATCGGGCCCGACCTCATCGTCGAAGTGACCGGGCCGCGCGTCCCCTCGGGCCGTTTCCGCGACTGGTTGCGCGACAACGATTGGCTCGAAATGTTCATGGCGGCGGAACGCCCCGGTGTCTTCGTCCGGGTGGTGGAGCCCGGACGTGTCGAGGCGGGAGACACGATCGTTGTGCAGTCCCGCCCCGACCATGACGTCACCGTTTGGGCGGCCTTGCACGCCTTGTCGGACGGTACCGAGAAGTTGCCGTCACTGTTGCGCACACCTAGTCTGCCGCAACAGACGGTGCGTCTATTGCGTCAATACGCTCCCGATGAGGCTGCCGGGCCGATGGTCAGTATGTGACGGTTATGCGTCGCTGAACGCCGTCAACGGTGATGTCACCACCATAAGGGATGATCAGCTGCGGGTCGGTGTGCCCGATGTCGAGGTTCATGACTGTCAAAATCCCGGGCGCGTACTCGTCGAGCGCCCGGCACACCGCCTCGCGCTGCCGAGCACAGAATTCCTCGCGCTCCCGCGGGGTGTTGGGGTGCGCGAACGACCATGCTTTCGGGCGTCCCATGACGAACGCACGGCAACGGCCAAGGATTCCGCGCTCGCCGAAGTTGCGCAGGATCCGGTACACATCCTCGGCTGCGGGCATTTCTTCGCTGGTCTCGAATACCAGCACAGCGTTATCGAAATACTCCAGATCGGGAACGGCCACATCCGCCATCGCCAGCCAGGACGCAATCTCCAGGCATCCTCCCCACGCGCGGCCCGAAACAGCGGATTCGGCGTTACGCCAGGTCCAACCATCGCCGGCGAACATCTCCGGGGCGGATTCGAAGGTGGATGCTTCGGCCCAGTCCTTGCCGGTGTCGGTGAATTCGCCGGCCGGGCGCAGCTCGTATTCGCCCCGGGTGAACAAGGCGGCCCGCAGGGACTCCCGCGTCAACTCGTGCATCGCTTGTGGACGACCGAAAGCTGTCATGATCGCGCCGCCGTGGTAGCCGACCAAACCGATGCTGGCCAAATACGCCAACATGTTGGTCGCATCGCTGAACCCGAAAAACGGTTTCGGGTTGGCGCTCAACAGGTCCGCGTCCAAGTATGGCAGCACGGTGATCTGGTCGTCTCCGCCGATCGAACAGATCACCGCTGTGATATCGGGGTCGGAGAAGGCCGCATGCAGGTCTTCGGCGCGCTGCCGCGGCGTCGATTCCGGACTGCGGGTTGCCGGATATTCGACCGGCTCTAGGCCGAATTCGTCGCGCAGACGCGCCAGCCCCAGTTCGTACGGCATCGGCAAGTGATGCGGTAGCGCTCCCCCGGATGGCGACACGATCGCGACCCGGTCGCCGACTTCGGGTTTGGCTGGATAGTGCGCAGTGCTCATCGGGACAACATACCGCCCGTGCGCAGCTTGGGCGAACGACATTCGGGCGCCCCACGGGCGCCGCGGACACCGGCATAATGCAGTGACAGCTTTATATTGATTGGAAGTGTCGATGGACGGCAACTACGATGTCATAGTGGTCGGTGGAGGTCATAACGGCCTGATCTCCGCGGCCTACCTCGCCAAATCCGGCCTCAAGGTTTGCGTATGCGAAGCACGCGACGTGGTCGGCGGTGCCGCAGTGAGCGAGCACCCTTTCGGTCCCGAATACACGGTCACCAGCCTGTCGTATGTCGTGAGTCTGCTTCCCCCTGCGATCGTGAATGACCTGAACCTGACCGAGCACGGTTACCACGTCTACCCGCAAGGCCCCTACTTCGCGCCCCGCGCCGACGGCCGCTACCTCAGTCTCCCTGATGAGCACCTCGCCCGGCACGACAAGATCTCCGAGTTCTCCAAAGCCGATGCCGACGCCTATGAGGACTGGAACGAGTGGATGAGCAGTATGGGACGCATCCTCGCTCCCGTGCTCGAACGCATCCCGCCGAAGGTGGGTTCGCGTACCCCCGGCGACATCGTCAATCAACTCAACCTCTTGCGCGACGTGCGGATCGACGTACGCTCGGCAGTCGACATGACTCAAGTGTTGTCCTCGAGCATCGCCGACCTGCTCGAGGACCGGTTCGAATCCGACGCGGTGCGCGGGCTGCTAGCGGTTTCCGGATGCATCGGAACCTGGGCGGGGCCGCGTTCGTCCGGCACGGGCTACGTCATGCTGCACCATCACGTCGGCGGGCTCGGCGACGGCAACGTCGGCGCCTGGGGCTTCCCGCGTGGCGGTATGGGCGGCGTGACTCAGGCGATGGCGCGGGCGGCGCGGCAGTTCGGCGCCCAGATCCGCACCAGTTCCCCCGTGGGCAGGATCAACGTGCAGGACGGTCGTGCCATCGGTGTCAGCCTCGCCAACGGCGACGAGCTGCGGGCCGACAGCATCATCACGACTGCGCACCCGAAGATTTCTTTCCTGGACCTGATCGAACCGACGCATCTGCCCACCGATTTCCTCAGCGACATCAAACGTTGGAAGAGCCGCAGCGGCACGGTCAAGATCAACCTCGCGGTCGATCGCCTGCCCACATTCACATCCCACCCGCAATACCACCCTGATGTTCACGGCGGCACGATCGCGCTGGCGGAGACCCTCGATGACATCGAAGGGGCGTTCCAGCAGGCTGTTTCGGGCGAAGCGGCGTCCGTCCCATTCGCGGACGTATGTATTCCGAGCGTCTTTGACGATTCCCTTGCGCCCGAAGGCGAACACATCGTGTCGATGTTCACCCAGTGGGTGCCGCACACTTGGGCGGACGAACCGGACGACGAGGAGCTCGACGCTTACGCGAAACGGGTGCTGACCCGCATGGAGGACGTCGCTCCCGGTTTCATCGACTCCATCAAACACATGCAGGTCATCGGTCCGCACGAGATGGAGAACGAATACGGCCTCGTGGGCGGCAATATCTTCCACGGGGAGCTGTCTTTGGGACAGATGTTCCATTCCCGGCCGGCTGCGGGCTATGCAGACCTGCGCACCCCGATCGCAGGTCTGTACCAGGCGGGCTCTGCCACGCACGGCGGTGGCGGTGTCACCGGCATCCCCGGGCGCAACGTCGTGAAACAGGTCCTGTCGGATCGCAAATGGTGGCGGCGCAAGCGAGGCTGACACGCGCGTGGGGCCGGCGAGAACCGGCCCCACGAAATCTCATCGCTGCGCTGCGTCACGCCACGCGTGTGCGGGCGTCACGCATGCGCGCCAGCGAAACGTCCTTGCCGAGTAGTTCGAGCGACTCGTACAGCGGCGGCGACACGGTCTTACCCGTCACTGCGACGCGTACCGGACCGAAAGCCTTGCGCGGCTTCAGTTCCATGTCGTCGACAAGCTTGGCGCGCAACGTCGCCTCGATCGCATCCGTGCTCCAGTCGTCCAATTCAGACAAGACCTCTATCGAGGCGTCGAGTACCTCGCCTGCATCACCCTTCAGGGTCTTATTGGCGCTGGTCTCGTCGAGAGCGAAGTCGTCGCCGCAATACAGGAACCGCAGCATTTCGGCTCCTTGGACGAGGGTGCCGGTGCGCTCAGCGACCAACGGCGTCGCCTCGGAAAGGATGTTCAACTGCGCCTGCGTCGGTTCGGCCGGCAACAGCTTCAGGTCCTGCAGGACGGGGACGAGCCGATCGGCCAGTTCCGCCGTCGGCAACGCCCGGATATGGCTGGCATTGATGGCGTCGAGTTTCTTCTCGTCGAAACGCGCCGGATTGGAGTTGACGTTTTCGAGCGCGAACTCGGCAATCAGTTCGTCCATCGTGAACACATCGCGGTCGGGTGCTATCGACCAGCCCAACGTCGCGACATAGTTGAGGATGCCTTCGGGAAGGTAACCCTTTTCGCGGTAATGCAGCAGATTCGAGCGGGGGTCCCGCTTCGACAGCTTCTTGCCGCGCTCGTCCACAATCAACGGCGCGTGGGCGAACTGCGGGATGCGTTCCGCGATACCCAAATCGACCAGCGCCTTGTATAGCGCGATCTGACGCGGCATCGACGACATCAGGTCCTCGCCGCGGATCACGTGGGTGATGCCCATCATCGCGTCATCGACCGGATTGACCAACGTGTACAGCGGCGAGCCGTCGGCGCGAGCCACGACGAAGTCGGGAACCGAGCCCGCCGGGTAGGTGATCTCGCCACGCACACCGTCGTAATAGGTGACGTCCTCGGCGGGCATGCGCAGCCGCACGACCGGTTCACGGCCCTGCCCCCGGAATTCGTCCTTCTGCTCCTGCGTCAGGGTGCGATCGAAATTGTCGTAGCCCAACTTCGGGTCACGGCCGGCCGCGCGGTGGCGCGCCTCCACCTCGTCGGCTGTCGAGAATGCCTCGTATGCGTACCCGCCATCAAGCAGTTTCTTGATGACGTCGGCATAGATTTCGCTGCGCTGGCTCTGACGGTAAGGGCCATTGTCGCCGCCGATGTCGGGGCCCTCGTCCCACGCCATTCCCAGCCACGACAACGCATCCACCAGCTGGTGATACGACTCCTCGGAGTCGCGGGCAGCATCGGTGTCTTCGATACGGAAGACGAAAGCTCCACCATGGTGGCGCGCGTACGCCCAGCTGAACAGGCACGTACGCACGAGGCCGACGTGAGGAATCCCGGTCGGCGATGGACAGAAACGAGTACGAACCTTAGGACTCAAGGGACACCACCTGGTTGGTCAAGGTACCTATGCGATCAATGGAAACGGAAACGGAATCTCCGGGGTTCAGGGGCTCGACCCCTTCGGGGGTGCCGGTCAGCACCACGTCACCCGGCAACAAAGTCATAACGTGAGAGACATAGGAAACGATCGCGGCCGGGCTGAAAACCATGTCTTTCGTACGGCCCAACTGTCGCACCGAATCGTTGACCTCGCAGCGGATTTCGACGTCGCTGGGGTCGACGTCGGTGTCGATCCACGGCCCCAGGGGGCAGAAGGAGTCGAAACCTTTGGCTCGGGTCCACTGGCCGTCGGATTCCTGGAGGTCTCGTGCAGTGATGTCGTTAGCGCAGGTGTACCCGAAGATCGCGTCTTCGGCTTCGGCGCGATCGGTGACCCTTCTGGCTCCGGGCATACCGATGACGATTGCCAACTCGGCTTCATGCTCAACCTGCTTCGACTGGGGTGGCAGCCGGATTTCGTCGTTGGGACCGATCACGGACGTCGACGGTTTCAAAAACAACAAGGGTTCGGACGGCACATCCGTGTTGTGCTCTTGCGCATGCGCCACATAGTTACGGCCGACGCACACGACCTTCGACGGCAGCATCGGAGACATGAGACGTACGTCGTCCAATGCCCAGCGCTGTTCCGTGGTCGAGATCTGCCCGAACGGGTGCCCCGATATTTCGGTGACCGTGGCACCAGTGCCTTCGCCTTCGATCACCCCGAACGACATGCCCTGGCCGTGTGCAAAGCGCGCAATCCGCACGTCAAAAACTCCCCTCGTTACGACAACAGCATGGAGCCTATTTGACGGCGCTGCCTCTAACTGCAGGGCCTCAAGTGATGAGGAACAGGACCAGGAGCAACAACGTGGATCCGAGCGCGCCGCCGACCATGCCGCCCCCGAATGGGCGGGAGTCTTTCTTCAGCATGCAGGCGAAGCCGAGCGACAACAACGCCGGCGTCGCGACCACACTCGAAATCAGTGTGGACATTACTCGCACGGACAGCGAGAAGCCTCCGGCCAGCAGCAAGCCCAGGATGAACGCGACCACAAGTTGTGCGACCGCTCCCGCTATCAGTCCGGCTATCAGCCGCTCCTTCGCGCGCCCCGATTTGGCAGCCGGCGCTGGGGAGCTTCGGACTCGTGCTGACCCATATCCACTCACGTTTCCACGATATCGGTTGTGTCACGTTGTGCGCGCAAGGCAGTGCCCGAAGACTGGGCGCTGGCGACGCTAAGTCGGTAAGTCAGCGACTGCGCCAACGCATTCCAGCTCGCCTCGACCACATTGTCGTCCACTCCCACTGTCGTCCATTCGTTTCGCCCGTCGGTGGTTTCCACCAGCACACGTGTCGCGGCGTCGGTGCCTTTGCTTCCGCTCAGGATTCGCACCTTGTAGTCCGACAGCGCGACCGCATCCAGCTGCGGGTAGTGCTCCTTCAACGCTTTTCGCAGGGCGTTGTCGAGAGCATGCACGGGGCCGTTACCTTCGGCTGTCGTGATGACGCGCTCGCCGTCGACGCGCAGCTTCACGGTCGCTTCGCTGGCCACTGTCGCGTCGGTGCGGTGCTCGACGATGACGCGGTAACTGTCGAGGACGAATTTGCGGCTCAATCCGGTGGCCATCTCGTCGCGCACGAGGAGCTCGAACGACGCATCGGCGGCCTCGAAGGACCATCCCCGGTCCTGAAGGTTCTTCACGCGCTCGGTCACCCGCTGCCAAGCGTCGGGCCGTTTCGATAGATCGACACCGAGTTCACGGGCCTTCAACGCGACGTTGGTTTTGCCGGTCATCTCGCCGACCAGCACGCGCGCATTATTGCCGACCAGGCCGGGGTCAACGTGATTACGCAGCGCCGGGTCCGACTGGTCGACGCTCGGCGCGGGACCGCTCTTGTGCGCGAAGGCGTCCAGACCGACATACGGCTGTAGCGGATTCGGCGCCAGATTCGCGGTCTCCGCGATCGCCGCGGACACCGACGTCAGTTTCTCCACACCTCCGGTCGCCAGCACGTCCAGGCCGAGCTTGCAGTGGACATTGCCCACCACTGTGAACAGATCGGCGTTGCCGAGCCGTTCGCCGTAACCGTTCGCCGTCGTCCGTACATGCACGGCACCGGCCTGGATCGCGGTGACGGTGTTGGCGACCGCACAGCCGGAATCGTTGCGGCAGGCCACACCGAGCCGGCGATCGTGTCCGAGAAGCTTCCGCACCCGCGCGAACACCGCGTCGATATCGCTGGGTAGCGCACCACCGTTAGTGTCGTTGAGTACGACGACGTCGGCCCCGGCGTCGAAGGCGGCCCTGACGGTGTCCACCGCGTAGGCGGCATCGAAGCGGATGGCGTCGAAGAAATGCGCGCATTCCACGAACACGCGTTTACCCAGATCGACGCCGTAGGCCACGGTTTCGGCCAACGCCGCGAGATTGTCGTGCACGTGTGAAACATGACGGGGATCGGCTGAAACGGTCAGACTCCACGCCGATACGTGGGAATCGACTAGGGCATTCACCTGCGGGTCTTCGCTGACCGCGACTCCGGTCGCGCGCGGAACTCCGCCCGCCACGAGGCCGGCGTGTTTCAGGCGCAGTTCGTCCGCCGCGCGCGCGAAGAAGTTCCGGTCGGCACCGAGCGCACCGGGATAGCCGCCCTCGATGTACTCGACGCCGAGATCGTCGAGATATTTGGCGATCGTCAGCTTGTCGGCGATCGAGAAACTAACGTCCGCGTGTTCGGCTCCCGCCGTCAGGGTCGCGTCATACACATGTAGTTCGCGTGCGTGTGTGGTCACCTGTGCTCCAGAGGTTCCGGCGACATCCCGCTTAGCCGTACGCGTCGTGACAAACAAAAAACCTTCCGTGCAAGCACGGAAGGTTTGGCGCGTCGGCGTGAGAGCTGTCACTACTGCAAAATTGCCGCGCGCCCGTCGCTAATCATGAGCGAGAAGGTCACGGCGAAAGTATGCCATCACGGTGTTTGTACTGGCAATTCGTTCCCGAATGCTGGATCGGCATCGCCCGTACGGGTAGTTGTTAACTGTCGTCTGGGCGAATGTAATCCAAAATTTGACATGAGAGGATCAAGCCGGTTTCTCGCCGGCATCTATCGCTAAGGACAGGCATGGGCGACGACGAATTGGTGGTCATTGGTGGCTCGGCGTCACCAGTGCTGACAGAAAACATCTGCAACATCCTCGGTGTATCGGTCGGCGAAGGCGGGGTGCATCAGTTTTCTGACGGCAACCTCTTCGTCAAAGTCGGCCAAAACGTACGGGGCCGACACGTATACCTGGTCCAGTCGACCGTTTTCCCGGCCAATGACCATTTCATGGAATTGCTGTTTTGGGTCGACGCGCTCAAACGGGCTTCGGCGCAGTCGGTCACGGTCCTTATCCCCTACTTCAGCTACGCCAAGGGCGATAAGAAGGACGAACCTCGCGTATCGATCCGCGCGCGGGTCTGTGCGCAGTCGTTGGAGGCGGCGGGCGCGGACCGGGTCGTCACCCTCGACCTGCATGCACCCCAGATCCAGGGCTTCTTCGGTGTTCCGGTCGACGACCTGTACGCCATGCCGGCGTTGACGGACACGATCGCCGCCGAAAACCTGGAAAACCCCGTCATCGTGTCTCCGGACGCGGGCTTCGCGAAGAAAGCGAAGCAGTACGCAACCCGGCTTTCGGCTCCCCTGGCGATCGCCGATAAGGAACGCATCGATCATTCAGAGAACGCACGGGTTGCCGATCTGATCGGTGACGTCGCCGGCTATAACGCGGTCATCGTCGACGACTTCACGATCACGATGGGCACGTTGGCTGAGGTGGCCGACACCTTGATCGAAAAGGGCGCCCGGTCGGTACGCGCGGCCGTGACGCACGGCGTGTTCACTGGCAAAGCGATGCAGCGTCTGGACGATTCCGCGATCGAGACGCTGTGGGTCACCGACTCTGTCGAAAACCAACCGGTGACGTTTTCTCCCCGAGTCAAAACGGTCGGTATGGCTCCGTTGTTCGCGGAGGCGATCCGCCGAATCCATGAACGGGAAAGCTTGAGCGTCCTGTTCAGCTGACCGACACCTACGGACAACGCATACGCCATCGCGGTTGACAGCTGCGATGGCTTTGTGTATCGGGTTGAACCGACGCCATGGACGCACGCGGCTGGTTACCCTCATCACCATGCGTATTGTCATTGCCGGAGGACATGGAAAAATCGCGCTTCGCCTGCAACATCTGTTGTCGCTGAGCGGGCACGAAGCCATTGGTCTCATTCGCAATCCAGATCATGCCGATGCACTTCGTGATGTCGGCGCGCAACCGGTGGTGTGCGACCTCGAAAAGTCCAGCGTTAGCGAGGTAGCAGCGGCTCTGGACGGCGCCGA
>DXIM01000056.1 GCA_019112895.1 Candidatus Stackebrandtia faecavium
AGCCGAAGCCTTGCCAGCCGGGCGATGTCCAAAGTTGCCTGGAGAATCCGAACGCGCCGGGCTGCACCGACAATCCGGGTGACCCGTCCGATGACCCCGGCAACCCTTCCTGCGACCCCGAAGACCCGATCTGTACGCAGAGGTCCGGCGAGCCGGCGGCGAATAGTACGTCCGGTAACCGATACGGCGTGGCTGCCTGTCATAAGGGTGAACAGACCGCCGTGCGCGATGACCGGTACGTGCTGACGGCCGCCTAGCGTTTCAGGCACAAAGAATCGCCGGCAAGATCCCTGAGATCTTGCCGGCGATTCTTTGTGCCTGGCTTGTTGTGTCGGGAAACGCGAACGCCTCGCAAGGAACCGGGGGCTTGCGGGGCGTCCGTGTGACGGAAGGAATCCTCTAGAAGGCTTCTTCGGGTATGTCCATGGCCGAGAGGTCGGCGGATTCGACGATCTTGCGGTCGGATACCAACCGTGGCAGGACTTCGGAAGCGAAGAACTTCGCGATCGCCACCTTGCCGGTGTAGAAGTCCTTATCGCTGCCTTCGACACCCTCATCGAGGCGGGCCTGTGCGATCTCGGCTTGCCGTCCAAGCAACCAACCGATGACGACGTCACCCATGGCCAGAAGCAGTCGCCGTGAATGCAGGCCGACTTTGTACAGCTCCCGCGGCGAGCCCTGCTGCGATGCGCCTAGCGCCGTGCCGAGCGAACCCAGCATCGCCTGCGCGTTCTCGAGTCCTTCGGCGAGGCTGGCGCGGACGTTCTTCAGTTCGTCGTTGCCGTCGTTGGCCGCCAACCAATCGCCGATCTCGCCGGCGACGGTGCCGAGCGCGACCCCGCCGTCCTTGACGATCTTGCGGAAGATCAGGTCGAGGCTTTGGATCGCGGTGGTGCCTTCGTACAGGGTGTCGATCTTCGAGTCCCGCACGTATTGCTCGATCGGGTAATCCTGAAGGAAGCCGGAACCGCCGAATGTCTGCAGCGATTCGGAACCCAAAAGCTCGTATGCGCGTTCGGAGCCGCAGCCCTTGATGAGCGGCAGCAGCAGGTCGTTGACTCTGGTGGCGAGCTTGGCGGCTTCTGTGTCGCCGTCGTACTCGGCCATACGGATCTTGTCCTGCCACGTGGCGGTGTAGCTCACGAGCGCTCGCAGCCCTTCGGTGTAGGACTTTTGCATCAGCAGCGAACGCCGGACATCGGGATGCTGGGTGATGGCGACGCGCGGCGCGGTTTTGTCTGTCGACTGGAGCAGGTCGGCGCCCTGAACACGAGACTTGGCGTATTCGAGTGCGTTGAGGTAGCCGGTCGACAGCGTCGCGATCGCTTTCGTGCCGACCATCATCCGGGCGTATTCGATGATCAGGAACATTTGGCGAATGCCGTCGTGCTTTTCGCCCATGAGCCAGCCTTTGGCCGGTTCCTTATCCCCGAAGGTCATTTCGCACGTGGTGGAGGCCTTCAGGCCCATCTTGTGTTCGACGCCGGTGGCATAGACGCCGTTGCGTTCGCCGAGCTCGCCGGTTTCCGCGTCGAAGTGATATTTCGGTACGACGAACAGGCTGAGTCCCTTGGTGCCGGGGCCGCCGACGCCTTCGACTCCAACTGGGCGCGCCAGAACGTAGTGGATGATGTTGTCGGACATGTCGTGTTCACCAGACGTGATGAACCGTTTCACACCTTCGAGGTGCCAGGACCCGTCCGGTTGCAGGTAAGCCTTCGTGCGTCCGGCGCCGACGTCGGAACCGGCGTCGGGTTCGGTCAGCACCATCGTGGCGCCCCATTTTTTCTCGACGAACAGCTTCGCCCATTCTTTTTGTTCGGCCGTGCCTTCGACGCCGAGCGTGCCGGCGAAGCTGGGGCCAGCGGCGTACATCCATAGGGCCGGGTTGGCTCCGAGGACGATGTCGCCGAGCGCCCACCACAGACTGCGGGGCGCGTTGGTGCCGTCGAGTTCGGGCGGGAGGTCGAGGCGCCAGTATTCGGCGTCCATCATGGTGTTGTAGGCCCGCTTGAAGGATTCGGGCATGGTGACGCTATTGGTGGCCGGGTCGAAGACGGGCGGGTTGCGGTCGGCCTCGCTGAACGGCTCCGCGAGATCGTTTTCGGCGATGCGGGCGACTTCGCTGAGGATGTCTTTGGCGGTGTCTTTGTCGATATCTGCGTAAAGTTCATGACCCAACGCGGCCTCGGTATTGAAGACCTCGAAAAGGTTGAACTCAAGGTCACGCAGATTGCTCTTGTAGTGGGTCATGTCCAGCCTCCTACTGCTCAGTAACAACCAGAGTATTACCCACTGGTAACTTCGGCAAGTCGCCACCCCAAGTTGTTGCCGCCCAGAGCCATTACCAGCCCATAGATTGACATCCATCACCTTTTTGTGACTGGTTCGTTGTAGTCAGTGACTGTGCACAAAGCCGGGATTTCGGGTTAACGAAAATGTCATACCGTCGGCGTATAAATATGCCTGCACAGCAAGGGCGACAAGGGTGGAGGCGATCGCGAATGTTGGCCAAGCTTTGGGTGACCTGGAGCTCGATGCGACGCACATATGTGGGGCGGCACCGGATCGGAAGCAGCCGTAACGACGCCTCATTCGACAACGACGAAACCGTGGAAGCGCAACCGGAACTTGTCGAATGATCACTAGAGCATGAACGTTCATCCGTAGGTGGGATGACGGCGGTGGGCCGCAACGGTCCGCCGCCGTTTTATTTGTTCTGGGCAGCCCGCTGGGTGTTCGCGTCGCCGTCGGTGCTCCAGCTCGTCGCCTCATCGGAATCGGAACCGATGTATTCCACCAGCATGAGCGCGATGTCATCGCTGAGAGGGCCGCCAACCCACGCCCGAAGGGCGCTTTCGAGCGAAGCCAAGCCGTCGACGATCGAACCATGCCCGACGAGGCCCCACACCCGCTCCTCGACGGGAAAGAAGACACCGTCGCGCCGCGCCTCCGTCAAGCCGTCCGTGTACAGCAGCAGCCGGTCGCCCGGTTCCAGACGCACCGTCAACGGGGTGACGA
>DXIM01000057.1 GCA_019112895.1 Candidatus Stackebrandtia faecavium
GCAGCAACCGGCCGTCGACCCGCGACTGTCCAGCCGCGGCCAACCACCACCAGCCGGACCACCCACCGGCCAACAACCCGCCACGCCGCCGCAACCGCCGCGGCCACCGGCCGGACCACGCACACCACCAGCAGCACCACCCGCGTCGGGCCCACCCACAGGGCAGCAACCGGCCGTCGACCCGCGACTGTCCAGCCGCGGCCAACCACCACCAGCCGGACCACCCACCGGCCAACAACCCGCCGTGCCACCCGCATCGGCACCGCCCGCCTCGGGCCCACCCACAGGGCAGCAATCGGCGATACCGCGCGATCCTTACCTGGCGGTGTCGGCCCCTCCGGCGCAGCAGCCTTCGGGTCCGCCGCTGTCTGGGCCTCCGACGCAGCAGCCTTCGGGACCGCCGTCCCGCACGGGCGCGCACGGCCACGACTCCAAGTCCGATAAGAAGAAGCGCGCGAAGTCGCAAACGAACACGCCGACACCCGGACAGTCCACGAAGGAAGCTAAGAAGGCCGCGCGCCTGGCCAAGCGGCCGTATCGGCTCCCGAAACCACCGAAGGTGAAGGACCGTCCGGCGGGCCAGGAGCTCGCGATCACCGAGATCGCGGGCCATGCCACGTTCACGCCGACCTCGGTCACCGCCTGGTACCGGCTTCCGGAGGTGCGCTGGGCGTTTCGTCCGGACGCTGAACGCGAAGCGTTGATTTCGGCGATCGCCGAGCAGTACTCGGGTATGGCGGGTTATCGCCTGCACTTGCGGCGCACGACCCGCCCGTTCGCGGCGGACCAGTGGGCCCGCACGGTCGACGAGAACACGCCGAACCCGTTGCCGAACGTTCCGGGCGCTTTGTCGTGGGGCGACCATCTCGTCAACGCTCAGCAGCACCTGCACCAGGTGAGGCTGGCTGAGGGCGAGACCTATCTGGGCATCAGTTTTTCGCGCCGCACCTTGTTCGACACGCTCGGCGAGAAGTTCGGGCACCTGTTCCACCGCGGCACGAAGGTCTCGGAGCGGGACCGGATCGCGCGCGCGACGGAACAGTTCGATGAAGTGTTGAACGCGTACGGTGTCCGGGCTCGCCGCGCCACCAGTCACGAGCTCGAGTGGTTGATCTTCCGCAGTGTCGCGTTGGGCATGGATCCGCCAGACTTGTTGTCGCCGGTCGCTAACGGCGTCTGGGAGCCGGGCGACATCCTCGCGCTGACCGAGCACATTGAGCGTTACCGCACGCCATACGGCTCGACCGTGAAGCTGGTGAACCGGCTGACGGGCGAGGAACGGCATGTTGCGGTCATGACGGTCGGTCGCATGGAGGACCTGGAGATCCCGGAACGGCACGAGCCGTGGCTGCATTTCCACGAGCGCGCACCCTGGCCCATGGAGATCTCGTCCCGTTTGGACGTTCTCGGACCAGGTGAGGCGTTCCGGAACCTGGAACACCGTCTTCGGATGATCCGCTCGCAGCAGCACGACTACGACGAGCACTCCATGGACGCCCCGCCCGAACTCGAGCGTCTGGCGAAACGTGCGCTGGTCGTCGGCGACGAGATGACGACCGGCATGGCGACCGACGCCGCGCGTGTGCACGGCTGGCACCGGCTCGCGGTCGCGGCCGACACTCGCGAGGAATGCCTGGAGCGGGCGCGCAAGATCATCCAGCTGTACAACCGCGACCTGCGGGTCTCGCTGCAGCACCCGAAGAACCAGGATTGGCTTGCACGCGAATACATCCCGGGTGAGCCGGTCGCGAACACCGGCTACTTGCGGCGTATGCCGGTACGGCTGTTCGCCGCGGCCGTGCCGCAGGCCGCTTCGACTGTCGGTGACCGCCGCGGCGACCTGATCGGCCGCACGGCGGGCACGTCGCGACGTCCCGTGTTCTTCGACCTGCATTTCCCGATGGAGGTGCGGGAACGTTCCGGTCTGGCCGTGTTCGTGGCCGAGCCCGGCGGTGGTAAGTCGACGTTGATGGGTTCGCTGGGTTATTTGGCGGCCCGTCGCGGCGTCCAGGTGACGCTGCTGGACCCGTCGGGCCCGTTGGCGCGCCTGTGCGAGATGCCGGAACTGAAGCCGTACTCGAAAGTTCTGAACTTGACGGGTTCGGAACCGGGCACGCTCGCGCCGTACGCGTTGATTCCGACGCCGAAACGCGAGCACTGGGATAATTCGCCGGAAAGCGACCGCGAGTTCGAGATCGCCTTGTCGAACGCCCGCGCGGAACGCCGCATGCTGGTGCAGGACATCTGTTCGATGCTGGTCCCGCCGCAGGTGGCGAGGGAGGCGAACACGGCACGGCTGCTGCGTCACGCCGCCCGTCAGGTCCCCGCCGAAGAAACATCCACACTGGATGACATCGTGAAGTGCCTGCAGGGGCAGGACCATGACGCTTCGGAGCTGGCCGCGCTGTTGCTGGACACCGCGGAAATGCCGTTGGCGCGTCTGTTCTTCGGTTCTCCCCCGGGCGACATGCTCACCGACGACTCGATCCTGACGGTCATCACGATGGCGGGCCTACGGCTGCCGGACCTCAACATCGAGCGCGAGTACTGGTCGGCCGAGGAGTCGCTGGCAGTGCCGATGCTGCACACCGCGCACCGGCTGGCTGTCCGGCGTTCCTACGGCGGCGACATCAACCGCCGCAAGATGGTGGGACTGGACGAGGCTCACTTTATGGAAGGTTGGCGTTCGGGCCGTTCTTTCCTGGTACGCATGGCACGTGACTCTCGTAAATGGAACTTGGCGGCGCTCGTGGCGTCCCAGAACCCGACCGACATTTTGGGCTTGGACGTCCAAAACCTCGTGTCGAGTGTGTTCGTCGGCCGCATCGCCGAGGACCCGGACATCGCGGCCGAGGCGCTGCGGATGCTGCGGGTTCCGCGGGACGTCGGCTACGAGCAGACGTTGGCGTCGCTGTCGGAGACCGATATCAGCGGTTCGTCGCGGCTGCCTTACCGAGAGTTCATCATGCGCGATGTAGACGGACGCGTGCAGCGTGTCCGGGCCGATGTCTCCTACATTCCGAAGCTGCTGGAGTACTTGGACACGACCCCGGGTGGCCGGCAGGCGGCGGAACGCGCATCGAATGTGACCACGCCCAATGCGGGACCGACTGGAAGCCAGATGGGATTAACGACATCATGACTACCCCTTCGCTTGCATCCACCGATCGCGCGTCTTCGCGCACTGTTGCGCGCTTCCGCCGCGGACCGGGCCAGGTGGTTCGGCTGTTGGCGAAGCTCGCGGTGGTGGCGATCGTCGGGGGCGCTGTCTTGTTCATGAACCCGAGTACCGCCATGGCGGATAAGGCCGATAAGTCGGGCTGTTCCGCCAAGCAGTGGCACAACAGCTATAAGTCCTGTGTAAAGAAGTTGCCGAAAGCCAAGGGCGAGACCTGCAAGGAGCCGCCGGTTCCGAGCTCCCCGGATTCGGGCATGGCGGGCTGGTTCGCCGAACCGGATCTGCCGAAAAGCAGCGACGTGCGCGGCCAGTACACGAAGTACGGCTACGCCGGTTACGACCTGAACCTGTACGGCGTGGAGTGTGACGGCCCGATCCCTTCGGGCGCGGAGACCGGCAACGACCTCGCGAACCTCGAGTTCACGCTGTCGACGGGCATCGTCGGCGCGTCGAACGGCCTGCGCCAGGCCGCGTGGAATCCGGACGGCATGTGGGGTTGGGCGGACAACTTCGTGGAGAAGGCGTCGTCGGCCATCTACGAGAAGGTCTTCAGCGTTTTCGGCGTGGTCACAGTCGGGATCGTGGGCGTTTATCTGCTGTGGCGTTCGCGGCAGGCCGATATGTCGTCGGCGATCACGACGGCCGCGTGGGCGGTGCTGGTGCTGGTGGTGGTCACGGCCGTGGCCTCGTATCCGACGAAGGCCGCCAACTATGCCGATGAGGCGTTGACGGGTTCGCTCGACGTGGTGCAAAACGCGGTCGGCCCCCCGAAGGCGAATTGCGGCTCGGGCTGCGACGACACCCGTCCGCCGGCGCTGCGCGCCTCCGATATGGCCACCGACGAGATCATCTATAAGAACTGGGTGCGTTCGGTTTTCGGCCAGGAGGCCGACGCGAAGGAGAAGAACTCGGCCTATAAGTTCGGGCCCGCGCTCTACGACGCCCAGGCATTCACGTGGAGCGAGATCGACGACCTGCGCAAGGCTGATGCCAAGGACCAGCAAGAAGACCGTAAGCGCATGGTCGATCGCAAACAGGACCAGTGGCGCAAGGTCATGACGGTGCTGGAGAAAGAGGACCCGGAGGCCTACCACAATGTCAGCGGTGCGGACGGCTGGGACCGGGTCGGCTCGGGCTTCCTCGCGCTGGTGTCGGCCCTGTTCTTCGCGCTGTTCGACATCACCACCTCGGTGCTGATCCTGCTGGGCTTCCTGTTGATCCGCT
>DXIM01000058.1 GCA_019112895.1 Candidatus Stackebrandtia faecavium
CCAGCAACCGCTGGTCCACGGTCCCGACAAGGCGCACGGTCCTTTTCGTCGCCCGCACCATGCAGGCGACCTCGCGGCTGATCTATGACGTGCTCCCGCTCATCTGGGAGGATTCCCGCGTCCAAGCGGTCTTCACCGTTGATGCCACGTCCCATTTTGGCGAAGGCTTGCAGAATTTCCTCGAGGCGCACAAACTCCCGGTTCTGGAATGGGAGTACGTGATCGATCACCCCGACCGTTTCGATCTCACGGTTTCTGCCAGCGCCAACAATCTGTCGCCGTTGCCCACCCCGCTTTTGACCATGTCGCACGGGGCGGGCCACCACAAATACCGTGTAACCGAGGACGGCATCGACGAAACGGTCTCGGGACTTTCCCCACAGCAATTGCTCACCGACGATGGCCGTCCCATACCCACTCGGATCGCGTTGGGAGGCGAGGAGCAGCGCCGGCGCCTTTCGGTGCAAGTTCCGAGCATGGCACCGCGCGCCACGGTCACCGGCGACGTCTGCCTGGAGCGGTTGCAGCGCAGCCGTTCTCAACGTTTCCGTTATCGTCGGCACTTGGGGATCGACCCGTCTCAACGCTTGATCTTCCTGTCGTCAACATGGGGGCCAGATGCCTTGCTCGCCCGTCGACACGATCTGGCCGCGGAATTGTTGAGCCATCTGCCCAGCGACGAGTTCAGAGTCATCGCGGCATGGCATCCGAACAGCTGGCAACGCCACGGTCACGCGAACATCGCCGGCTGGGCGGGTCCCGCGCTTCGTGCCGGACTCATGCTGATCCCGCCTCACGAAGGCTGGCGCGCGGGCCTGGTGGCATCCGACTGCGTGATATCCGATCACGGCTCGGTGGGCTTTTATGCAGCCGCGATCGGCAAGCCGATCGTGTTCGTCGGCGACAGCGATTCCGAGACTCCCGCGGATTCCCCCGCAGCGGCGTTGATGGGTGCCGCACCGCGGATCGCCGATGCGGCGAATATGGCTTCGCAGTTGCGTCTTCTCACCTCGCGGCCCGCTCCGGACTATTCGTCGATTACGGACCAGGCTTTGACTCAAAGCGCTTCCGCGTCGGAGAATCTGCGCGCACTCATGTACGAGCTGCTTGGACTGACACAGTCGTTTGATCCCGCTCACCTGACTCCTGTACCGCTACCCATTGTCGACACAGTTGCGAACCCGGCGCACAATGTCTACATAAACGATGCGTCCGAAGAGCTTGTAGTGGAACGGTTCCCGGCGAGCGATATGACACACCCACAAGAGTCGAGCTACGCCATTCGGGTTTTCGTCGTAGACTCTGTGGAGACCAGCCATCGCCGCCGTTGCGCGGCGAGCGCGATGGTCTGGACCGAATCCACACTCGACCGCATGGAAGCCGACGCGTGGTCCAAAGAGGTGTTTTCGGAGTTGCCCGGCCTGCGCCTGACCGCCGCGAAACTCACCGATACTGAAATCCATATCCGGATGCGCGACGGAGACACATATATCGCTGCACCGGCCCCGACACACCACTTGGCCACTGTGGCCGCTGTTGTGCACACGGAACTGTTGAAAGGCAACAAGGCCGGGACCATACGGTACCGTGCCGGTAATCAAGTACAACGGTTCCAGCTGCGGAGTGACACCGGTTCACCGTAATGTCGCCGCCTGAGGCCACACGTTCCGCGTTGCACATTAGGGTCTATTGACGTCTTCGAATGCCCGAATGGCCGCTAATCCGCCTGGGGACCAAGCTGGCTGCCTCGTCCGTGGACCGTTACACCTCACGATCTGGACAGTTCCACCTTGAACAGCCCGCGTGACGATGCACCGCATAGTCGGATCCCTTGCGGTATGTGACCAAACCCGATCACCTGGCACCATAGTCGAACGAACTCTTTACGGGAGGAGACACATGGGCGAATCCCGCCCCTCAACCACAGAGCACGGCTCTTCGTCGGGTTTGGGCCACCACAACATCGTCAAGAGCGCCAACCGAAGCACCATCAACCAGTTCGGTCATGTTGGCATAATGAATTACTTCCATTCACCAAAGGCGGAGCGCATAATTCCTCGCGAACTGCATCGCGAGCCCCGACCATGGGTCGATCGCGACGATCTACTCACGGATTTGAAGTCGCACGCCGAGATGGCCCATCGAGGAGAGGGGCCGGTCGTTGTCGCCATCAACGGCGGTGCCGGTGTAGGGAAAACGGCGCTGCCGAGCAAATTCGCGGCCCCTTTGGAAAATGAATTCTTCCCCGACGGGTCCATCGTGCTCGACATGGAAGGCTCCGCCGCCGACTCCATAACCAGCACCCACGACACCTTGTGCAGGCTCTTGGAGAGGCTGGGCGACGACGACAGCCAATGGCCGAACGACACCTACGGCTTGACCGCCCGCTGGCGTTCGCTGACGTCGTCAATGAAGCTGCTTGTCGTCCTGGACAACCTGACGGTCCCCGCGGTTTTGGACCGGTTGTGGCCCAACGGTAAGAACACGATGGTCGTGGCGATAGCGCAACAGAACGAGCTTGAGTTGAGGGCGATGGGTGCAAGCCCCGTCAGCGTAGAACGGCTCAGCGATGACGATTGCCTGGAGCTTATCCAGGCATTTTGCGGTTCACCACGGATAGAATCCGATCCTGACAGTGCTAAACGGATAGCGGAACTGTGTAACGGCAGACCGTCGCACGCACGTTTGATCGGGGCCTCGATCGGGGCGAAGCCCGACAAAGCATTGGCCGAGATCTACCGCGAGCTCCTCCTGGACAACGGGGATCTCAGCCTGCCCGGCACGGGCTTCGGTGTCGTCACTGCACCCACGGAAGGCGCGATCGTGAACCACTCGCTGAACGACCTCAAACCTCACCAGCTCAAGCTCCTCGAAGACCTGTCGCAGCATCCCACGGGCGACTTCTCGACGCCATTGGCGAGTTGGCTTCTTGGCGCCGACGCCGCCGATGACCTGCGCCAGTTGGCGCACGCTCAACTGATCCGTGCCGTCGGGGAAGGCCGTTGGCACCTCGGCGAATCGTTCTCCGCTAGGAAACCCGATTCCAACACCGAAGCCCTTGGCAGGATTCTCCACTGGTATCTGTCCTCGGCGCGGGTATGCGACGAACTGGTCATGGGCAAGAACCGCCTGCGTTTGTTCTCCATCGAAACCTGGTCGCCGTGGTTGTATCGCCCACAGACGTCCGCAGAGGCCTCCGCGTGGCTGCTCGCCGAGCATCGCGCGATCGTCAAGCTGCAACAACGTGCATACGATGTGCAGCTGTACCGATATGTGTGGGGCCTGGAGGAATCAGCCGGGTGGGTCGTGTACCAGACCTGCCCGTTGACGGATCGGTGGCAGGAGACCTCGCCGCTGGCGATCGCCGCCGCCGTCGAAGACGGTAACCGGGCCGCCGAATCGCGCATGTGTGCGCAATCGGTGCATTTGTTCATTCAACTCGGCGACCTCGATGCGGCTTCGGTGCAGGCCAGCAAGGCCGCTGAGCTGGCGCACGAAGCCGACCATTCCCGTTTGGCTGCCTCCGCGATCGAGTTCCAGGGCGTTGTGTACAAGGAACGCGGCGATTATCAGTCCGCGATCGAGAATTTCAGGAAAGCTTTGGCCATCAACGAGAAGCTGGGGCTTGCGCGGGGCGCGGCCCTGCAGCACCGGCTCATCGGCGAATCTCTTGTGGCACAAGGTGAATACGACCAGGGGCGTGAGGAGTTGGACCTTGCGCTCGAGTTCTTCGCCGCCGGTGACCAGCCTCAGCTTCACGCCGCGCACGTGCTGGCAGCGTTGACGTTGATCTCCGCGTTCGAAGGAGAAGTTTCGGTGGTCGAAGCTCGACTCCCGGATGTCGTCGCGGCTTTCGACGCGGTCGGCAGTATCGGTCACGTTCCGGGCGTCTACGAGGACTGCGGCGATGCTTTCGGGGCCAAGGGATTTGCAAAGCAGGCGAAGAACCTGTGGTCGATCGCTTTGGAGCAATTGGAGGCTACACATAATGGCGGTAGCGCCGCGGCCCAACGTCTGACCAAGAAACTGCACGAGATCCAGGATCCGCAGTGAAACGCGATATGCGTGCGGTGTGGCTACGCATGACCTTCCGCACGCATATCGGCCATGTCACCCGTTAAGCCATTACCCGGTGAGGCCCAAGTTCTTCGCCCTTGCGTTTCGTCGCCGTTCACGGTTTGATGACATAGCTCAATCGATAACTGCCAATGTATGCGGTCCGAGTGGGTCGCGCGGTTATCGCCCCCCGGCAACGAAAGTGAGCTCCCATGCGAAAAGCGACTCGGCGCGGCATTTTGGCCGCGGCCATTGTCGGCCTGACCGGTACCGCGAGTTACGCGACCGCCTCCTCGGCTTACGCCGACACGAACACCGGCGTGAAGCCGAAGGCTGAAAAGACCGTTCCGCACACGTATCGCGTCCAGGAGACCAGTTACTGGTGTTCGGCTGCGTCAGCGCAAATCTCGCTGTCGGCGCGCGACATTTCGGTCGATCAATCGGAACTCGCGTCCTACATGGGCGTGACGCCCGATGTCGGACTTCCCAACATCGCAAACCTGCGCGACGTGTTGAACGACTACACCGGCGGCGCGGGATACAAGGTCAAGCAATGGTCGAGTGACGCGGAACTGACCCAAAAACTCACCGAAGACGTCATATACAACGTGGACGGCGGCTACACGGTGGTCCTGAATGTCACCCGCATTGCCGACGCCGAATTCCCGGCCGGCCACTACGCCCCGATCGTCGGTTACCGCGACGGTGGCGCCGAATTCCTCATCGCCGACCCTTCGAACTCTGCGAGACAGTCCATCTGGCTGAGCGCCGGTGACGTTGTCGGCGGCGTAAAGCTGTACCGCTACGTGGCGTAAAACCCGCGTCAGAAGTTCCCGGCATGAACGGCGCCAGCCGGACCAGACCAGGTCCACGCCTGGTGCCGTTTCTGTCCACCCCACGGCGGGCCGAGTTTGAACCTTCGAACATCAGGCGCGGCTCTCCGGCAAGGCCGAACCGCTGCTCGACGAACACGTTCTCGTGCCATGGTAGTTTCGTGGAATCATGACGGCGCCAGGTACTGGAGAACCTCTAGACATGCAGACCAGGACATTGGGCATCGACGGCCCCGTAGAGTTCAGCGCATTGCAGTTCCCCGACAATCGGGGCAACTTCGCCATCTGGTTTGAGGCCGACACCTTCGAGGCCGTCATCGGCCAGCCGTTCCCCGTGGCAAAGACACACCATTCGGTATCGAAATACGGCACGATTCGCGGTATACATTTCACCGCTCTGCCTCCCGGCCAACGCAAGTACGTCTACTGCCCGAAAGGCAGGATTTTCGATGTTCTCGTCGATCTGCGGGTTGGCTCAAGCACTTTCGGCAAGACCGTATCCACGACCCTGAGCGCGGAGCTCCTCAATGCCATCTACATTCCCGAGGGAATCGGCCATGGATTCGCGGCTTTGGAGGAGGCCAGCGTCGTGTCCTATATGTGCACTACGCCATTCGATCCTCGAAGCGAAGTGGAAATCGACCCGTTCGACGCCGACCTCAGCATCTCTTGGCCGCACTTCGACACGCCCATTCTGTCCGAACGCGACGCAAATGCCCAGTCATTCCGTGAAGCGGCCGAACGAAAATACCTTCCGTCCGTCGAAGACTGCTGAGCCGATACGCGCTCATGCTTCGGTCGGCCACACTCAGCATGATTAAAATTTAGGATTACCGTGCCCTTGGATTCCGTCAAAGTACTCATAACCGGTGGCGCCGGCCTCGTTGGTTCCGCCATAAGCACCGAACTCCATCACCAGGGTGGCTTTCAAGTTGTGCGCCCAACGTCACGGGAACTCAACCTTCTCGAGCGAGACTCCGTATTTCAATACGTTCGGAGGCTACGGCCGCAAGTCGTGGTGCATGCGGCAACTCGTTCCGGCGGGATACTCGCCAATACCGGTAACCCTTCCGGGAATCTCTCGGATAACCTCCGCATGCAGACGAACGTGTTGGATTCCTGCCACGAACACGACGTGGAACGTTGCCTTTACATCGCCTCCAGTCGTATATATCCACAATCCTCGCCACAACCTGTCGCGGCGAGGGCTTTCCTTCAGGGACCACCTCCTCCTGGCCTTGAGGCATATGCTGTCGGCAAAGCCGCCGGCGTCGCGCATGTACGCGCGCTGCGGCAACAATTCGGGCGTCGCTATATTTCTGTCGCGCCCTGCAATCTCTACGGTCCGGGCGATAATTTTTCGGCCCCGGGTGCACATGTGATCCCCATGCTCATGAAGCGGATGCACGAAGCAGTGCGCGACCGGTCATCACGATTCACAATCTATGGCAGCGGCAAGCCCCTGCGCGAGTTTCTATATGTTGCTGACATGGCTCGCGCATGCGTGGCAGCGATTGAAAAATACGACAGCGACGATCTTTTGAATATCGGTTACGGCTCCGAAATCAGCATCGCGGACCTCGCCTCCCAAATCGCTGACGTTGTCGGCTTCGATGGCGCCTTCGATTACGACACCGATAAACCCGATGGTTCTCCCGGTCTGCTCTTGGATTCAGCCCCACTGCGAAGCCTCGGCTGGCAGCCCGGAGTGGACTTGAATGAGGGTCTGCGGCGCACCTACGACTGGTTTCGCGACGACCAAAGGGTTTAGTCGCGTGGCACAAGTCTTCACCTTGCCAGTAGCGACATGGATGCAAATCGCGTCCGCCATCGGCATGAAGATCGAACCGTTGAGGCGGCCCGTTCGACTGACTCGTTTCGCAGACGGCATCGCATACTACGAGCCGGCCTCGAAGCATCCGCCGACTACGTCGACCGAGACGTCGTCGGTTCGCGACCAACGGCCATGGAAGCGGCGCACCTTGGACGCCAAACCGGCAACAGTTGCCGACTGTCACGACATGAACAAGACCTCACCAGCTTCCCCACGTTCGTCAAACCGTCCCCAGGCTGGGCCGTAGTCAAGCGCCAATTTAAACGGTCGGACACCAGCGGCGGGATCAAACTTTTGGTTGATCCATATTTCAATCTCCCTCGCGATGAACGTGGCGGCGTTAACGGGTTGACTGGATGACATGGAAGCTTCACCCGTCAGTTTGTGCGTCCTCCACCAGGGGCGCGCGAAGCTGCTGAAATCACAATGGACGCATCCCGGCACGAAGTGGCGGCCGAATCGAGCTTGACCTGCACGCACACCCTGTGCCCATAAACGTCCACAAAGCTCCATCAAGCGTGGGCGGCTGCACGCGTGAAGGCTGTTCCCGAAGGGGCATCACCCGGGCTTTCACCGCACACAAGCCACGCCACCAATGGGCGCCACATGTCAGACAAGGAACGTGAACCATGCATAAGCTGCTCAACGCCTCATTCATCTACATGGCACTGGGTGTCGCTTCTGGTCTTTTCTATCGCGAATTCACCAAGCTCAACAACTTCCCCGAAGGCCAATTCACTCAACTGGGACTGGCACACACGCACCTGCTCACGCTCGGGTTCATCGTCTTGCTGATCGCGCTCGCGCTTGAAAAAGTGTTCACTATTTCCCAAAGCCCGAAACTATTCGGCTGGTTCTTCTGGCTTTATAACGCCGGCGTCGTGCTCACGTC
>DXIM01000059.1 GCA_019112895.1 Candidatus Stackebrandtia faecavium
CGTAAGCACGTCGTGCGGCGTTTGCTGGCCGAAGTTGGTCTGCCCGTCAACCGACTGGTGCGCACCGCGATCGGCGACGTGCGTCTGGGTAACTTGAAGCCCGGCACGATACGTCGGCTACGCGATCCGGAAGTCAGGGGTCTGTACAAGCTCGCCGATCTGTGATCGGCGTCGCCGTGGGGAAGCAGTATGCTGAACAGTGGCGTTGATTCATAGATGTATCGAACCCACTGCATCGTTGGCGATTCCTGATTCGCCGACGCAATACGTTAATCGAGCCGCAAACAGATACAAAAAGATACCTGCGTAACTTCCGTGTGCCGTGCACCAGGCATTATTGACGAAGGCAGGACCACACCAAGCCACCTGAGGGCGGCCCCCGTTGGCCCATGAGGCGGAAAGAGGAGAACCGACGTGTCGAGCAAGCATGCGTTCCGGGGAGTCATAGCGATTGATGGGCCGTCAGGCTCAGGAAAGTCGAGCGTGACCCGCAGGCTGGCCGCTGACTTGGGGGCCGGATGCCTGGACACCGGGGCGATGTACCGCGCCGCCACGTTGGCCGTGTTGCGTTCCGGAGTCAGCATGGCCGATAAGCCGACGATGAGCAAAGTTGTGGAAACGGCGAAACTCGAGTTCGGCACGACACCCAACGATCGCTACACCCGGCTCGACGGCAACAACGTCGATGCCGAGATCCGCGGCGACGAAGTGACGTCGCACGTGTCCGTCGTGTCGAGTGTCCCGCAGGTGCGCAAACACCTGATTGCGATGCAGCGCCAGATCATTGCCGACGCATCCGATGGGATCGTCGTGGAGGGGCGTGACATCGGTGAGGTCGTGGCCCCCGACGCCGACATGAAGGTCTACCTGACCGCCGACGCGACCGCGCGGGCGCACCGCCGTAGCGCCCAAGTGGGGGCGGAGCTCGAAGCCACGGCGAAAGACATCGAACGCCGCGATACCGCGGACGCGCAGACTACGCGGCCCCTAGACGCCGCGCCCGGCGCGATCGTCGTCGATACGACACATCTGGACCTGGACCAGGTGCTTACTGCACTGCACGAACTCATTGCTCACAGGGAGACCCCATGACCTACGACCACGTTGGCGCGCTCGCGGACGCACCGGACGTCGACGACGACGCGGTGGTTCCGGTTGTCGCCATCGTTGGCCGTCCCAACGTCGGTAAATCCACATTGGTTAACCGACTTATCGGGCGTCGTCAAGCCGTAGTGGAAGACATGCCCGGGGTCACGCGCGACCGGATCGCGTACGACGCCCTATGGAACGGGCGCCGCTTCAGCGTTGTCGACACGGGCGGTTGGGATCCGGACGCGACTGGCCGCGCCGCGGCGATCGCTTCGCAGGCCGAAACTGCCATGGCGACGGCAGATGTCGTCGCACTCGTCGTGGACGCGAAAGTCGGGATCACCGATGTCGAGGAGGCTGCGGCGCGAGTACTGCAGCGAAGCAACGTGCCGGTCATGCTCGTGGCCAATAAGGTCGACGACACTCGCACCGAGTCGGACACGGCGATGTTGTGGTCGCTCGGGCTCGGAGAGCCGTATCAGGTGTCCGCCCTGCACGGTCGCGGCGCTGGCGACCTGTTGGACGTGGTGTTGGACCATCTGCCCAAAGCTCCCCGAGAGGCCGTTCGGGCCGAGGACGGACCGCGTCGCGTCGCGTTGGTGGGACGCCCGAACGTCGGTAAATCGAGCCTGCTCAATCGTCTCGCGGACGAGGACAGGGTCGTCGTCGACGACGTTGCCGGAACCACAGTAGACCCCGTGGACAGTCTCATTGAGCTCAACGGGGAAACGTGGAAGTTCATCGACACCGCGGGTCTGCGCAAACGCGTCAAACAGGCCTCCGGGACCGAATACTATGCCGCACTGCGCACTCAATCGGCGGTGGAAGCCGCCGAGGTTGCGGTCGTGCTGCTCGATGCGAGCGAGCCGATCAGTGAGCAAGATCAACGCGTGATCACGCAGGTGATCGAGTCTGGCCGCGCCCTGGTGATTGCGTTCAACAAGTGGGATCTTGTGGATGACGATCGGCGCTACATGCTCAATCGCGAGATCGAGCGTGAACTGCGCCAGGTCACCTGGGCGCCTCGCGTGAACGTGTCCGCTTCGACCGGACGCGCCGTCATGAAGCTGGCACCGGCGTTGCATACGTCGTTGGCGGGCTGGGAACAGCGCATCCCGACCGGCGAGCTGAATCAGTGGATCTCGAGTCTGGTGGCGGCCAGGCCGCACCCGATCCGTGGTGGCAAAGCCCCCCGGATCCTGTTCATGACGCAGGCGGGAACCCGCCCCCCGAAGTTCGTATTGTTCACGTCAGGACCGCTCGATAAGCAGTATGTGCGCTTCGTCGAACGGCGTTTGCGTGAAGATTTTGGGTTCGAGGGTTCCCCGATCGCCATCAGCGTCAAGGCGCGCGAAAAAAGGGGCCCTCAGAAAGGAAAACGCGCGAAATCGTAGGCGTGGGCCGCTGACGATCGCGCCGCGACATTGCGCTACAGTGTTGCAGTCCGGCGCGATTGTCGCCGACGCAGCAGTATCCGGGATGTGGCGCAGCTTGGTAGCGCACCTCACTGGGGGTGAGGGGGTCGCAGGTTCAAATCCTGTCATCCCGACCATTATGGATATGAACATGTAGACGGTCGACATCGCCTTCGCGGTGTCGACCGTTTTGTTCGTACATCGGGTTCACTTCACTTCGGAATAAGACCGCACTATCTTGGCGTCCAACGGAATTCGTACCTTCGTGCCGTCAAACAGGGTGGTGGTCGTTGCGTCCGCCGTCTCCTGAAACAGCGCGGCGACGCGATGCGCATGCGCGGCACGGCAATGCACAATGAATTCATCGTGCTGGTAAAACACCAGTTCCCCGATGCCGTCGGCACGTAGCTGGCGGCGTAGCAGCGCCATGAACACGAGGGACCATTCGGCTGCGGTGCCTTGGACGACGAAGTTGCGGGTGAATCGTCCCCGATGTCGCGCATGACGGCTGCCGTCACTACCAGCCAGCCGAGTCCACCAGCCATCGTCGACCGCGGGACACTGCCGACCCAGCCATGTCGATACCTGCTCGCCGCGTTCCCCCGCCTTCGCCGCGGAAGTGACATAGGAATACGCGTCCGGGTAACGGCGTCGCAGCACATGCAGCAGATGCGTCGCATTGCCGGCGGTGCCGCCGTACATTGCCGACAGCATCGCGAGCTTCGCGTCGCCTCGGCTGCCGCCGAAAGTGGGAGCCAGAGCCGCATACATGTCATGTTGCGCCGACGCGGCGGTCATTCCCGCATCGCCCGACATGGCCGCCAAGATCCTGGGCTCTAGCTGGGCGGCATCGGCGGCGACGAGCCTCCAACCCTCGTCGGCGGCGATTGCGGCACGCAGCGCCTGCGGGATCTGCAAGGCGGCCCCGCCATCCGTTGCCCACCGTCCGGTCACGACGCCGCCGACGACGTACCGAGGGCGGAAACGCTTGGCGGGCGAACGCGGTCCCTCTGGTCCGTCGCTGATCCACGTGCGGGCCCAATTCCATCCGTGCGCGGAATAGATCCGGGCCAGCTCCTTATAGCGCAGCAGCGGCGCCACGGCCGCGTGTGACAGTTCCTTGAGCTCGCGTGCCCGAGTCGTCGACACGGGATGGCCGGCGCGGCGGAACGCGTCGATGATCTGTTGCGGGGAGTCCGGATTCAGCGGGCGCCCGAAAGCGTCACTGACCTGATCGGCGAGTTGTTGCAGCTTGCGGGGGCGTAGCCCGGGGGCCGGAGGCGGCCCCAACAGGCCGCGAAGAAACTCGTCGTGAACGTTGGTCCGCCAGGGAAGGCCAGCGTGCGACATTTCGGCCGCGACTAGACCACCGGCCGACTCGCACGCCGCCAGATAGCGCAATCCGGTGCGCTGAAGCCGCTGCACCTGTGCCGAATACACCTCGATCAGGCGCGCCATCGTGTCCTGTGGATCGAGCCCCTCATCGAACAGGGTCTGTTGCTCCGGTTGATGTGCGTGTGGCGGTGGGGGATGGCCATACAGCCGCGCATAGGCCGATTCGAGGTCCGGCGAGCCGCTGCGTTGCTCGGCGGGAAGCAAAACAGCCTCCGTCAACGCGACGTCGTGTGCGCGAGTCAACGACACCCCGTCGGCCAACAGCTGCGGGTAGCTGTCGGCCAGCGAAGCCACAATCCACCTGGGTGAGTCCTCGGCCTCGTACGTCTTGACTGTCTCGCCCAGATCCTGCGACATCTGTACCGAAGCGGCGCCGTCCTGCCGTACGCGGCACAGCAGACCGCGGTTGTGGCCGGCCGGAACGATCGCGATGTGCACGTACCGATCTAAGCAGCACGGTGCGACACAGTCTTGTGTCGCCAGTCGAAAGCGTGTCAGTCGTCGAGATGGAAAGCGGGAACGGTGCCCATCTTTCCCGCCTGGAAGTCCTCAACGGCCTGGAGGATCTCGGCCTTGGTGTTCATGACGAACGGCCCGTAACGCGCTACCGGTTCCGACAGCGGCAGCCCACCGAGAAGCAGTACCTCGAATTCCCCGGTGCGGTTATGTTGCGCGTCGGCCGCGCGTAGCGCGATCGAGTCGCCTGGACCGAACGTGGCCAGTTCCGCATCCGAGAAGGGGCGGTTGTCGACGCCTGCGTAGCCGTCTCCCGACAACGCATATGCCATGGCGCTGAAATCGGACCGCCAGGGGATGTGCAGGCCCGCGCCGGGGCTTATCGATACGTGCGCCAAGGTGATCGGGGTGAAGGTGAGGCCCGGGCCGTGCTGGTCGCCGATGCTGCCGGCGATGATGCGAATGAGCGCTCCACCGTCCGCGGATGCCGCGAGCGTCAGCTGGGATCCCTTGATGTCTTGGTAACGGGGTTTCGACCATTTCGCGGACTTGGGAAGGTTCACCCACAATTGAATCCCATTGAAGTAACCGCCCTTCATGACGAGCTCCTCGCTGGGCAGCTCATCGTGAAGGATCCCGGAGCCGGCCGTCATCCACTGGGTGTCGCCGTCGTTGATGACTCCGCCGCCACCGTGCGAGTCGTGGTGCACGAAGGTGCCGTCCATGAGGTAGGTCACGGTTTCGAAGCCACGGTGTGGATGCCACGGGGCTCCCTTGGCCTCGTGTGGCTCGTAAGCCGCCAGCATGTGGTCCAACAGCAGGAACGGGTCGGCCTGATCGACCTGAGGGGTCGGAAATGGCCGACGCACGGGAAAACCGGCGCCTTCCAGAGCGCGGTGCGAACCGGTGATCCGCGCGACCCCGCGTGTGGAGGCCCCGCCGTGGGGCGGCGCGATGCGCGGGAGTACCAGGATGTTTGGTGCTGACACAGCTGGCATGGCGTCCCCTTATCGTCGCCGGGCTACGGTGATTACGGCAAAAGTAACACTCAGGTTGGACTTCGCCGCGTCTCGATGCTTCACTATGGATCTAACGTCGTCCGATGCGCACCGCGATGATGGTGACGTCCGTCGCCGATTCAGCGTTCAGGAACGCCTCAGATTCGGTTCAGTAGGTTGCGGTTATTGTCATAGACAACACCCTTTTCATTGACCGTCATCACCAAACGGATAACGTCCCCGGTCCGGTTACCCGGGGTCAGTTCTCCCTCAAGCAGAAAGGCCCAGACACGTGACCTCTGCTTGGCTCGGCGTCGTCATCGCCCTGGTGGGTGCATTCGCCTATGCGCTCGGGGCGTCGGTCCAGCATCTGGATGCCGTCGAACTCGGTGCCACCCCGAAGCTGATGCGCCGCAGGCGCTGGTGGATCGGGGGAGCGATCAGTTTCACGGGCGCGGGCCTACACGCCTTGGCCTTGGCGATGGCGCCATTGACGGTCATCCAGCCGATCAGCATGACAACGCTGGTGTATGCCGTCCCGTTGGCGGCCAAGCTGTACGGCCGTAAACCCGGCCGACGCGAACTCATGGGCGCGCTCGCGGTCGCCATCGGCTTGGCGGGATTGATGTTGCTCATGCCGGTGCAGAACTCGACACCACATCTGGGCGAACCGGTAGCGGTGACGTTCTTGGTCGGGGTTTTGGCTTTCGTCGCAGTCACGCTGCTCGTCGGTCGCAAGATGCCGGGAAGATGGCGCGCTTTCGTCTACGCGATGGGGGCGGGGATCTCTACGGGAACCGTGTCGACATTCGTGCGGCTGGTCGGCGCCGGCCTGGACGAAGACTTCGCCGGAATCCTGCACTGGTTCACGCTTGTGGTCCCGGTGATGCTGGTCGTGGCCACGGTTATGCTCCAAACCGCTTACGCGGTCGGGTACTTCGGTATCGCCTACACGGCGTCGCAGATTTTCGACCCGGTGATCTCGGTTCTGGCCGGCGCCAGTCTGCTCGGGGAGCCGTTGCCGACCGACCCGCGGTTGGCGGTTCCGGCGGCGCTGTGCGGTCTGCTGTTGGCCGCGGGAACCGTGGTGCTGGGACGGCACACCCCATACGCCAGTGGGGAGAAGACGGTGCTGCAGGTCAGCGATACCCTTGGCGAAGCGTTGGATGGTGACATGCCGTCGCAGCGCGAGCGGTCCGAACCCGTGGTGGCGGGTACGTCCCGTCGAAACGGGTAACGATACGATGAAGGCGCGTTGTCAGCCGCAGCAGCAGCCGCCTCCGCAACAGCCTCCGCCGGATGGCGCGCTGGGGGCGGAGTCGCCGCCTGTCAAAGCGACTGTCGACAGCAATTTCACACAGTCGTCATGCCCGTTTGGGCAGGATGCTGGGTCGTCGGCCGCGCTCATGGGGCGAACCTTCTCGAACGTTGAGGTGCAGGTGCGACAGCGATACTCGTAACGGGGCATGGGTATTAGCTTACGTGGCCGGCCAGCCGATATCGCGACGGATCGTTTTGACTCATTCGCAACCTTTGCGCCAACGCAAACGTGGCTCTATAGAGACCGAAACTGACTACGGAGAGTATTCCAGTGCACGTTCCTGACCTGTTGGGACAGCGTTACCGACTCGACGAACGCGTCGATGGGGGCGCGATGGGTGAGGTGTGGAAAGGCGAAGACACCCGTCTCAATCGCACGGTCGCAGTGAAAGTGCTCCATGCCTCGCTATCGACCTCGCCCGCATTCAAACAGCGTTTCGCCGCCGAAGCGCGCGCCGCCGCGGCGCTACGCGCCCCCGGCATCGTTGACCTCTACGACTATGGCGAAGACACCCGCGATAACGGCAGCACGGTTTCATATCTGGTGATGGAGTTCGTCCACGGACGGCCGCTGTCTCGCGTGCTGGCCGAGGATGGGCGTATGCAACCCGGCGACGTTATGGCGATCATGGCGCGTGCCGCCGTCGCTTTGGACGCCGCGCACCGAGCCGGCGTCATTCACCGAGACGTCAAGCCGGGCAACATCCTGCTGCGCGAGGACGGCTCGATCAAGGTCGTCGATTTCGGTATCGCGCGTGCCAACGGCGAATCCGGCCTGACCGCCACGGGACAGGTCATGGGCACCGTGGCCTACGTGTCGCCGGAGCAGCTGTACGACGAGGAGCTGACCGGGGCGTCGGACATCTACTCACTCGGGGTCGTCGGGTACGAATGCCTGGCCGGCCGTAAACCGTTCAACGCCGACGTGCCGGCTGCCGTGATCAATGCGGCGCTGCACCAGGATCCGCCACCGCTTCCCGATGACGTTCCCGCAGAGGTCAGCGGCATCATCATGCGCTGTTTGAAGAAGGAGGCGCACGAGCGTTGGCCCGACGGTGTCACGCTGGCGCGCGAATGCCGTTCCGTCGCGAAGCGTCTACCGCAAGGCGATAGTACTGAAGCGTTGGCGGTGCCCACGATCGACGAGGAACTCGACGATCAGGAGCTGCGCCCGGCAGCGCCGGCCCACGACGGCGACACCCGCGACTTCCCTGTCTCGGATGCGCCGCTGGGGCGTGCGGTCCCGCCGGCCGAGTCCCCCGAAGCGGAGGAACGCGACGGCCGCAAACGCAAGAAATACGTGACGGTCGCGGCCGCACTCTTGCTGCTGGTCGGCCTGTTGGGCACGACCGCGGCGATTCGCCCGTGGGAGAGCTGGGCCGCCGGCGGTGACGAAAAAGGCAACCAGGAATCGGTGGTGCGGCAGCCCGCATCGATGCTGCAGGGTGGTCAGCACCCGGAGTCTGATGACGACTGGGGCCAGTATCCGCAGGACCCGACCGGGAGCGACCCCGAACCCAGCGAATCCGAAAATCCGTCAGACGATCCGACTCAATCGCAGGACCCAACAGAGCCCGAGGAACCGACCGACACCGAAGAGCCGACGGGCTCGGACGACCCGACGGAGCCCGACGTGCCGTCGGACGTGCCCTCCGAGCCCAGTAACGGCGACGGCTCGGATAGCCAAGTGTTGGGCTCCGGCCAGGGGTGATGAGAGTCGCCACGAGTCCGTGTCACGGGCATTTGGGTGTGCGACCCGGTGCGAGTCAGGGTGTCGTCTCCTCCTTGAGGATGAGCCGCGGGACGAAATTACCCGTCCGATGGTGCGGGTATTTGTGGCCGAATCTCGTTCAGCGGGTTGAGGATTTCGGTGCAGGGTGCGGTTAATGTTGCTGTATTGATCCACCGAGGCTTTATTCACGGGCCGGATCTTTCTTGGGGAAGAAAGATCTGCATGGCCCTTGCTGGCTGGCGCGAGGTTGTGGGCGCGTCAGCCAGCGCAAATCTTCATGTGGACGCCGTGATGTGATCGCGGCCGCACCATCCGGTGTGTGGGCATGTTTGCGCGTGCACTAGGGTTATTGCGGTCTGAAAGTTGCGCCACGTATTCACGAGATGGCGCGAAGGCGCGTTCCGACGAATCCTCATTTGAACCGCGATAGGCGGTCTTTTCTCGAGCCATTCCGCGGTGCGTGCACCAAACTACTGTGGAAGGTTCCTCAATGATCCTTGCTCAAGATGAGCAAACGACCGTCCCTGCCCAAAACGACGCTGATGAGGTGGACGGTTTCGCCGATCTCGGTCTGCCCGAGTCGATCGTGTCGGCGCTGGCTAAAAACGGTGTGACGACGCCGTTCCCAATCCAAAAAGCAACGATCCCCGATGCGCTGTCCGGTAAGGATGTGCTCGGCAGGGGGCGTACCGGTTCCGGTAAGACCTTGAGCTTCGGCCTGCCCCTGTTGGTGCGGCTGGCTTCCGACGGCGATTCGATGGTGCCCAGCCACCCGCGTGGACTCATCCTGGTCCCGACGCGGGAACTGGCAATGCAGGTAGCTGACGCCCTCGACCCCTATGCGCGCGCTCTCGATCTCGAAATGAAGGTCGTGTGTGGCGGTACTTCGATGCCACGCCAGATCGACGCACTCAAACGCGGGGTGGACGCGGTTGTTGCTACCCCGGGTCGCTTGCGCGACCTGATCGAACGCAAAGTCTGCAAACTCGATCGAGTAACGACGGCGATCCTCGACGAGGCGGACCAGATGGCCGACATGGGCTTCCTGCCCGAGGTCACCCAGATCCTTGACCAGGTCCCGGCCGGTGGCCAACGACTGCTGTTCTCGGCGACGTTGGAAAAAGAGATCGACACCCTTGTTAACCGTTACCTGCGGTCCCCGGTCACCCACTCCGTCGACCCGTCGGCGGGTGCGGTCACCACGATGAAGCACCACGTTTTGGTGGTCAAGCCAAACACGAAGGCTCCCGTGACGTCGGCAATCGCCGGACGTAAGGGGCGAACCTTGGTGTTCGTGCGCACCCAGATGGGTGTCGACCGTGTTGCGGCGCAGTTGCGCGAGGCCGGCGTGAAAGCGGACGCGTTGCACGGCGGAATGACGCAACAGCTGCGTACGGCCGTCCTGGAAAGTTTCAAGGCGGGCAAGATCGACACGCTGGTCGCCACGGATGTGGCGGCACGCGGCATCCACGTCGACGGTATCGAGCTGGTTTTGCATGCCGACCCGGCTCGCGACGGTAAGGACTATCTGCACCGTGCCGGCCGTACTGCGCGTGCGGGCCGCAGTGGGACGGTGGTCACCTTGGCCCTGCCGCACCAGCGCAGGACGGTGTTCGGCATGCTGGAACGCATCGATGTGGACGTGGACCGTCATATCGTGAACGGCATTTTTGATGATGGCCTGGCCGAGATTGTCGGAGCGCGGTCGTTGACCGAAATGGAAGCTAACACGGTGGCGCGTGAAGCGGATATGGCGCAAAACGAGGCCGATGCGTTCACGAAGAAAGCCGAACAGTTGACGACCCGCGCTGCCCTGCTCAATGGACAGGCTGCGCGACTGCGCGACCGGGCCGCGAAGGAGCGTTCGGGCGAGATCCAGATCGAAAAACCGCAGGGGAGTTTCTCCGATCACCCGCCGCGTAGCCGCAACAACGGTCGGCGGAAATCGGGTTCGTGGCAAAAGCCCGGGCGTCGTAATGAGCGTGCCGGCGGCCGTTACGCGAAGGAAGACGGCGAGCGCGGTAAGCGCGGCTACTCGCGTCATGATGACCGACGCCCGAACCGGGGGTCCGATTCGGATAAACGTGGTACCTATTCGTCGAAGCGCCGCGATCACGGCATCGCTGGCCGTCGGAAGCAACGCGGCGGATATCAGGGACGTTAAGAGCTGAACCGTGCGCGCCCATCATTCGGCGGCGGGACCGAAATCCTCGTCGTCGAGATGGGCGCGCAGTGCGTTGATCCAGGCGTCGAAGGCGTCGAGGTGGGCGTCATGACTGGCGCCGACCAGGTCGACGCGCCGAGTCGATGGCCGCTGCCGAATAAGTTCGGCCTTGGCCCCGTCGCTGAACATCCCGTGCTCGGCAAAGATCGCGAGCGTCGGCGTATCGAGTCGTTTCCATTCCTGCCATCGGGGTTCGTGGACGGCGGCGATTGCGCGATACATGATGTCGGCGTCGAAACGGGGACGTAGCCCCTCGGCCTCGTCGATGAAATCGTCGATCCACGCTTCGGTGAGGGGACTGTCGCCCAAGATCGCCCGGGCGTGCGCGGTATCGGTGAAATGTGCCGGCCATGATGCGAAATATTTGCCCACGTCCTGCGCCGGTTCGGTCCGTTCGTCTCCCGCCACGTGGCCCTCGAGCATGACGAGTCGACTGACGTGCCGCGGATGCGTCGCCGCGGTCAGGAATGCCGTATGTGCCCCCATGGACTGTCCGACGAGTGTGGCCCGTTGACCGGGCAGCAGGCGCGTGATCACGGTGGCGACATCGCTGACGAAGGCTTCACGGGAAAGGTCAGCGGGACGGCGCGTGCTGCGCCCGTGACCGCGCTGATCGATGAGAAGCACGCGGTACGAATCGGTGATTGCCGCGGCGGTGGCCAGCAGTTCGCGGCTGCTGCCGGCCAAACCGTGCAGCAGGATGACGGGCGGACCCTGCCCGCCGCAGTCGGTGACGTCAATGTCTACATCGCCGTTGGGCACCGTGAGGTGATGTGCCGTCATGGTTGTGCCTCCGCGGGGGATGAATTGTGGTCGTGGGGCTTTCAACGCCGCCGCACGGCGGACTCCACCAGGTCCAGTACGGCCGTCATGTCCTGCCGTCCTCCCATGGCCAGGTGCGTGATGAGCCCTTCGTAGGCGAGCTCTAGGAACGCAGCGAGAACCTCGATCGGCAGGTCGTCGCGCAGCACACCGCTGTCGCGTTGGCGCGTGAGGCGTTCGCGGGTGGCGCGTGCGATGGCCTGCTTGCGGTCTTCCCATTCCGCGGCGAATTCTTGGTCGGTGCGCAGCCGCCGGCTCACCTCGAGCTGGGTGCCCAGCCACCCCGTTATCTGCGTGCTGTCGGCCTGAGATGCCAAATCGCGCATTACCTGCACAAGTCCGTGTGCGGCGACCGTGTCCGCCATGGATATGGCGTCGTCCTCGGCCACGGACAGGAACAAAGATTCCTTGTCCTTGAAGTGATGGAAGATCGCGCCACGTGACAGCCCTATTTGTTCTTCCAGGCGTCGGACCGTGGCGCCTTCATAACCGTGACGCGCGAAGCACGCGCGGGCGCCGGCGAGGATTTCGCGGCGGCGAGAGCTGAGTCGTTCTTCGCTTACCCGAGGCACAATGTGATCCTGTCAGGCTCGTTTCGGCTTGGCAACTTGGCGTCAACGCCTTCGCGACCACTGGGCATGTGGTTCCCACATGAGCGTACTGGCATCATTGTCCCGTGTTGCATAGCAATGAACCTTCAGCATACTTGCGCGCCGCAGCGGCCCAATTGACCTCCGTGCCGGGGGATGTGTCGGCGAATGTGGCTACTGGCGTGACAGCCGCGGAGACGGCGGCGCTGGGCGGCGCAGATGTGGTGGTATACCCGGAATTGTTCCTACCGGCGTATCATCCGCCGAGCCTGTCCGACGATCCTGCGAACA
>DXIM01000060.1 GCA_019112895.1 Candidatus Stackebrandtia faecavium
GTCGACACCGATGGGGACGGCCTGGCGGATGTGCGTATGACCGACACCACCGGTGATGGTGTGCAAGACACCGTGACCGTCGAAGACGACAAGGTCGACTCCGGCCCACAACTCGGCGACAAAGCCTAATAAGTAATCGCCTCGTGTCGGTGATCTACGCTCGGACGTGGATCACCGACACTTTCGTGTTCCGGCATGATTGAGCCGCGATATCCGAACACCGGACGCGGCCCGTCGCAATCCAATCTTTCGGGACGTACCGGCTCTGGCGCGAGAGGCGCTGTCGGCTATCGTCTGCCCACGAAAATGCAGCAGAGTTCACGCGAAAGGCGAAGCGGTGACGGTACGCAAGCAGTTCAACGAGGCGGCAGATGCGCATCGCGCGGCCGTCGGTTTCCTGGAACAGGCCCGCCAGCATCTCGATGTGCAAGATGATGTGCCGCTGCCCGATGCGTCACGCAAGCTCATCACCCAACTCGCCGAAGCGGCCACGGTGATCACGCCCGGCTGGTTAGGACAGGCGCTTTCACGCGCTGCCACTGACATTCCGCTCGGCACCGCCACGTCGGACGAACCGTTGGCCGTCCGCATCGGCGACTGTGTAGCGGCCGAGGACGCCCGCTTCCCCGCTGTCGTCAACGTCTTGGGAACCGGTCATCTCGCCATTGAGTCCGACACCGACGACTCCCGCGCGCGGTCGATCATCCAGTCGGTTCCTTTGCGGCTGTTGGCTTCCCGGCCGGCGGACTCGATGAGCGTCTCGTTCATCGACGCCCGGCACGGCGGCGAAACGTTCGCCGGGTTCGCACCGCTTGTCGACGCCGGAATGGTTTCCGCGACGGCCGTCGACGGGGCTGGGGTGTCCCAAGTGCTCGCCGAAGCGGAATCGCACCTGGATACGGCGCGACGACGCGGAAGCGCGACCGCGGACCTCCCTGAACGTCTCGTCGTGATCGCGGGCTTGCCGAACCTTTCGCCGACCGTCACCGAAAGGATCAACTCACTGGCCACCGCGGGCCCGAAGGCCCGGCTGCATTTCGTCGTGGCCGGTTGGCGCGCAGCCACGCTGGACACGGCCACATACGTGGCGATGACTGACGACCGTGTCACGGTCGCGGGCGTTCCCTACCCGGTTCGCATCGACAGCGCCCCCGAATTTTCTTTGATCCATCGTGTCTGCACCGAACTCGCCGAGTCCGGGCAATGGCTGATCGGTGACATCACATGAGTGTTTCGCGTTACGAAGAGCTGCTGGAATCGCTACGTCGCGAGCATGATCAGGCACGGCAAACGCAATCGGGTCGGCAACCGCGCGAGTTGAAGGCCGAGTTGGCGTCGTTGGAGAACCGTCTGCTCGACCAGCAAACCGAAATACACACGACCGCGACGACGCTGAGATTGTCGGCCCCGTCGGTCCATCACCGCGGCAGGGCCGACGACGGATCGCTCACCACCAAGGACGCCGCCGCCGCGCTACAGGCCGGGCATCGTGAAGCCGACAACGCCTCCAACGCACTACGCAACGCGCTCGATCGGGCCCGTAAACCGAACTTTTTGCCGCAGCAGCGTCCCGTCACTCGCCACTTCGCCGTCTACGCCCTGTGCACGCTGGCAGCGACATTCCTGCAAGTCGCGATCCTGGCTTCGGGAGACCTACTCAGTCGTGCCTGGGTGTTCGCGGCGGCACCGGCTTTGGCGCTCGGCGCCGGGTATCTCCTGTGCGGTTACGCCGATAATTCTCGGATCAAGCCCGTGCGCCGGGTTCCCGGCCGCACGCGCAAACCGACGCGCCATCCGAAGCTCGGCCTGATCGTGTGTCTCGTCGCCGACTTCGCGGTAGCGGTGCTGTGGTTCCTGCAATCGTCGGCGGCGTAACTCAAGGCGAACTCGGCAGTTGCATACAATTGTGATGTATCGGCCAGTTCCTTAACCGCCGCGGCAGACAGCGGTTCGGTGGCCATTTCTCTACGACGTGACCGCCCAGACCCGGATCCGAGAGGCAGCCCATGAGTCGCAAACCTCAGCGCAGAAACAGGGCCAGCCGTCGGCATCCCAACCGCCCCAACGGTGGCGTGCCGGTCGCGACTCCGACGGGTTGGCCGAGCCCCGACATCGTGGCCGACACGATCGACGCGAACGTGTTGGCGCGCGAACTACTCGACGCCATGAAGCCGGCGACGATGCAGACGATCCTGAAACGGATGGACCCGAATGCGCGAAAGGCGGTGTTGGCGCAACGCAATATCCCTTCGGCGAAGGTGAGCCAGCGCGCCGCGGCGCAAGTGCTGGGTCTGGTGCGGGCCGTCGACAAGCCCGCCGAAGGCACGTTGCTGGCCGCGATTTTGGATCCCGCCTCCGACCTGTTCCAGTACGCGGTCATCACGCCGCCGGGTCTCACAGGTATGCGGCTACTGCTGGCCGACCTGGGTCTGCCGTTGATCGCCGATAACGAAAGCTTGTTTCAGGGACTGCGCACCTGGAGCCAGTGGGCGCAGGAGGACTTCGAAGACTTGACCTTGGCGGTCGTCATCGGCATGCGCTGTCAGAATTCGGCGCTTGCGGCGAGTTATCTGGCGGCCAACCACCCGGACATCGCCAAACAGTACGAGAGCCTTCGGAAACGTTTCCCGCGCATGCCGCGAGTGAGCGAATCCCGCCTCACCGTTTCGAACCCGTTGACGCGGTATTTCTCCGCCCGTACCGACCAGGCGTTGCCGAGCACCAGCGGCCAATTGAACACGCTGTTGGTGCAGGACAGCAAGATCCGGGAACGCGAAATCGCCGAAACCCGGTCGCAGCAGCGTTACGACTTGAGCGAATACGCTTCGCGCCTGCATCAACGCATTCACGACAGCGCGGAAGCCGAGCCCGAGGAAACCGCCCCGCCGGAGACACCGGATGCGGTTTTCGACCGCTGGTCGGGACATTTGGACCACGAATTGCCGGCCTTGCCGACGTTCGACGAATGGGCGCAGGCCGTCGCCGCGGCCCGTGAATGCATGACCAGGCTCCTGTCGGGTAGGCCGCCAGAGGAGTCGCGTTTCGAGTTGCTGCTCAGCATCCGCCACCGGCTCGATAACTTCAGCCTGCTGTTGACGCATGTCACACAGTCGGAGGTCTTTCCAGTGCGCGACGATCTCGAGCGCGCGTTGACGATGGCCTTGTCCGATCCGAGCATGTCGGAACGTTTGGGCAACCCGCCGGAGACCGTCGGGGACGTGATAGCGCGTTTGGAAGCGCTTCCGGATGAGGCGCGTAACCGGGCGGTGCCCGTTCCGCCGCCGCCTGACGACAGCACGGCCCAGGCCTATGATCTATCCGATTTGGATTCCATTCTGTCCGGAGAGACCGGTAAACAGTTGTTGGCCTTCGCCACGATGCGCGAAGCCGACGGCTCCGACCGGCTGTCTGCGGCCGCCGAACCCGATGGCGAAACCGCATGAGCCAGCCCGAAAACACCGGTCTCCCCGACGATCTGCGTCTGGTGTTGGCCGCCACCATCAAAGTCGCGGCCACACGCCTGGGCACCGACGTCGACGTGCAGCATTTCTCCGACGATCCCGCGGGCGTGCGAAGTGTTCTGCCGCTGTTGCGCGGCTCGAGCGGCCTGCGCACGCTGCTGCGTGACCATCTCGGCCCGCACCTGGTTTCGCCGGCGGCGATTCAACTCCTGTCTTCGGATCCGAGAATCGTGGCCGTCGGGATCGACGCCGTCAACCAGCTCCTGCGGCAGGCACGCACCGCGGCGCGACGCTCGCAGCGGCAGCAGCGTCGGGCGAGCCGGCCGGACGCGGAGTCGCGTCGTTTGGCCCGTTTCGAGCAACGGATAGCCCAACTGCGCAGGACCCGGGATCGCCTCGAGCAGCAAATCGTGACGCTGCAGGACGGGAACCGGGACCTGCAGGCGACGATCGACAACCTGGACGAAGAGGTGTCCACGTTGCGCCGCGACCTGAGCGCGGCCTATACCCGCATCGATAACCATCAACGGGAGCAGCTGCTCGCCGAACCTCATGTCCCGCGCGCCGTCAGCAGGGACCTGACATTGTCGGTGCAGGTCCTGGGCGGCGGCACCCATGTCGGCGGTTCCTGCGTTCTGGTCAGTGCCGGGGGCACGAACCTGCTGGTTGACGCGGGCACGCGAGCGGGCTCACGTGATGCGGAGTCGATGGCTCCCGAAGCGATCGAGGTGTTGGAATCGCACCCGCCGGACGCGATCGTGGTCACCCACGCCCATAACGACCACGCCGGCTGGGTGCCGAAACTGACCGCGAGTCACCCACGGACTCCCGTCATCGCCTCGAGCGCGACGAGCGACCTGCTGGCAACGATGTGGACCGATTCGGCGAAGGTCATGAACATCCGCGCCGGCAACGACACGGACTGGGACGGTGATGCCCCGTATTCCCAGGCGGATGTCGACACCGCCATCAACGCCATCCGCGACTGCGCGCCCGGTCAGTCGCGCAGTATCGGCGCACTCGACGTCGAGCTCTTTCCGTCGGGCCACATCGTCGGGGCTACCGGGGTCGTGGTGACGGCGGGCGATAAACGGGTCGTCGTATCCGGAGACGTATCCACATTCGATCAACTGAGCGTCGGTGGTCTCCGACTACCCGAGTCCGCTATCGGCGCCGACGTCATGCTCTTGGAATCGACGTATGCCGGCGCAGGGAAGACACCCGCCCGCGAAGACATCATCGATCGGTTCATCGCGGACGCGCAGGACACGCTCAACGCGGGAGGGCGCGTTCTTGTGCCCGCGTTCGCGCTCGGGCGCGCGCAGGAGCTCGCGTTGCTATGTCGGCAACATCTTCCCGAAGCCGAGGTGTTCATCGACGGTTTGGCCCGCGACCTCAGCCACTCGTATCAACGCCACGCCGGACCGGACGGGAGACGGCTGTCGATCTTCAACGACTACGTGCAGGCGGTGCCGCCGGGACGGACTCAACGGGAGATCGCCAAGGAACGTCCCAGCATCGTCATCGCGACCTCGGGAATGCTCACCGGCGGCCCGTCGGTCTCATGGGCGCATGCGATCCTGCCCGACCCCGCATCGAGACTGGCGATCGTCGGTTATCAGGACCCGGAAAGCCCGGGTGGGCGCTTGCTGCGTCTCGGGAAGAATGGTGGTGGACGTATGGCGCTTCCACCGGATAACACACCGTTCACAGTGAATGCCGCTGTAGACCATTATCAGCTGGGCGCGCACGCCACCGAAAACGAACTGCTTGATGTCGCGGCGCTCGCGCGTGCCCGCACGGTCATGCTCGTGCACGGGAACCTTCCCGCGCAGCGACGGTTCGCCAAGCGGCTACGCACCCGCGGCCAGCACACCGTGATGGCGGACCGTACTTTGCATCTGGGGCCCGGAAACACGCAGTAAGCGGGGCGGGCGACTGCCCACATCGCCCGCCCCATTTCCTTGGGAAGGATTGAATACTGCTTAACCCGTTAGTCGGTGGTGCCTCCCAAGGTGACGTCCACCGATTCCTTGTCTCCGGAGTCGGAGACGAATTCGACCTGCACTTTGGACCCCGGCTTCGCGGATTGGACCGCCGATACGACGTCGGAGGCGCTGGACACCTCGTTGCCGTCGATCGAAGTGATGATGTCTCCGCGGCCAATACCAGCCTTATCCGCCGGACTGCCTTTTTGCACCGTGGTCACGATCGCGCCCTGCGACTCGCCGCCGACGGCGTCGGTGACGCTGACGCCGAGGAATCCGCGTTCCACGCCACCGTTTTCGATCAGTTCCTTGACGGTCGGTTCCACCGTGGAAGATGGAATGGCGAAGCCGACTCCGACGCTGCCTTGAGAGTCGCCCGTCGTGGCGATCGCGGTGTTGATACCGATCAGTTCGCCGTTGCCATTCACCAGGGCGCCACCGGAGTTACCCGGGTTGATCGCCGCATCGGTCTGAATAAGACCGTTCAATGTGGCTGTTTCACTGCCGCCCTGACCCTGTTCACCACCGGCTTGAATCGTGCGGTCCAGGGCCGAGACGATCCCAGAGCTGACGGAGCCGTCGAGTCCGAGCGGAGAGCCGAGCGCCAAGACCGTGTCGCCGACGGCGAGGCCGTCCGAATCGCCGAATTCGATTGGCTGCAGACCGCTGACACCCTTGACTTTCAACACAGCGAGATCCCCGGCGGGGTCGGTGCCCACCACGTCCGCGGTGGCACTGTCGCCGTTGGCGAACGCGACCTCGATGCGGCCGTTTTGCGCGCCGGCGACAACATGGTTATTGGTGATTATGTAACCGTCGTCGTTGTACACGACTCCGGACCCTTCGGCTTCGCCGGCCGAAACGGACACCACGGACGGCTGCACCGCTGCGGCAACCTCGGTCAGGGTCGAGTCGGAGGTCAGCTGCGACGGCGATGACTGGGCCGAGCCGCTGCTGCCTGCCAACGAATACCCAACTAGTCCGCCGACGAGCCCGGCGCCGAGCGCCAGGATTGCGGCCATGGCGAGAGCAAGCACGGCTTTCGCGCCGCCACTCATCGGTTTCGCTTGCGGCGGATATTGCTGCGTAGGCGGGTTCGCCGGCGGTGGGCCGCCCATCGGCGGCTGCACCATCGGTATTTGCCCGGTCTGCGGATGCGTTCGCGGATCCGGTGCCGCATACGGGCCGGGGCGCTCCCCCATCGCCGGCCCTTGCGGCGGGAACGGTCCCGGTTTCGTGTCCGGTTGCTCGTTGGTTCCTTGCGGAACGGACGGGTCTACGGCCGAAGGTTCGGCGCTCGGTTGCGCGTTCGAAGCGTTTTGGGCAGCTGGAGATTGGCCGGGCGCCGTGTTCCCCGTCTCGGCAATGTTTTCGTGCGGGCTGGATTGTGCTTTTTGTTCTTCGGGTTCGGCGGCCGGCTCGGGCGGCTGCGACTGGGGTTTGGCTCCCGCCCCCTCGCCGGGAGCCAAACCCTCGGCGCGCCTTTTCGCCGCGTCCTCGAAGTTTTCTTCGTCGGTCATGAGTTCAGCATTCCTTCCTGGGCTCCACCATGGCTGAAGATACGCTGCGAGTTTTATGAAGATTCCACATTGGCTTCATCATGGCTGTCAGTACCTGCATTCTCCTGAGCGTCGCAAGCGTCGGGGTCGAGCCGAAGTTCGACGGTGAATACGGCTCCCTCGCCGGGCCTGGACCACAGCGACACTTCCCCGTCATGGGCGGCCACCAGTGCGGCTACGATCGCCAGGCCGAGCCCGGTACTTCCTTCGGTGCGTGAACGGGCTTTATCGGCGCGGTAGAAGCGTTCGAAGACCCGGTCGACCTGGTCCTCGGTCATCCCCGGCCCGTCATCTGCCACCTGGAGTTGTGCCTTTTCGTCGACGATCGACAGGCTCACGGTGATGTTGGAGCCATCCGGCGTGTACCGGATCGCGTTCGACACCAGGTTCGACAGCACTTGCCGCAACCGCATCTCGTCGCCGCGGACAACGAACGGTCCCCCGCGTGTGTGCAACTCGATCCGGCGATCGCCCGCGGCGACCTCTGCCGC
>DXIM01000061.1 GCA_019112895.1 Candidatus Stackebrandtia faecavium
CAGCAAACACCACGCCGCGTACGTCAAGGGCGCGAACGACATGATCGACCGGATCGCCGAGACCCGCGACAAGGGCGACTACAGTTCCCTCGTCGGCCTAGAGAAGACGATGGCCTTCAACCTGTCGGGCCACGTCCTCCACTCGATCTTCTGGAACAACCTGTCGCCTGACGGCGGTGACCGGCCCGACGGTGAATTCGCCGCCGCGATCGACCATCACTTCGGCAGCTTCGACAAATTCAAGGCGCAGCTGACCGCCGCCACGACCGGTGTTCAAGGATCCGGATGGGGCGTGCTGGCATGGGAGCCGCTCGCTCAGCGGCTGCAGATCGAGCAGGTCTACGACCACCACGGCAACGTGGGTCAAGGCACGACGCCGCTACTCGTCTTCGACGCCTGGGAGCACGCCTACTACCTGCAGTACCGCAACGTTCGCCCGGACTATGTCCAACGTCTGTGGGACCTGGTGAACTGGAACGACGTCATCTCGCGCTTCGACGCCGCTCGCGGCCAATAATTTCAAGTCTTGCGCCGCGGCCGCTGAGCCGCGGCGCAAGGCCGTGCTGCTGTTTCAGCGTCTCGCTGCCGAAGCGTTGACCACCACCCGAGGGCTCCGATGGCGCGAGACAAATGGTGTCCTCGATACCCCCGCCGCCGACGATCAGCCGTGATCGTGTCGCCGAAGCCGTCCTATCCATTTCGCGTGACGTGGGCGAAGTCAGCCACCATCACCCACCTTCCCGTTGACGACACGAGGAATCCGGCCCCACCGCGCGCCCCGGCGAAACAAACGCGGCAGAATAGCTACGTGATGAAAGCTCGGGGTCCCAAAGGTCAGCGGCCCGGCGGGCGTCGCCCCGGCCGGACCGGTCCGAAACGACGCACGACGGAGGCGGTCGCCCCGCGTCGGCGCGGTCAGCGGCTCGCATTGCGTCGCATCCGTTTCCGCCCGCCTTGGCGCATGTCCGGGCGCACTGCGATCATCGCCGTCGTCTTGTCGGCGCTCGCCCTGTCGTATGCATACCCGCTGCGTACCTATCTCGAACAGCAGGCCGAGATCAACGAGCTCACCCAGGAGCAAAGCGAACAACGCGAACGCATAGCCGAACTGAAAGCGGAACGGCAGAAATGGGAGGATCCCGAGTACATCAAGGGACAGGCTCGGGAACGCCTCATGCTGGTCGAACCGGGCGAAGAGCTCGTCATCATCATCGACGACCCCGAAGGCGCCGCACGTGACGCCGGCAAGACACCGAAGAAAGCGCCGAAGGACCCCTGGTATTCCGAGCTTCGGGACAGCTTCACCGAATCAGACCAAATAGGACAAAATTGAGCGAGTTCACTTCCGCCGACGAAGACGCCGTCACCGCACAGTTGGGACGTAAGCCCCGTTCGGTCAAATCCGTCGCATACCGCTGCCCCTGCGGCAAGCCAGCCGTCACCGAGACCCTGCCGCGGCTCGACGACGGCACACCGTTCCCGACGACGTTCTATCTCACCTGCCCGAAAGCCAGCGGAGCCGTCGGCACCCTCGAGTCGCAGGGCATCATGAAAGAAATGACGCAGCGCCTCGACGACGATCCGGAACTGGCGCAGCAGTACCAGGCCGCGCACGAGGCCTACATTGCGCACCGCAAACAACTCGGTGACGTTCCCGAGATCGACGGGGTCTCCGCAGGCGGCATGCCGACCCGGGTTAAGTGCCTCCACGTGCACCTGGCACACACGCTCGCCGCGGGCCCGGGAATCAACCCGATCGGCGACGAGACGAAAGCGGCCGTCGGCGAATGGTGGGAAGACGGCTGCTGCATAGACCCCGGCGAGGAAGAGGCACAGTGAACACCACAAACCGGACCGTAGCCGCGATCGACTGCGGCACCAACTCGATACGACTCCTCGTCAGCGATATGACCGACGGAAAACCCACCGATCTCGCCCGGCTCATGCGCATTGTGCGGCTCGGCGAAGGCATCGACTCGGCGGGAGTCATCACCGAGGCGGCGCTGGAACGTACCGCGGCAGCGTTGCGCGAATATGCCAACGTCCTGGAACAAAACCCGCCGCAAGCGGTACGCATGGTCGCCACGAGCGCAAGCCGGGACGCCAAGAACGCCGACGAATTCACCAAAATGGTCGTCGACCTCATCGGCGTCGAGCCCGAAGTCATCACCGGCGACGAGGAAGCTCAACTGTCGTTCGAGGGCGCGGTCGCCGACCTACCCGCCGACGACACGCAACGACTCGTCGTCGACATCGGCGGCGGCTCCACGGAATTCGTGCGCGGGACGACACACGCAGAAAGTTTCCGCAGCGTCAACATCGGCTGCGTGCGCATGACCGAGCGACACCTGCGCGACGACCCACCGACACCGGAACAAGTCGAAGCCGCGACCGCCCAGATCATCGGCGACGTCGACGCCGCACTCGCGACCGTCGACCCCGACCGTTCCTGCCGCTCCCTCGTTGGTTTGGCGGGATCCGTCACCACGGTGGCCGGGCTCGCGCTCGGCCTGCCCGAATACGACCCGGTCGCGATCCATCACGCGAGACTCAGCTACGACGAGGTTGCGCAGGTGACGGCGACGTTGCTGCGGCAGACCAGGCAACAACGCCTCGAATCGCCCGTCATGCATCCGGGTCGCGCCGACGTCATCGCGGGAGGCGCGCTCGTGCTACGCACCATCATGGAACGCAGCGGCATCGACAGCGTGCTGGCCAGCGAACACGACATTCTCGACGGGATCGCGGCCAGGTTGCGCCGCTGACTAGCGTTTCACGCGACCGCAGTGATCGGTTTCCTTCGTGACTTTGCCGTCAACGGTTTCGAGACTGCGGTCGTAACACGCCCATTCGCCTCCGAGCGTGTAACGCTGTTTCGACTTGCCCTTGGCGGCGCGTTCCAGTACCGGGACATCCAGGTTCCAGGAGGCATCGCCCTCGTAGGTATGCGTGCGCGTGTACTGGTTGGTGGTGCCGTGCTGGTCCGCGAACTCGACGGTGGCCGCGTCCGACACCGAAACATCCGAAGTAGATCGACCCTCGGCCGCAGTGGTCGTGCCGTCAAGCTCGTACACCGAATCGACGGTCCGGGTCGACGTATTGCCGCCGTCGGTGGTCACGGTCTTGGTCTCGACGTCAGTCCAGCGCGAATCCAGTGACTCGGATTCTTTGTCCTTGGACCACGTATGGGTCGATGTGTTGGCTATCGAACGCTCGATCGTGGTCATGATTTCCCCGCTCGACGTCGACAGCCAACCGCTGACCGAATGTTCACGCGAGCCGTGGATCTCCGACGAGTCGTTGCTGGGCGTGTTGGATGTCGTCTGGTTGTTCAACGAGTCCGATACCCGTGACATCAGGATGCCGCCCGTGACGACCTCGGAGTCTTCGTCCTGCCACGAACGCAGCGCAGCCGGCGCCGACCAGCCGTAGTCCTTGCCGGACGAGCCAGCGACCTTGACCGCAATGTCGTGCTTCTCGCCGTCATTCAAAACGGCCAAATAAGGAGTCAGGTCCACCGTCGTCGGCTGAACGTCGAACGTTCGCGGCGCCGGCAAGGTGCTCCACAAATACTGGTTGCCGAAAGCGCTGGCCGAAAGGTGCGGGTAAGGGGCCGCCAGCCCCACTATTTCTCCGTCGACGAGAACTTGGATTTCCCGGTACGAACCGTCCGCTGCGCCGCAACCGCGGCCCGAATCCTGCATCGGCCGCGCATACCACTCTTGCTCACAGGCATCGCCTTGCGCCGTCGCATATACATCGACGAAGAGCCGCTGTGAATTGCGGGGCACTGAGATTCTCGCGCCATCCGCCGATTCCTTTTCGCTCAGGCCCGTGACCGTATCGGCCGCGTCCGGGGCCGGGTGGTCATCATCGACACGGTAGAACGTCAACGACACCTTCAACGCCAGCACGCCGGTGACGTTGGCGTCGTTATCGCCGATGGGCGCCACGGCGCTGGTCACATCGCCGCCCGAACGCAGCATCGTCGCGTACGGCGTCACGTCCTTTTCGGCTTCCCATTCGATCCCTTCCGCTGACGGTTTCGGCGTCGACGTTTTGAAAATGGGTACGCCGTCGATCGCCACCGTGCCCATGCGCTCGGCTTGGCTGCCCTGCGCGGAACCTTCGAGATTCAACACGACTTTCGACCATTCGCCGGCGCACTCTTCGGGCGGGGCATAGTCCGAGGAGTGCACGGAATCGTCGCTGTACTGGTGGTCGACGATGTCGACCTTGCACGATTCGGTGGATGGTTCGGTTATCGGACGGGAAGCGGTGGTCGGGTCATCCCAGCCGACTTCGAACTGACTGTCGGTGCCTTCGTACGCATGGGCGGGCGTACTGAGCATTCCCACAGCCAGGGCGGCTGCGGCCAGGGCGGTTACGGCGCGTCTCACGGGGCGTTCCTCAGTTCGGGCGGACCAGGGGGCAGTGAGTTGTTTCTACTTTTTGAGGTTGCTGTTAACTCCGACGTTTCATGATGCCTGATCGGTTCCCGCTTTTTCATTCGGAGTGCAGTTTTTTCATTTCAGCCTCACGAACGGATATCGTTGCCGTCGCGGAATTATTGAGGTTTGGCATCATCCGCGTTGGGGTCCGCTTTATCCCTGATGACATCGCCGATCAACACGGTCACGTTGTCGGGGGCGCCCGCGTTCAACGTCGTGCGTACGAGGGCTTCGGCTATGTCTTCGACGTCGTCATCGCTCGACAAGATCTCGCGCAGCTGGTCCAAGCCGACCACATCAGATAGGCCGTCGCTGCAGACCAGGTAACGGTCGCCTTCGCGTGCGGTCCGCTGTTCGACGGTCGGGTCGACCGGTCGCCCCTGCAGCACTTTCGTCACGACGGACCGGTACGGGTGCTGTTTCACGTCGGCCTCATCCAGGTCCCCTTCGTCCAGCAGGTCCTGGACCAGGCTGTCGTCCCTGCTGACCTGTGCGAGCTCACCGTCTCGCAGCAGGTATGCGCGCGAGTCTCCGGCGTGAATGATTCCGAGCTGATCGTCGCGCAGCAGCAAAGCCGTCACGGTCGTAGCCATTCCCGTCCGTTCGGAATTGGAACGCACGGACTCCGCGATGTTGGTGTTGGCGCGTTCGGCGGCGTCCCGCAACACATCGAGCAGCTCGCCGGCTTCGTGGTCGTCGCGCAGCGACGCGAACGCGTCCGCGGCCAACGCGCTGGCTACCTCGCCGCAGGCGTGACCACCGACACCGTCGGCGACCATAAGCAGCCGCGGCGTCGCCAAGTGGGCGTCCTCGTTGTTGTCACGCACCACCCCCGGGTGGCTGGACGAGGCAAAGCGAAAGATAAACATAATGGGAAATGATGCCGCTACCGGCACGGTGGTGTCCATACGTACTTATACGTACTAGCGACCCTGAGGTTACCTCCTTGACGATTTCACCACTCGCCGACCGTGACAGCGCGTTCACTGTGCTCGCCGACGCCTGGGATCAAGTGCGACGTACCGGCCGCACTCGGGCAATCATCGTCAGCGGCGACAGCGGATGCGGCAAGAGCCGACTCGTCGCGGAGTCGTTGGCGGCCTTGAACATCCCCGATTCCTCGATCGTGTTGGGCTGTGCGAGTCGCGGCACTCCGGCACCGTACGACTGGCTCGCCAACGCGTTGACGAGCTCACGCCCCACATCTCACCGTCCGTCCACGGTAGATCCGGATGCTTTCGCGTGGCTGACGCATAGCCGCCAGGTCCCCCACGACCGCGTCGAACCGACTGCCCTGCGACGGGCCGCGCGTCACATGGTCATGGAGCTTCTGGGAGGCAACACAGGCGTCGTGATCGTCGAGGATCTGCACCGGCTCGACCCGGCCAGCGCGGAACTGGTCGCCGAGATCGCCGACGACAAGGAGGTGGCGATGCTGCTGTTGCTGCCGACTCGCCCGGTCGACGCCCCGCAGTATCCGAAGTCGTCACGGAAGCTGTGTAAGAGTCTGCAGGATTCGCTGGATGCGACGGTGCTGGAGCTGGAGAACCGCCGCGGAGGCAGCCCGGGCGGGGCGGTGTGGGCACGGTATGCGCGCCGTCTCGGTGCCTATCCGGAAGCGGCGGCGGGAGCGCTGCGCGCGGCGGCCGACCTGGTGTCCCGCGGCGACACGGCGACCGCGGCGGACCTACTCGACGAGTTCCTTCCGAACGATGGCGGCCCCAGGCCCGATACGGAACCCGTTTTGGCCAGCGCCGCTGCACACCTTCGAGGACGGGCCGAAACGTGCAGACAATCCACGAGTGACGACGCCTCTTTGACGGAGCGGGAGCACGAGGTCGTGGGCTGTTTGGCCGCGGGGATGTCGAATCGGCAGATCGCCCGGCGCCTCGGCATCTCCGTGCGCACCGTCACCGTGCACGTGTCGAACCTGCTGCGTAAGACGCAGACAGGTTCGCGTACCGAGGCGGCGCTGTGGGCGGTGGAGCACGGCCTGGGGCCGTCCGAAGATGCGCGTTAACGCGTGCGACGTGTCGTGACGACGTACGCACTGGGGTGCGCGCCACCGGTAGAGAACGTGATCTGTTTGATGATCCGGATACCGCGGGTTCGCTGCACGGTCTGCGTGAACAGGCGCTTGTCCTCTGTCAGCAGCACCGCGCGGCCCTGCCGCGGCAGCACTCGGGCGATCTCGCGCATGACCGCCGGGTACAGCCCGCGGTTACCGATGTGTGAGCCGACGCGTTTACCAAACGGAAGGTTCGACAGGACACGGTCGACCGTGGCGTCGCGCAGAGGGATCGTGCGTGCGTCACCGCGCCACAGCAGCATCGGGGTTTCGACGCCGGCGAGGTTGCGGCCCGTGGTGTCGACCCAGCGTCGGTCGTGATCGGACCCCAGCAGCCGCTTAGGTTCGGCCGTATCGGCCACGACCGCCAACAGGGTGCCGGCTCCGCAGAACGGGTCGAGAACATCATGCCCCGGTTCGACTTTCGCGAGCCTCGCCATGACGGAGGCGATGACCGGCGTCGTCGACGCGGGGGCGCGTTGCAGCGAGACGAAGCGTTTCGTCCAGTAGAGCCTGCCGACTTCGGCGAGCATTCCGGCATCGCCGCTGTCGATGTTGATGTCCCAGTCGGTGGCGGAGTTGACGAAGCCTTCTGATTCGAGCGCGTCGCGCAGGTTCCAACGTTCGTCGCCGATCGGCGCGATGCGGAAGTTCACGGTCTCGGCCAGTGCCGACAGCACACCGTCGCGCGCCGAACTCCGTAGCGTGTGGACCGGCTCGTCGCCGAGCACGATCGCGGCACCGATGTAGTACCGCACGTTCGCGAGGGGACGTAGCGGTCCGTTGATCGTTATATAGAGCCCATCGCGGGTCCGAGATGTTACGGACATGCCGGGTAGTTCGCTGACGTCGGCGAACAGGTAGTCCACGGCACCGGGGACGGTGCGGAGGAACAGCTGCTCGTGGATGTCACGATCAAGATCGAGTCCGGCTGGCACCCTTGCAGCTTACGTCTCGTACAGGTCGCTGATGCGTGTCAGGTGACGGTGTGGGACGTTCCAGTTCGGCGGCAAGGGGCGCGGCTCGACATAAATCCTCGAAGATGCCTTCAAGGACCCGGATCGCGGGTAACGTTTTTCGGCTCGGATGTGGATGTCGCTAAACCACGGCCATGTCCGTAACTTGCAGGGATTCTGCCCGTACGCGGCATCAACGATGTCACCGTTGGCCTCGACGCCACGAGCTTCCCGAACCCATTGGACATTGCGATAACGCTAGTCCATATAGACGAAGCCATACCTCAATTCCACCAATATGGACGACATTGCCTGCTTGTGCGGCATTCTGGTCGGGACTGCTTCTGATTCCTAGCCCAAGGAGGCACAATGAAGAAGCTGTTTCGCACGGGAGCCCGCATATTTCTCACCTGCGCATCGGCGCTGATCGTATCGACCGCCGTGTCGCCGGCCACCGCATCGGCACACACACCTGTCGCGACAGCGGCAGACACCAGCATGCCGCAAAACGACGATGCGCCGCTGCATACGCTTGAGTCAGGCGACGGCACTGCGCAAGGCGCCATCGAGTGGTACCAGGCGCGCATAGGCGACACCTCGTACGAAGGCATGTGCGAGATGGCCGCCGAGAACGCGTACGGCACCACCGGGGTGTGGCCGTCGGCCATTGCGCACTGGGAAGGCGCCAAAAGCGTCGGAAAGGCGCACGTCGGCGACACGAACCCGCCGTTCGGCGCGTTCGTGTACTGGAACACCAGCGTCTACGGCCATGTGGGCATCGCCGACGGCAACGGAGGCTTTTACGCCAGCAGCGTCAACGGCGCGATCGGTCACTCCAGCGACCTGTCCTACTACGGCAACTACCTCGGTTGGAGCCCGGGACAGGTGCCGCAGTCACTGAAATAGGGACACGGATAACGCAAGCACAGCGATCGGGTCCGGGCCGAAAAGCCCGGGCCCTATCGGTTTCATGAGGCCCATCAACTGCGGTTTCATCGACGACCCGCAACAGGCGAAGACCCCTGCCGACACCGACAACGCAGTATGTAAACTAGACCGCGGTTAAACCAACCTGGGGCTGTGGCGCAGCTGGTAGCGCACCACACTGGCAGTGTGGGGGTCAGGGGTTCGAGTCCCCTCAGCTCCACCCCATGAAAAGGGCGATTCCGACAAATTGGAATCGCCCTTTTTCGTTGCCGACAGCCGCCGAATCGGCGGCATGGCATTTCGCTGCCCTGGGATACGGGCTTGCATCACGCACACTGGTCCGCCGTACCATCTCGTTGATGAGCGGTGACAATCTTGCGACCGGACGCGTCATATTGCTGAACGGCACCAGCAGCGCCGGTAAATCGAGCATTGCCGCTGAACTACTTCGCATCCTGGACTACCCGTACTTCCACATCCCTGTCGACGGAATCAATGCGATGAGAGCCGATGGCTGGGCACAACGTCTTGGACCCGATCATTTCACTACTGTGCTCACACGCACGGTTCTGGGATTCCACCGAGCCGTGGCGGGTATGGCCATGGCGGGCAACAACGTCGTGATGGATCATGTACTGCGTGAACCGGAATGGCTGGACGACTGCCTTCGGGTTCTGGCCGGCATCGAGGTCGTGTTCGTGGGGGTCGTGTGCCCTCTCCCCGAATTGATCCGCCGTGAACGCGCCCGCGGCGACCGCCAGATCGGGCGCGCTGAACATCAGTTTCCCCGAGTGCATACCCACGGAGAATATGATGTGGAGTGTGACAGCGATCGGCTGACGCCGCTCCAGTGCGCTGAAACGATCACCGACTACTCGCACCCACCGCGCGCGTTCCAGCGGCTTCGCGAGGTCCGTAATATACCGCCGTGCGACAGCGGAGTGCCGTTTCTCGAACCACCCCGCTGTGTGTAGTCGCGCTGTCGGCCAGCCGGTGATAAACGGCGCGAGTCAGTCGAGAACATCGACATATTCTCGGTGGCGGCCTATCCAGCCCTTGATGAACGGGCACAACGGCTGGACCTTGACGCCATCGGCCCTGGCTTGATCGAGGACATGTCTGGCCAACGCACTGCCGACACCCTGCCCTTCGGCCGCCGGGCTGACCTCCGTGTGTGTGAAGCTGATCAGGTTCGGCACGCGGATGTATTCGACCATGCCAACACGCTCCCCGTCGGTGTTAGTGGCTTCATAGCGGTTCTCGTCCGGCACGTCGGTAATCGTGAGTGACATCCGAAGTCCTCTCTATCCGTGGCAGGAGCAGTACGGTCCGGCGATCTGAGAAAGAACGCGCAACGTACTCGTGAGGCCATGATGCAACACGTTGACCTGTTCAGGCAGCAGCAACCTCGAGCGCGTTGGCGTAGTCGGTGCGACGCCCAGGTAATTCTGCGGATGCGGGCCGCTGTTGATGGGCCAGTCCCATAGCTCCGAGGGCAGCGAACCACGCCGCCCTCGCGAAATCAGCGGTCGACTTGGAGGCGTGTCCAGGACATGCACGCGAACACGGCAAGAACGAGAGCAACAACTGCGCCAAGGGCAAGCTGTGCCGCGT
>DXIM01000062.1 GCA_019112895.1 Candidatus Stackebrandtia faecavium
GGAAACTTCTTGGTGATTGCCACAATCGTGACTTCATCCGGACTGCGCCCGGAATTCATACACGCTGTAGCAATCTCCTCACGCGCTTGCGAAACATTCGCGGCGATTTCCGCACTGCGGCTGTCATTCAACTCAGGTTCGGTCATGAACCATTCTTCAAGAAGTCCGGGACGTCGACGTCATCGAACAAGACCTTCCGCGGCGGAGGCGGAGAGGCCGGCTTCTGCGACGATGCCCCGCCGGTGCTCGCACCTGGGGCGTCAGACTCCGGCTGAGACGGTGCCGGTTGTTCTGCCGGAGTCTGGGCCGGCTTCGCCAGGCGCAACGTCTCCGAGCCCGAGTAGGCCGTGTCCTCGGTGTCGAACCCTGCCGCGATGACAGTGACCCTCGCCTCGTCGCCGAGCGCGTCGTCGATGACGGCACCGAAAATGATGTTCGCCTCGGCATGCGCGCAGTCGCTCACGAGTTCGGCTGCATCGTTGATCTCGAAGAGCCCCAGGTCCGAGCCGCCCGCGATCGACAGCAGCACGCCGCGCGCGCCCTCCATGCTCTGTTCGAGCAACGGAGACGCGATTGCCGCTTTAGCCGCTTCCACCGCACGATCGTCTCCACGTGCGCTGCCGATACCCATCAACGCGGAGCCGGCGCCGCTCATGACGCTCTTGACGTCAGCAAAGTCCAGGTTGATGAGCCCTGGCGTCGTGATCAGGTCTGTGATTCCCTGCACACCGGACAACAGAACCTGGTCCGCCAGACGGAATGCATCCATCATCGTGATGCCACGATCACCGGTCTGCAGTAGACGGTCATTGGGGATAACGATCAGTGTGTCGCACTCGTTGCGCAGGTCCTCTATACCGTCGACGGCCTGCGTCTGGCGCCTTTTACCTTCAAACGTGAAGGGCCTGGTGACAACACCGATCGTCAAGGCGCCCAGCTTGCGCGCGATGTTGGCGATGACAGGAGCCCCACCGGTTCCGGTTCCGCCGCCTTCGCCGCAAGTGACGAAGACCATGTCTGCACCCTTGAGGACCTCCTCGATCTCGTCGCGGTGGTCCTCCGCTGCTTTAGCACCCACTTCGGGATTAGCTCCCGCGCCAAGCCCGCGCGTCAGCTCTCGCCCAACGTCCAGTTTGACGTCGGCATCGCTCATCAACAGGGCTTGCGCATCCGTGTTGATAGCGATGAACTCCACACCTTTTAGGCCGGCTTCGATCATGCGGTTGACGGCGTTGACACCGCCGCCACCCACGCCAACGACCTTGATGACTGCCAGGTAGTTGTGCGGTGGTGTCATTCTCCCCAGTCCTTCCTATCCGCTGATCCGGTGACTAAAGGTATCCGAAGCGCGCTAGCAGCTACTCAAGCCTGCGCGTCCGAATTGTCCTTCAGCTCATCGTTTCCGAAACGTATGGCTTGCACCCGGCGCCGCTACGGAGGTACTCCGGCGTGTCGCCAATATTCATTGGTCAATCATCCCGTTCTCGACGGGTACATCCATTCAACCTAACTTACTGTAGGAACATCCGGTGCGCTGACATCAAAATGTTCCCCTGACCGTGCAAGCAAGGCAGTGACTACTTCGGCCTTACGGTCCGATTCGGTGCCATCACCCCAAAACACGGTCCGGGAGTCCTTAAGGGCCAAAGTTATGCGGGTGGCCGCTTCGGCTTCGACCCACTCCAATTGTTGCCGCAGTTCAGGCGTCAGTGCGGAAAGGACCGTCAAGACGGTGGTAGTGGCAGGATCCTTCGGCCCCGGGGCTTCCAATTTTGCCCGGACCACGTTCGCTGGCACTTTCGACACTGTGCGAAAAGCTACACCCGATTTATCGACCAATACAAACTTGTCGTCCTTGGGCACCGCCAACTTCGGCGTCCGTTCCGTGATCTCGATGACAACGGTATGGGGCCAGTTCCTGCTGACCGATACCTCGGACACGGTGCGTACCTCGGCGACGCGCGTAGCGACCTCATTGGCGTCGACAGCGACCAAGGATGACCCGGTTTCGACTGCCGCCGCCTTCTTGACGGTATCCACCTTTGTGAACGTCGCCCCGCGCACATCGATCGAAGTGACGGCGAAGGCTCCGCTACCGTAAGCGAGCCACACGAGCAAGGAAGCCAGCAGTACGACGCAAGTCGCCGCTATCCACAAACGGCGTGCACGCCATATTGCGCCGTTAAGGCGAAACTTCCGGGCCATCGCATCCTTCGGTCCTACGTCTTGAGTGCAGCGAGCAACTGTGCAGGCATCATAGACACTGGCGGGGCCCCCATGGTGACTACGACATCGCCGGGGCGGGCCAAAGTACGCACAGCCTCGGGGACGTCGTCCCACTCTGGCGAGAACCGTTTGTTCTCCTCAGGGAGGTCCACGACACGACACAGTGCCTCGCCTGCGTCGCCGACCGGCAAATCCTCGCCGGGGGCAAAGATCTCCATGACCACGGCCATGTCGGCGATGGCCAGTGCCGCAGCGATCTCTTCCCGTTGCCCCAACGTGCGGTAAACGCGGTACGGCTGGAAAACGACCAGCAACCGCCCGTTGCCTGCCACCGTCTTCAACGTCTCCAACGCCGCCGTCATTGCGGTCGGATGATAGGCGTACTCGTCGTAGACCTTGATGTCGTTGACCGTGCCGACATGCTCGAAGCGCCGCTTCACACCGGAAAATGCTGCCAGCCCGTCACGTAGCTGCGTCGCGGACATCCCCAGCTCGAGTGCGGTCACGATGGCTGCCGCCGAATTGAGTCCAAGATGGGCTCCGGGCACCGGCATTGTGAACTGACCGAGCTGTTCGCCGCGGAACTCAGCCGTGAACGAGACACCGTCACGATCGGAAGCCAGGCCCTGCACCCTAAAGTCTGCTTGAGGCGACACACCGTAGCTGATCACGCGCTTGCCGCGCTGCTGCATGTCCCGCCCAATCTTGGCGACCCTGGGGTCATCGGCGCAGATAACGCTGAAACCGTCGTCGGACACCCCGTCGAGAAAGGTGGTGAAGCCCTCCTCAAGTTCGGCCATGGAACCGTAATTGTTGAGGTGGTCGGCATCGATATTTGTAAGAATCGCGATCTCGGGCCGGTAGCGGAAGAAGGATCGGTCACTCTCGTCGGCCTCGATAACGATGAACTCACCGTCACCGTGTCCACCGCTGTACCCGGTTGCGCTCGAGGCACCACCGTTCACGTATGACGGCTCGAGACCGCCGTACGCCAACAGTTCAGTCAGCACAGCAGTGGTCGTCGTCTTGCCATGGGTGCCCGTGACAGCTATGGATCGCTTGTCCGTCATGGCCGCAGCCAAAGCCTCCGACCGGTGGTAGATGCGCAATCCTCTGCGTCGCGCTTCGACCAGCTCCACGTGGTCGTCGGGGTGGACCGTGGACCTGACCACTGTGTCGATGCCATCGAGATTCGAGGCCTTGTGCTCGCGGTGGACGACGACGCCGAGGCTTTCCAAGTCCGCCAAGGAGGGCCAATCGTGCAGTTCGCTGCCCGTCACTTGAATACCGCGAGTGGCATAAAGACGGGCCAGGCCACTCAAGCCCACACCACCGACACCGATGAACAGCACGTGGCCGAGGTCTTCCGCACGGATCCCCTCGTCCGTTGGTGATGGCAACGTCATTTCGATCCCGCCGCTTCCATGGTGAGCCGGCGCAGTGCCTCGTCGCCGTCACGACGTCCGAACCCGGCGGCCGATTCACTCATTGCGGATAGTCGTGCTTTATCCAGCATCAGACCGACCAATTCCCGTTCGATCCATTGTGGTGAAATAACGGCGTCTTCGCAGAAGAGTCCGCCTCCTGCAGCAACTACCGGTCCAGCATTTTTGTACTGCTCACGATTACCCCAAGGCAAGGGGACATAGACAGCCGGGAGGCCAACCGCAGCAACCTCGGCGCAGGTCATGGCGCCACCCCGACACAACACTAGATCAGCCGCCGCATAGCCCAGCTCCATCTCGCGCAAGAACGGCATGGTCACGTACGGCGCGTTCAGGTTCTCCGGGATCTCGACCGGCTCGTCCCGGCGCGCACCAATAATATGCAGGACCTGAACCCCGGCATCCGTCAAAGCGCGCGCGGCACCGGCGGTCGCCTGGTTGATCGAGTTCGCACCTTGCGACGCACCGAAGACGAACAGAGTCGGCCGATCCGGGTCCAAACCAAGCTGTTCGCGTGCGGCCTTTTTGGACGCCTCCCGATCCAGCTGCGAGATCGCGGTGCGCAGCGGCACCCCTGTCACCGTGGCGTCGGCCAGAGCCGGAACTTGCGACGGCAAATGAGGGAATCCGACCGCCAGGTGGTGGTCGAAACGCATGCCGAGGCGATTGGCAACGCCTGGCGGGTCATTGAATTCGAAGATCACCATCGGAGTCTTGCGGCGCCAAGCGGCCAGATAGGCCGGCACCGACACGTAACCGCCGAATCCGACGACCACATCGGCCTCGACCTCGTCCATGATGGCGCGGGTCACCTTCGTGGCGCGCATCATTCTCGGGCCGGTCTTGACAAGGTCGATGTTGACCTTGCGCGGCAGCTGGTGCGCGGGCACCATCCGAAGGTCGTATCCCGCCGAAGGAATGAGCTCGTTCTCCAGGCCCTTGCTGGTACCAAGGCAGGTAATCGCAATGTCCGGATCATGACGGCGCAAACAGTCGGCAAACGCCAACAGCGGGTACACGTGCCCGCCCGTGCCTCCGCCGGCCAGGACTACCGATCGCATGTGACTCAAAACTCAGTTCTCCTTGTTGCTGTGGGTTTTGTTGGCTCGAGGTAGAGGAGGAAGCGGAGCCCACAATAGGCGCATGAGGCGACCGGGGTTGCGCGCGTGCAAAGCGCGCGCAGCCGCAGGTTCCGCCCGCGCGAGGGACGCCAGCATTCCGATGGCCGCCAACACAACCACCAATGCAGTGCCACCGTCGGAAATCAACGGTAGCGGTAGGCCGGTGATAGGCAGCAGGCCCACCACTCCTCCTATGTTGATAATCGCCTGCGACGCGATCCATACGACCAACCCGACCGCGACTAGACGTCGAAAACGGTCGCCGACACGGATCGCGATTCGCAGTCCGGCGTACGTCAACACCATGAACAACACGAGTACGACGACACAGCCGACCACACCGAGTTCTTCAGCGATCAGGGCGAAAATGAAGTCGTTATGACCATTCGGCAACCACTCCCACTTCTGTCTGCTCTCCCCCAGCCCCACGCCGAACCAACCGCCGTCGGCGATGGCGAAATACCCCTGGATTGCCTGGTAACCCCAGTCATCGGCGTGCGCTTCGGGGCTACTGAACGACACGACTCGTTCCATTCGATAACTAGCCACCATGGTCAGGATGATCGCGCCGGCCGCGGCCATGGCGAGCATGCCCCCGAATACCCGAAAACGGACGCCGCTGGCCCATAGCAAACCGAAGAACATCGCAACAAGACACAGCATTGTGCCCAGGTCCTGGTAGCCCACCAGAAAACAGATGATCGCAGTCACCGGGAAGAGCGGCACGACAAGGTCACGCCACACAGCGACCCTGCGACCCAGCCTCGCCAACAACCGTGCTGTCCAAAGCAGGAAACCCAGCTTGACGAGCTCCGCAGGCTGAAACTGAAACGGACCAATGGTAATCCACTGGTAATCAGTGCTGATACCAGCAAAACTGGTGGACGGAACTATCAGCAGCAAGACCATGAACATGCTGGAAAGCACCAGTGCCGGTTTAGCCAAGCGGTGATAAGTCTCGATTGAAGTGCGCTGCGCCAACCAGAACACGATCAGACCGACGCCAGCCCACGCCACCTGGCGCAGGATCGCCGAGAAAGCGTTGCCTTCCTCGGCATACGCCTTCACCATGGTCGCTGAGAACACCATGATCAACCCGATGAGGAGCAGCAGTCCCGCCGACGCGAGCAGCAGGTAGTACGACGTCAAGGGACGGTCGAGCAACCCCTTCAGCGAGAAGATTCCTCGCAGGTCGGCCCAAAAAGGTTGTCGCTTTGTGCTCGGCGAAATCATCACCGCACCACTGTGGCGGATTCTTGCGTCTCGCGTACGGCTTGCGCGAACAGTCGCCCTCTTTGGGGATATCCGGAGAACATGTCGTACGAGGCAGCGGCGGGCGACAGCAGGACAACATCACCCGGCTTGGCGAGCTCTTTCGCCGAAGCGACGACCTCAGTCATCGCCTCTGGAGACGTGGTGGCGACCTGCACAACCGGGATCCCCGGTGCGTGGCGTTCGAGCGCGGCGGCGATCTCGGCGCGATCGGTCCCCAACAGGACAGCGGCGCTCAGCCGGTGTGCCGAATCAGCAACCAGGGAGTCGATGTCGACTCCCTTCAACTGCCCACCGGCAATCCAGACTATTCGGTCATAGCTGGAAATAGCCGCGGCGGTCGCATGTGGATTGGTTCCCTTGCTGTCGTCGATGTACCTGACCCCGTCCACGACGGCGACTTCGACGTTGCGGTGCGGCTGCGGCGTGTATCCACGCAGGCCGTTGCCGATGGACGCCGCGCTCACCCCGTACAGTCGCGCCACGGCGGCGGCCGCGGCCGCGTTGGCGACATTGTGGCCCCCGTCCGGGTGCACATCCTCGACGCGACACAACTCCACCGGCTCATCCCCGATGTGGTCCACGAGGCAGCCATCAGCGACCCCGACCTGCCCCAGAACCGGTTCACCGAGCGTGAAGGCAACATGCCGCCCGGGCATTTGCGGCAGGAACGCCGACACCTGTGGGTCGTCAGCGTTGCCGACGCACACCCCGCCGCGCCACACCGCGCGTTTGGCTTGGGCGTAGGCGTCGTATCCGCCGTGCCAGCTGAGATGGTCGTCGGCGAGGTTCAGCATGGCACCAATCTCCGGAGCCATACGGGACGACCAGTGCAATTGTTGGCTGGATAGCTCGATCGCAAGCACATCGTAATCGGCGTCTACGGCATCGACGAGGGGCAGGCCGATGTTGCCCAAGGCGGCGGTGGTGTTGCCGTCGGCTTCGAGCATCGCCGCGAGCATCGTCACCGTCGTGGTTTTCCCATTGGTCCCGGTGACCGCCAGCCACGGTGCGGGATTGTCCCCGCGCAACCGCCACGCGAGCTCGGGTTCGCTATATACCTCGTGGCCCGCCCGGATCGCGTCCAAGACCAGTGGATGGTGCGGTGGAAACCCGGGTGACACGACGACATCATCGACGCCATTCAAGACCTCACGGTCCAGAGTTTCGCCATACGCGACGCTGCTAACAACAGGTTCTAGCGCGTCGAGAGCGTCGTCTTTTTGTCGATTATAGACAATCACCTCGTGTCCTCGCTGCGTCAATGCGCGCGCGCAAGCCGCGCCCGCGATACCGACACCGGCCACTAGGTAACGACCCATTGGTCAGCCCACCACCTTCAAAAAGTCGGCGTAGAACACGCCCATGCCTATGGCCACGCCAATCCCCGCAATGATCCAGAAACGGACGACGATGTTCACTTCGCTCCAGCCGACCAGTTCGAAATGATGCTGCAACGGCGCCATCCGGAAAACCCGTTTGCCGGTGGCCTTGAATGAAGTGATCTGGATGATCACCGAGAAAGTGATGATAACGAACAGCGAGCCCAGGATCGGCAAAAGCAATACCGTCTTGGTCGCCAATGCCAAACCGCCGATGAGACCGCCCAAGGCCAACGCTCCCGTGTCTCCCATGAAGATCTGGGCGGGCGAGGTGTTCCACCACAAGAATCCGAAACAAGCGCCCGCGGCCGCGCCAGCGATGAGCGCTATCTCGAGGGGGTCGCGCACCTGATAGCAGTAGTCGGTCGGCGCCTGGCCAAGGCACCAGTGTCGGTACTGCCAAAAACCGATCATGATGTACGCAGACAGCACCATCATCGACGCGCCCGTGGCCAGCCCGTCGAGGCCGTCGGTCAGGTTGACGCCGTTCGACGTCGCGATGACCACGAAAATGAACATGATGACCGCGCCGATCCGCGACAGCTGGATCCAGTCGATGTCGCGCACAAACGACAGGTGGTCACTGGCAACGGTGATCCCGATCGAACCTTCGTAATACAACGCGAGCCAGCCGAACACTGCCGCTGCCACGATCTGACCGATGAGCTTGCCGCGCTTATTCAAACCGCCGGAATTTTTGCGTCGGACCTTCAAGAAATCGTCAATGAAACCGACAATCCCCATGCATACAAACAAGCCGAGAAGCACGACGCCAGTCGTCGTAAAGCCTTGCGGACGGTTGTATTTGAACGGCTCGGGAAGGGCCATCAAGACCGCGTGACCGGCAAGATAAGCGATCACCGTCGCGACGATGAATACGACGCCGCCCATGGTCGGCGTCCCCTTCTTGCCCATGTGGGTCTGTGGGCCGTCCTGACGAATCGGCTGGCCCGCCTTGAGCCGCCGGAAGCCCTTGACAGCCAGCGGGGTCAAGAACAACGAAATTGCGAACGCCACGAAAGCGGCGACGATCACCGACCTCACGCGCCGGCCTCCTTAAATGCCGAGACGCGTCGGCGTAGATGATCAGCCACCTGCCAGGTGCGATACCGCGAACCCTTGACCAGAATCGTGTCGCCCGGTCGGCAAATGGAGTCGAGCAGCTCTATGGCCGCTTCTTGGGTGTCCACGACATGCGTGGCCACGCCGTTTTCGTTGGCGCCCTCCGCGATCGGGGCGGCGACCTGCTCGACGACGATAACGGTATCGACGCCCTGGTCGGCGGCGTGGCGACCGATGTCAAAGTGGGCTTGGTGCTCTGAGGCCTGAATCTCGGCCATGTAGCCAAGCACGGCGATGGTGCGTCCTTCGCCGGCGATCTGCCGCTGGGCGGACAGGGCAGCCGTCATCGAAGCCGGGTTGGCGTTGTAGCTGTCATCGATGACCGTCAAGCCGTCCTCGGTACCGAATACGTCCATGCGGCGCACCGATTTGCGGGTTGCGGAACTCAGTGCGGCAGCTATATCGCTGGTGTGCATGCCGATAGCGTGCCCCACCGCGGCCGCCGCCAAAGCGTTCGACACGTAGTGGGATCCGTACATACGCATGTTGACCGGCGCCGTTCCCGCGGGCGTTTCCAGGTCAAAGCATGGTTTGCCGTGATCACTGGTGATCCGACTCGCTTTGATTGCGGCCCCTGCGGTGGTTCCGAAATCGACGACCTTGCCCCGGGTCACCTCGGACATCGCACAGACTCGCGGGTCGTCGGCGTTCAAGATGGCCGTGCCGGTCGGTCGCAATGCCGCCGGCAGCTCGCTCTTGGCTTTGGCCGTGGCTTCGATCGAACCGAACCCGTCGAGATGAGCCATCCCCACGTTCAACACGACCGCGATGTCCACCGGCGCCACTTCACACAGGTGAGTGAGGTCCCCCGCTCCCCGAGCGCCCATCTCGAGTACGAGGTAGCGAGTGGATTCATCCGCCTGACACACCGTGTACGGATGGCCGAGCTCATTATTGAAATTGCCGGCCGTGGCCACGGTCTCGCCCATCGCGCTGCATACGTGGGCGACGATGTCTTTGGTGGAGGTTTTCCCGGAAGAACCGGTCAGGCCGATCACCGTCAGTTGATCGAGACGGTCGACGACTGCCCGCGCCAACTTCCCCAACGCGGCCAAGACATCGGTCACCATGACCGCAGCCACGTCCACTTCCGACGTAGCCAGCAAAGCGGTGGCACCCGCCGATATAGCTTGAGACGCGAAGTCGTGGCCGTCAACCCGCTCACCGTCTATCGCTACAAACAGTCCACCCGGACCGATCTTGCGGGAGTCATGCTCGACCGCTCCGGTCACGCGGGCCTGGGGGTTCGCATGTGTGTTGAGACGACCGTCAACCGCGGTAGCGATTTCGGCCAATGTCATCGAAATCAAGGATGGGTCTCCTTAGTGGTGGGCAGCGGCCAGCGCGTCAGCCAACACCAATCGATCGTCGAACGGAACAGTGGAAGTGTCGAGTTCTTGCCCTTGCTCGTGGCCCTTGCCGAGCAGCGCGATCGTATCGCCCGGGCGGGCCCGCGATACGGCTTCATCCACGGCTGCCCCGCGGCCGGGAACCTCGATGTGCGCACGGGCACCGACGCCAGCCAGGACTTCGGACCGGATATGCGCGGGGTCTTCGGTACGAGGGTTGTCATCGGTGACGATGACGAGGTCGGCGCCGTCGCCGGCCGCTTCGCCCATGAGCTTGCGTTTCCCAGGGTCACGATCGCCTCCGGCGCCGAGCACCGCGATGATCCGTCCCGCGGTGATGGGCCTGAGCGCTTTCAGCACCGCGACGACCGCCTCGGGCTTATGGGCGTAGTCGACGACACCACGTACCGGGTGGTCGCCTGACACCAACTCCATCCGTCCCGGCACACCAAGGCACTGGGCCACACCCTCGATCGCCACCTGGCCGGGGACGCCGGTCGCGGTGAGGCATGCGTACGCCAGCAAGGCATTAGCGACATTGTGAGCGCCCGGGACCCGCACGAAGGCACGCGAATCCACACCCGGCCCGCTCACGTCGAAGGATTGATCGAAACCGATACCGGTGATGTCGCTCGCCATCCAAGTCGCGGCGGCCCCGGTGAGCGAATACGTCACCGTTTTATCGTTCACCAGCCGCGAAGCCCAGGCGTCGTCGATGTTGATGACCTCGGTGGCACAACGACCATCGAACAGTTTCGCTTTCGAGGCGAAATAGTCCTCGACGCCGTGGTGGAAATCCAAATGGTCGAGGCCGAACATCGTGAATCCGCCGACCGTGAAGTGAATGCCGTCGGCGCGATGCAGCGCCAAGGCATGACTCGATACCTCCATCACCACGTCGGTGACTCCGGACTCGAGCGCGTGCGCGAACAGGGCTTGAAGTTCGGGCGCCTCCGGGGTCGTGCGTTCCGAAACCAACACGTCATCGCCCATGCGGATCTCGACGGTGCCGATGAGACCGGTACGCCTACCAGCGGCCCGAAGTCCGGCTTCGATGAGATACGCCGTCGATGTTTTTCCGTTGGTGCCGGTAATGCCGATGACGCGAAGGTGCTTGGTGGGGTCGCCGTACACCAACGCGGCTGCGGGTCCGACCGCCGCGCGAGGGTCGGCCAGCACCAGCGTCGGCAAATCGTGTTCACGTGCCACTTCGGCACCGGCCTCATCCGTCAACACGGCTACCGCGCCGCGTTCGACGGCCTCGCCGATGAATTCGGCGCCGTGTCGTCGTGCTCCGGGAAGCGCGGCGTACAGGTCGCCAGGCTCCACCTTGGCCGATGCGAGGGAAACGCCGGTCACACCCACGTCGGGGTGGGATGCCGAAGCGGAGAGATAGGGAGCGAGCTCACTCAAACAAACGGGCCGAACTTCGGCCGGACGTGGGATTGCAAACACTGGCTGACAGTACCGCGCCGCGCTTTGTCCTATGGCGGTACGGGGCGCATCCCCTGAGGCCCTGGCACGTTTACGACAGGGTAATCAGAATTACATCGATACGAGGCAATGTCATTTTGTGCTGGAAAAGCAGCGCACCGACCAATATCAATTGACCGATTACGAGCAGTTAGCCCATTGCGATTATGCGTCCTTGAAATGCACTCAAGGTGACACAACGATTGAAACTTTCACGTTATCCCCGCGTGCGCGGAAATACTCTGTGAAAAGGGGTTCACATTATCCACCCACCGGTGTATATAAATAATCTACAAGTACATACGGCCCCACTCTCCCCCTTAATGAGGAACCCCCCGATGCCTGAGTTCGAATTCGGCCTTTTGGGAGCCCTGACGGCACGGGTCAATGGCCATGACGCCCCGATCGGCGGACTCAAGCCCCGCCGCATGTTGGCCACTTTCCTGCTCACGCCCGGCGAACAACTGCCCCTCGACAGATTCATCGACGTCGTTTGGGGCGCGCAACCCCCAAAATCGGCCAGCGCAAATCTCTACTCCTATGTCACCGTGTTGCGCCGCGCCCTACAAGGGCGCCTCAACCGTCTACGCAGCGGTTACGTCCTGCATGTCAAGCCGGGCGAACTCGACGTGCAAGTGTTTACGGATCTGCTGGCACAGGCCCGCCAGGACGCCAGCGACGGTCACGTGGCAGAAGCCATATCGGTGTACGACCGCGCTTTGAAACTGTGGCGTGGCGAGCCCCTTGCAGACATCAAGGGACCACCTCCGTGGATTCCCTATATTCAGAAACTTATTGACACTCGCCTCGACGCACTCGAAGAACGCGCCGCCCTATACGTCCATAACGGACAACCGAACGAAGCGGTATCAGAACTGCGAGGTTTGGTTGCCGAACACCCGCTTCGGGAAAGCGTTTGGCGCCAACTAATGCACGCACTTTCGAGCGCGGGACAACGCGCCGAGGCGATCGACACGTACGCCCGTTTGCGTTCCACACTTGCGGACGAGCTCGGCATCGAACCCAGCGACGAATCCCAACATGTCCATCGGCAGCTACTCGGAGCTCCAACGTCGCGCACCCGGCACACCGACGTTCGCACCGCCGAACTGCGCCGCAAATGCACCGAGCGGGAAGCGATGGTCCAAGCAGCCGTCGCAAAACTGCCCGCGAGCCCGTTCGCCATGGCCCCCACAGCGACCGTCAGCGTCGAGTGGGCACCCGAAGATCCCCTCGGCTGGCTCGACGAAAACTGCGACGACATCATGGCGATGGTGCGCCAAGCCGCCACCGCCGGTCTCGCCTCATCGGCCTGGCGACTCTCCGCCGCGCTCGTACCGTACCTGTCGTTTCGCATCCGCCTCGACGACTGGCGACGTTGCGCGCGCATCGCACTGGTCGCTGCGCGGCGGTGCGGCGACACGGAAGGCGAAGCGACGATGTTGCGCGGCCTCGGCCAGTGGTACATCTACACCGACGACTTCGAGTCGGCGTATGAGTGCTTCGACGTAGCCCGTGTCCTCGCTCGGGCACTAAGCAACGAACGCGAGATGGCGCTGGCCATTTGCGGACTGGGCGCCGTAGCCCGATTCAGCGGGAACAACGCAGAAGCGGCGTCCCTGTTCCGCGATGCGGCGACGCTCTTGGAAGCCATCGACGACGTCTTCGGCGAAGGCTACGCGCGCTGGGCCCTGGCGGGGGCGTTCTTGTCGCTCGACAACATCGATGGTGCGCAGGCGCAGCTCGATCGGGCCCTGGAGACGTCGATGATCGTCGGAGACACCCACCGGGAGGGCCACGTGCGTCAACGCATGGGGCACCTGTATCGGACCCTCAACGACGAAGACAGCGCGGTGGAATGTTTCACCGCGGCACTCGAGATTTTCGAGGACATTCAGGACCTATCGGGCATCCAAGAGATCCAGGAGGCACTGAACACCTAACATTCATTGTGTTGTGACTAAAGTGTTACCCCACGAAGATGCCTGGAACGAATTGGCAGGTCATCGCATGCAGATGACCTGCCCAATGTGACACAGTTCGACAGTGGTAACTTCGTTCTCCGACTGCGCGTCCCCTCCGCAGCCAATCAGCACAGGACACTTTCTCATAAATGGGGCCAAAACGGACTTATGGCCTCTATAATGCCGGGTCGCCGACTCACGCCGCCTCGCACCAGGTGTGTACCGTTAATTGGTATGGGACGCCGGTTTATCCGTCGCGTAGTCTCCCCGGTCATTGCGGGGTTGCTCATTATCGCGACAGCTGCAGCTTGTAGTAGCCATGGCAAGCTTATTTCTGCCGATGACACAAAGACAGCAACGAAGGAATCCGCCGCGAAGCTCACGGTCACACCGAAGGCTGACGCGGGCGATGTGCCTGTCAGTGCTGAACTCGCAGCAGAAGTCGACAAAGGAGAGCTGACCGGGATCAGCCTCAAGGACTCCAACGGCAAGACTGTCGAGGGCGAGATGCGCGATGACGAATCCTCATGGGTCCCGGCCGAGCCGCTCGAATACGAAACCAGCTACGTAGTCACGGCCACGGCGGTCGACGACGAGGACATTGAAGCCGTCCACGAATCCACGTTCACGACGATGTCGTCGCCGGGCAACCGCATGAGCGCGAGCTTGTGGAACAGCTCCGAGATCTCGTACGGACACGCCATGCCCATCATGGTGAACTTCCCCAGTGAGTACTCCGTCCCCGAAGACATGCGCGACGAGGTCGAAAAGCGCCTCTTCGTGGAAGCCGAGCCGAAACAACCCGGCGCCTGGCACTGGTTCAATGGCCACCACCTCGAATACCGTCCCAAGGAGTTCTGGGAGCCCGGCAGCCAGATCAAGGTGCGTCTCGGGCTCGGCGGTCTACCTCTGGGCGGGGATCTCTACGGCGCGACTGACGTCACCTCCACCGTCAAGATCGCGGACACCGTGAAGTCTGTCGAGGTCGACGATAAGACCAAGCAGCTCGTGGCCTACGAAAACGGCGAAGCCGTCAAGAAAATGGATGTCAGCCTGGGCAAGAAGGGCCACCCCTCCTACTCCGGAACCATGATCGTGATGGAAAAGGAGAAAGAATCTACCTTCGACACGACCAATGAGCCCGGCTGTAACGGCAAAGAAGATGGCAAAGACTGTTACATCACCGATGTCGAATACGCGCAGCGGCTCACCTGGAGCGGCCAGTACATTCACGCCGCGCCATGGTCGGTCGGCGATCAAGGTGAACGCAATGTGTCCCACGGATGTGTCAACATCTCCGACGCCAACGCCAAATGGATCTACGACTTCACTCTGTTGGGAACCCCGGTGGACGTTCACAACACCGGACACGAACTTCCTTACGGCGACGGCTACACCGCGTTCGATCTGAGCTGGGAAGAGTTCCTCGAAGGCAGCTACCTTCCCCCGCCGGACGAGGCGAGCGACGACGAGTCGTCAGGCGAAGAAGACACGCCCAGCGAAGGCGATTAGAACCACAGAAAAGACACGCACCACATTGTTGGGGCGTGTCTTTTCTATGGTGCGCTCAGACTCGAAGCCCGCTACGGCGCGCGCCCCGATGGGGGTTCGCTCGTGCGTGCCGCACCGAAATCCCATACGATGCGGGCGCCTTCCCATTCACTGCGGCCGATATGCACCGTCCCGCGGGCCGATTGGGCAACGCGGGAGACAATATCGAGCCCGAGACCTGATGATCCGGCGCTACTCGAGCCGCGTCGCAACGCTTCGGCGGGGTTGGCGATGCCTCCTCCTCCGTCCGAGACGATGAGAGCGCCCTCGCGCGCATCGACCTCTACACGGAAAGGGGCGTCTTGGGGCGTGTGCGCGAATACGTTCCCGATCAATGCGTCGACGCTCGAGATCAGGTCGTCGCGTGGGATGTTGACCCACAGCGGCACATCGAGCCCCACGACCTCGTATTCCCGGCCGAAATCCTCGGCCAGTTCACCCCACATTCGCATGCGTTCGCCGACGACTTGGGACACATCGCAGCATTGAACCGAGCGTTCCGTGATCGAGCGCCGGGCGCCGAGAATGACAGCGTCAACCTCGCGTTCCAGCGCATCCACTGACGCCCGGATCCGATTCGTGTCCGGCCCCTCCCACAGCGCTTCGGTGTCCAGACGCAGAGCCGTCAACGGCGTGCGCAAGCGGTGCGACAGGTCCGCGGCCAGTTCGCGCTCGGCGTCCACCATGCTCACGATCCTGTCCGCCATGATGTTGAAAGCGTCGCCGGCCTCGGTGAGCTCCGCCGGTCCTTTAGTCCGGACTCTGACGGAGAGGTCACCGGCCCCCAGTTCCGAGGAGGCGCGGGCCAGGGAACGGCTCGACCGCACGACCGTGGCACCCAGACGATCCGCCATCAGAACGGAGATAGTGACCAACAGGATCGCTATACCTGCCAGCGTCAGCCATGCCGTCGATACGCCTTTGGTGAGCAGCTCCTGCGGGACATACACCTCGACGACCGCGATCTTGTCGCTCGGCAGTAGGGCCACGCGCAGGTAGGCGACACCGTTGGCCAGGTCCTCGACGCGAGTATTGACGGACTCGGAGACGTTATCGATGACTTTCTTGCCGACATGGCTGGTGCCCACCACATCGGATCCGGGCATGTGAACGGCGATACGCCCATCGGAGCCGACCTTGTCAGCGGCGATCGCCCGACGGACACCGACCGCGTCATCCGTGGCGGCCAGAACCGTCACGATCGAACCCGCCGATTCGCGAGCCTGAGTCATCGCGCGGTCTTCGGCTACCTGATGCGTGACGATCGCCAACGGGATGCAAAACGCCAGGGCCACCATCAACGTGGTCGCGATGGCGACTCTCGCCAGCGCCCAGCGCATTACGAGTCGTCCGACAACATAATCCCGACGCCGCGGACAGTACGCAGGAGCCGCGGTTTAGCCGCCGTTTCTCCCAGTTTGCGCCGCAACCAGGACACGTGCACATCAACGGTCGCCTCTGCGCCGAGGTACGGCTGTTGCCACACCTGTTCCACCAGCTCCTGTTTGGAAATGACCCGACCAGCATTATCGGCTAGGTAAGCCAACAGCGCGAATTCGCGGCGAGTCAGTTCCAGTTCTTGACCGTCGAGGAGAGCAACGTGGCGTCCCTGGTCGATCGACAACGGGCCAACAGTGATCAGGGTCTGAGACTGCGCGTGAGGTTCGCCCCGGCGCAAGACGGCGGCGATCCGCGCATCGAGCTGCGCGGCCGAAAAGGGTTTAGTTACGTAGTCGTCGGCGCCGGCGTTCAACAACTTAATGATGTCGGCTTCGCTTTGGCGCGCGCTGGCGACGATCACGGGCACGTCAGATACGCCGCGCAGCATGCGTAGCGCGTCCGAACCGTCCAAGTCGGGAAGACCGAGGTCCAATATCACCACGTCGGGGGGTTCGCAGGTCGCTGTGCGTAGCGCATTCATGGCGGTTTCTTCCGCCCGCACATGATGTCCAGCCTTTGTCAATGCCTGAGTGAGTGCTGCGCTCACGTTCTCATCGTCTTCAATCAACAGCACTGTCGCCACTGCGGCACTCTATCGTCACTGTGCAAGTTCTGACAAGATACCCCTATGCGTGAAAGTCCCGCTCTGCTCCGCGGCTGCGCGGCCGTGCTTGCCTGGGCAACCGTAACCGCCGTGGCGGCGACAGGGTCGTGGCTGGGGCTATCATCCGTGTTCGCCCCCGACACCACTTTCACGCCGACCGACACCGTGTTGGCGACCGACCTCCCCTCGCAGACCACCTCGAGCAGCAGCAGTCCGAGCCCCAGCGAATCATCGCGTCCGGACCATGACGGGGCGGTGAACCCGCCACAGTTCCCGCCCAACCCTCAGGACGACCCATCCCCGCCGCCACCGTCCGAGCCCGACCAACCAATCAACGGCTGGGTGCCGATCGGTGACGGCGTGTACGAACAGACCTTCGATACCTCGGGTGGGACGACCGTCATACAGCTGAGCGCCGAGGAAGCGGTATTCGTGTCCGCGAGTCCGGCGGAGGGATATACGGCTTCCCGTGCGAGCCAATCGACCGCCGAGCTCGTGGTGACATTCGTCAGCGAGGACGAGACGGTTCGAATCACGGCGACGTGGCAGGACGGTGCCCCTCAAGGCGTCGTGAGCTCCACGGATTAGACGGACTCGGTTGCGGCGTCTTTAGGGTGCTGGGCGATCAGTTGTTTGGTCACCTTGCGCTCGTTGATGAACGAAAAAATCGGAATCGTTCCCGCCAACAAGACCACGACGGTGCGCGGCCACAGCGGCCAGTTCACTCGCCGTGCGAGGTCGAAGGCCAAGACGATGTAGACCATGTAGCCAAATCCATGTATCGGCGAGATCATCGCCGACAGTTCAGGAATACCGCCTATGTAGCGCAGCGGCACGGCGACGAACATCAATACGAACAGCAGCACGCTCACGATCCACGCGATGATCTGGAATCGGCGTAGCGCACCGGCAAGTTCCGGCTTGATTTCCACTTTGGTCCTAACCTGGGTACTAGTAGGGGCGGCGATGCGGATTTTCGGACAACCACTTCAAATACTGGTTGTATTCGTCCGTGGCCGCGTCTCCCGTCGAATCGACGGCGTCATGCCGGTCGGCGTGCACCGTAGCCGGTTCGAACCCCGAGGTCAGAGGCGGCTGCGATTCGGCTTTTTCCATCCCTTTGGCGGCGGTGCGCACTTCGCGGAGCCAGAATGCGAAAGTGAAGATGGCGAACAGGGGCCACTGGAACATGTATCCCCAGCTGAGTGCGTTTCCGGCCGTCGCGCGAGTGTATTGCCACCAGCCCAGGCCCAAAAAGACCGTGACCAGCAGCAACGCGATCGCGTGCATCGCGATCCATGCGGGCGTAAAGAAACGGCTCACACTGCGAGGATAGGCATCGCCTCACAGCAATTGACAACCAGGCCATGCCTGTATGCAATGTAACGATGCACACCTTGAACCTTCCGCAACGCCTGAGACTCATCGCTACTGCGGGGGCGCAGGCGCAGGACTGGAATGCTGTGGGACCGCCTGACCCGTCACCGGACGTACCGTCCGGCGACCAGGCCGCGCAGATCCTCCGGAAACGTTTCAAAGTCGCCCAGTCGGACGCGACCGCCGCGGCACAGGCGAGGCCGGACCCCGGCGAGGATCCGGAACTGTGGTGGGTGCTCGAACGCTGTTATAAACAGATCGTCACGGGTATGGGCAGCCCCGATATGATCAAGTGGCCGCCGTTTCCCGCCGAGAAATGGGGACTCAAGGGTCGGTTCGTTTACATATATGCACTGCTGAGCGCCCTTCCACGCACAATGGAATACTTTACGCAGCGCGGTATTCCAGAATCGATGATCAACGAGACCTTCGCCGACCTCGCCGAGAAACTACGACTCGACCGAGATCGTGTGGCGCTGCCCGGATTGGGAAAATCACTGTGGTTCACCCTGCACTTCAAAGGGGCGCTATACCAATTGGGGCGGCTGCAGTTCGCGATGGAATCGCTTCGCGAAGAACTGGCCACCGGCGACCATAAGCCCGACGAGCTCACCTTGGGCATGCACATCCGCGCGGAGGGCGGCGGACTCGATCCGGTAGCGGTCGTCGATTCCGTGGCACGGGCCGACGAGTTCTTCACCACGCACTTCCCGGAACTGTACGACGCTCCCCCGCTGTACACGTGCACGTCGTGGCTGCTGGACCCTCAGCTGCGGGAGTTCCTGCGCCCGGATTCCAACATCGCCCGCTTCCAGGACATGTTCGAGCTACTGCCCGCGGCTGCGGATGCTGGGACAGAAGGAAATCGCAACGTGCTGCTTTTCGTGTTCAATATCGAGGGTTCATACAATCCGGCCACACTCCCCCGAAACACCACTTTGGAAAAACATCTCGCCGACGGCCTCGCACAGGGACGGCAGTGGCAGATGCGTACGGGATTCCTATCGAAGGACTCCAACAGTTTCAAAGCGGCATCACTGCGCCGCTAGACCGGCCGCGTCGGCCATCCGGACGAACGCGTCGATGACCGGATCACCCGCAACCAAATCCAGGTCGTTATGGCCGGCGCCGGAGACCACCACGACCTCGACCTGCGAACTGGTTTCCGCCAGGCTGATCACGTCGCGGCTCTGCTGAGCGGGCACGATGTCGTCCGCGGTGCCGTACGCCACCACCATCGGCACGGACACCTCACGCACGTTGCGCGCCACCGGATACACGTCACGCATGAGTGCCCGCACCGGCAGGCCCGGATATATGTGTTCGCCTACCGCGGGAAGGTCGATGAACGGCGACCGCAGCAACATGCCGGCAGGTTTCCGCACCGTCGCCAAGTGCGATACGACTCCGGTTCCGAGGCTTTCACCGAAGTACAAGACCGAGCCCGCGGCGATGCCGGCATCCCCGGTTACCCAGTCGTGGGCGGCCTCGGCGTCTCGATACAGCCCCTCCTGCGTCGGCGAACCGGCATTACCGCCGTAGCCGCGATAATCGAACTGCAACACGTGGAAACCGCGGGTAGACAGCTTCGAGGCCAAGATCGTGCGTCCACCACGATGACCAGCATTGCCGTTGGCGATGAGTACGGCAGCTTCGCGGTCCGGCCCCTGAGGTTCCCACCACCAGCCGTCGAGATCGATTCCATCCTCTGTGTGCAGTACGACGTCACGCGCGCCCGACGGAGTCTCGGGGCGCTGCGTATCGGGGAAATAGATCAACTTGCGCTGCATGGACCACATCACCGCCACGACCATAACAATCACGACGACGAGTACCGCCACTACTTTTAGCCAACGCGGAAGCGCCATGCGTAACATTGTCGCGCTTGGCATGCCGGTGGCGCCAGCGATACGACCCCACGACACGAAAACGGGACGACTCCATCTCCTCCGCACATCCATGCCGAGACAAGCTCTATGGTCGAAAACGTGTCCCGTTATGAAGAACTCACCGACCTAGACCAAGCCACTCTCATCGATCGGTATGCGCCGCCTTCCGATGTCGATTCATGGCTACGCATAAACATGGTTTCCAGCATCGACGGTGCGGTCGAAGTAGATGGCGCGTCTCACCAGCTCTCCTCGGCCGATGACATGCGGGTGTTCAAGGTGCTGCGGATGCTGTGCGACGTGCTGATCACCGGGGCGGGCACGGTGCGCGCGGATGGATACCGTCCCGTGAAGATGGCTTCCGAGCGGCTCGAATGGCGCCGCGCGCACGGGCGCAGCGACCATCCGACCATGGCCGTTGTGACCCGCGACGCGAACCTGGCCCTGGACGCGCCCTTGTTTACTGCGTCGCCGGTCCCGCCGATCGTGATCACCTGCGCCGCCGCGCCGAAGGAACGCCGTGACGCGCTTTCGCGTGTGGCGCAAGTACTCGTCGCCGGCGACGAGACCGTCGACTTCGCGCAGGCGCAACAACATCTGCACGACAGTGGACTGACGCAGCAGTTGTGCGAGGGCGGCCCGCACATCCTCGGCGAATTGACTGCGGCCGATCTCATCGACGAGATGTGCTTCACGTTGTCGCCAACCATGGCCGGCGCTGGATCGGGCCGGATCACGGCGGGGCCACGTTCCCCGTTGCGGCACATGGATTTGGCGCACATCATTCATGCCAACGGGAACCTGCTGCTGCGTTACACCCGCGCTCGCGAAACCGCATAGCCACAGTGACGTCGCCCGAGCGGGTCAGCCCAGAGTGCAGGAACAACCCGGATGACGCCGACCTGCAGTTGTGTCGTGGGCACCTGCCATGATGGTCGCTATGGCAGGTGAAACGCACGAGACCGACACAGTCGTCGGGCGCGTCCTGGGCACGCAGGACGCCACTCCCCTTACGTTCTGGGTGGCCGTAGACCCGGGTCAATACCTCCAGCTCGACGACGTCGTCGTAACGAACCGCGCGCTACCCGGTCACGAGCCCGTCACCGTTTCCGGTGTCATCACCGCGGTCAGGGCACGGCACGAGGGGGCGCAATACGACTCGGATGTTTTCGACATCTCCGACGGTCACCTTCCCGCCCAGGTCCAGGAGGCCGCCGAAGTGACGGTGACGCGCGTGGAACCGGAGATATTCGTACCGCCCCGTCCCGGTGATGTCGTGTCCCGAGCGACCGGCGCAGACCGGGAATCGGCGCTGTATTTCGATCAGATGACGCGCCAGATCCCGCTGGGCTACTCCCGCGACAACGAGCCGGTCTTCTTGAACGCCGACTTCCTCGACGGCACGCGCGGTGCGCATGTATCGATATCGGGTATCTCGGGCATCGCCACGAAGACAAGCTTCGCGACATGGCTGTTGTACAGCATGCTGCATTCAGGGTGCCTGGGCACTGAGGCGGTGAACACCAAAGCCCTCATCTTCAACGTCAAGGGCGAAGACCTGCTGCTGTTGGATCACGAAAACAACCAGACCGATGATCAACTGCGCGAGGCTTACGGGCGCCTGGGTCTTAAGGCCGGAGCGTTCGAATCGGTGAAGGTCCTTGCGCCGCCGCGGCCCGGCGACCCGAACGGGGTACCGGATGTCGCGTGCCGCACCAGCGGTGTCGATGCATTCTATTGGACGCTGGGCCAGTTCTGCAGCCACCGCCTGTTGCCGTTCGTCTTCGCTGACGCCGATGATGAACGGCAGCAGTACACGATGGTGGTTCAGCAGGTGGCCGCGAAGCTGCAGCGTGAGGCAAAAGCCAAAAACGACGGCGGCGTGGTGCTCGACGGCGAGCTCGTCGGCTCCTATGGGGAACTTGTCGACCTTCTATTGGATAGGTTGTCCAACGAGGAAACCCGCGGTCAATGGGCGGGAACCGCGGTTGGACAGGGCACCGTCAATGCCTTCATCCGCCGCCTTATCTCGTCCACCAGAGACATCGGACGGCTGGTACGCGGAGATCTGCCGCCGGGCGGCGCACACGGTGTATCCGGCAGCAACGAAGCGCAAGTCACGGTCGTGGATCTGCACAATCTTCCAGAAAGGGCGCAGCGTTTCGTCGTCGGCGTCACGTTGTCGTCCCAGTTCGAGGAGAAGGAGAAATCCGGCACGGCACGCCCTCTCCAATTCGTTGTCCTGGACGAACTGAATAAGTACGCACCGAAGGACGGCAGTAGCCCGATCAAGGAGATCCTGCTCGACATCGCCGAACGGGGGCGTTCGTTGGGCATCATCTTGGTCGGCGCACAACAGACCGCCAGCGAGGTCGAGCGGCGGATCGCCGCCAACAGCGCTGTGCGCGTCGTCGGCAGGCTCGATCCGGCCGAGGCCGGGCGGGCCGAATACGGTTTTTTGGCTGCGGCGCAACGGCAACGCGCGGTGATGGCAAAACCGGGAACCATGTTCGTGGCTCAGCCGGAACTGCCGATACCGCTCGTCGTCAACTTCCCGTTCCCTTCCTGGGCGACCCGCCCGGCCGAAGCGAAGGCGCCGCCAGCTAGCGCCGCCAGGTCGGCGACTCAAAGCATCGATCCATTCGAGCTCATCGAAAACGATGATGACATTCCTTTTTGATCAGATCGACGGCTCGGCAAAGCTCGGACCCAATAGCTAGGCTCGACGACAAACCAGGGGGCACGCGACTGTGCGTATTCTTCACACTTCCGACTGGCATATCGGCGCCACGTTGAAGGGCCAATCCCGAATGGCCGAACAAAAAGCCGTCTTCGCCGAACTCGTTGAGCTCGCGCAGGCGCAACAGCCCGACCTGGTCATCGTGGCCGGTGACCTGTTCGAGACCCCGACTCCGGGCGCGGCGGCGCAAAAACTCCTGGTGCAGACGCTCAGCGACCTGCGCGAGACCGGAGCCGATGTGGTCGCCGTAGCGGGTAATCACGACCACGGCAGGGCCATCGACGCGCTTCGCACATGGGCCAACGCCGCCGGGATCACACTTCGGGGGACGATCGGGCGCGCCGAGGACCACCTGATCCGCGGGACCACTCGGGACGGGGAAGACTGGCGATGCGCGGCCCTGCCGTTCGTGTCGCAACGGTATGCGGTGCGCGCCACCGAGCTGTTCAGTCTCAGTCCCGCCGAGACCGGACAGTCTTATGCGGATCATATCCGCCGCCTGGTCGCAGCGTTGTCGACGTCGTTCTCAGCCGAGTCGGTCAACCTCATCACAGGTCACCTCACGGTCGTGGGCGGCAAGATCGGCGGTGGGGAACGCGAAGTGCACACGGTCGCCGATTATGCGGTCCCGGCCACGATCTTCCCGGCGTCGACGCATTACGTCGCCTTGGGACACATACATCGACAACAGCAGATCCCCGGCGGTTGCCCGATCCGGTACAGCGGTGCGCCATTCGCCGTCGATTTCGGCGAAGAGACCTACACGCCCGGCGCCGTACTGGTCGATGTCACGCGCAACACCCCTGCCCGCGCGCGGCACGTACCTATCGAGGCCGCGGTACCGCTACGCACGCTGCGGGGAACCCTCGAACAGCTTCACGACGCGGACAACGACGAGCGCGGTTGGCTACGAGTTTTCGTGGATGAGAAGCCGCGAGCCGGTCTACGGGAGGAAGTCCAAGAATTGTTCCCCAATGCACTGTCGATCCAGATCGATCCCGGCCGGATGCCAAACCGTAAGCAAAGGCCCTTGACCACACGGATCGGCCGTAGCCCCCACGAGCTGTTTCGCGACTTCCTTTCAGAACGCGGCCACGACGATCCGGCCGTGCTGGCATTGTTCGACGAGCTTCATGACCAGGTCGCTTCAGCGCCATCCGAGGATAAGGAGTCCGCCTGATGCGTCCGCTGCTGATCAACCTCGACGGCTTCGGTGCCTTCTCCCAACCCAGTGTCGTCGACCTCACCGACGTGGATTTCTTTGCTCTGGTGGGACCGACCGGGGCCGGAAAATCCACCATCTTGGACGCGATCTGCTTCGCCCTCTACGGTAAGGCGCCTCGATGGAACCACAGTGTCGCCTATGCCCTGGCACCGTCGGCCACGACCGGAAAGGTGCGGCTGGTCTTCTCCGCCAACGGCGGCACCTATGTCGCGACCCGAATCGCTAAGCGCGCCAAAGACGGGAAGGTCAAGACCGATAAGGCGGCCCTTGAACGATTGCCGGCCGACCTCACCGCGACCGATATGGCCGAGCTGGACTCGTTGATCGGTACTTCCCTGGCCGCCTCGCCCAAGCAGGTCGACGAGGCGGTCGAACGCGTGCTGGGCTTGCGCTACGAGGAATTCATCAAGTGTGTGCTACTGCCGCAGGGCGACTTCGCGCAGTTCCTGCACTCGAAGCCAGCCGATCGCAAGCAGATCCTCAAAAAGATCCTCGGCCATGGCGAATACGACAAGATCCAGACCGCGGCCGGCGAGCGCAAGAACAAGGCGGAGGCGGTGCTCGCGCACATCGAACGCCAACTGTCGGAGCTGCCCGATATCGGCAACGACGACATCGTAACCGCAGCACAAACGGTTACCGATCGGCAAAAACTCCAGGCCGAGATCGAGTCGCGCATCCCGGCTCTGGATGAGCTCAAGCAACGCGCCGACGACGCAGCCGAGGCCCTGCGACAGTTGGACGAAGAACAGGCGCTGCTGACGTACATCAAGCAGCCCACCGATGTGGCAGCGTTGGCGCACGACCTCGAACGGGCGCGCGAGGAGCACGCGACCGCGCAGGACGACCATGCCGCGGCTGAAAGAGCCGAGGAACGACTACGCCACAGCAGCGACAGCGTCGATGTCGCGCGCTATGCGCAGCTGAAACTGTGGCACGAACAGGTTGCGGACCTGGCTGAGAAACTGCGCCAGGGCGAAGTCTGGACCGACAACCGGCGCCGGTTGATCGACGAAGCGCAACAGCGCGTCGATGCCGCCTCGGCCGCGGTGACCGACGCCGAGACGGCATATGAATCGGCACAACTGTCCAACCTGGTTGGTTCGATTCTGCCGAGCGTCGAGGTCGGCGCCGCGTGTCCGGTGTGCGCGCAAACGGTTCCGCACGCACCCTCTGCCCGGCCCGCACCCGAACTGGACCAAGCTCGGGCCGGACTGCGCGACGCGCGTCAGCGGCTCGAGGAGGCCACGAAGGAGCGCGACCACCACAGCAATAAGCTCGCCGGTTTCCTCGATTCCAAGGCGGAGAAGGAACACGAATTGGAGTCGCTGCGACAGCGGCTCATCGGAGTCGACGATCAAGCCACTGTAGAGGAGAAGCTCGCGCAAGCGGAACGCGATAAGAAGCAGCTTGCCGACGCCAGTGTGGCCCTCAAGCATGCGCGTAGCGTCCAACAACGCAAGGACAGGGCCGTCAAGGACGCGGAACGACGATTCCAACAGGAGTGGGAGAAGTTCGACCACCACCGCGATCGCGTCGCCGCGCTGCAACCGCCGAGTACCGACCGCACCGACCTGGCCTCTTCGTGGCAGGCGCTGTGCACGTGGGCGCAGGATCAACTAGAGGTACGCCAGGACACAAGACGCGCACGGAATCAGGATGTGTCGCAGCTCGACACCAAACTGCGCACGGTCCACAACGCGCTTTTCGGGGTGTTCGCGCAATACGAGGTCACGCCGCCACGCGGCACCGATCCGGACGGTTCGCAACACCTGGAAACCGCCAAGGACTCGGTCCGCGAAGCGGAATCCAGACTCGAAAGGCTAAGGGCGCAACACCGACAAATCATCGACCTACGCGATGACCAGGCGGCACACGCACGTGAGGCCCAGATAGCCAAGCAGCTGCACCAGCATCTCAATGCCCGTCACTTCATCAACTGGCTCCTCGAGGAGGCCGTAGCCGAGCTTGTCGCCGGCGCCTCGCAGATCCTGTTGCGACTGTCATCGGAACGATACGAACTGGACTATTCGCCGGAGTCCCACGATTTCTATGTCGTCGACCACCACGACGGCGGCATGCAGCGACCGGTGCGCACGTTGTCGGGCGGCGAGACGTTCGCCGCGTCGCTCGCCCTTGCGCTGGCGCTGTCCGACCAGCTGGCCGGTCTGTCGTCCAAGGGGGCGGCGTTGGAATCGATCCTCCTCGACGAAGGCTTCGGCACCCTCGATTCAGCCACTTTGGACCAGGTCGCTGCCAACCTGGAGTCGCTGGCCGGTTCGAAGGGCCGCATGGTCGGTGTCGTCACACATGTCCAGGCCCTCGCGGAACGCATACCGGTGCGTTTCGAAATCAGTCGCGACGTTCACGGATCGCATGTGCACCGCTCCTCCGACGAGGTACCGCATCTGTAACCGGACCAAGAGAAAGCGAGCACATCGTGCGTATCACCGTCAGCGCGTGGGATCCCAGCTACGCCGATTCCTCGGAGTCCATGGTTCACGCGAACAAAGCCCAGCTCGAGCTGGGCCTGGAGCTAGTACCGCATGACTGGGCACCGATCGACCCGCCGTCGACAACACCGGCGCCTCCCCGCGTGCTCGTCGTCGACGGTGTCCGCCGGTTGGATGCCCGGGTCGACATCGCGGTGGACGAGCGCTCGCCTCAGGCTGGCCTGTGCGCGTCGTACGCAGCCGGCGTCGTGGTGTGCACCCTCGCTGAGAAAACCCCGGCCGCACGCCTAGACACGAGCCTGATCGAACGGGGCCTGTTCAGTCAGGAGCCAGGTGACGGCATGCATGCCGGCCGGCTCGCACACTATGTTCCACGCAGGGTGGTCGCCACGGATCCTGCAGACTTGATCAACGCTGTCCAGGATCGGCTCACCGCTTTGGAGGCCAAGGTTTCGATGCAGGCCGACCCAGGCGAATCGGACCTGCTCGTTCTCGATGGCGCCTTGCGCGGCCGAGCGCACATACCCGGAGCAGTCGGCTACATCAAATCTCACCAACGCTCTTACCTACCGGACGAGCTGCATTCGGTCGTGGGCGGACTGTCCGCTGGCCAACGCACGCCGGTTTTCGGCCTCACGACTACCTGGAAGCGGCACTCGTGGTATCTGCGGCTCCCGGGTGGTGGGGACGGCGCGTGGGCCGGGATCGCGCGATTGGAAGCTTCCGCCGACTTGACTGTGTCCGCGGTAACGGCGCTTGCGGACGCCTCGGCACGTGTGTTGCCGCGGCTGGCTTCGGCGCCACATAAGGATCCGCGGGCGCCGCAGAACTTGACACCCATCGCGGGTTTGGAGCGCGCATTGCGCATGAAACTGGGTGATCCGGCGCTGCTGCTGCGACGCCTGCGCGCAAGTTCACATCCCGGTGGACCGACCGCGTCGACGAGCAGTGCTATGTTGTGAACATGCATCTGACAACGAAACGCGTGTGGTGGTCGTCCCCGGACGACCGTTGATGCATACATTCTTTCCACGGGCTGTCCGGTTGTGACGGCCCGTTTCTCCTTTCAGGGCTTGTCGCGACCGCGCGTCCCTGACTCGAAGGAGAATCATGAGCAATCCATCTTTCCCGCCTTTGCCACCCGACGTTCGCGCTATGCCGCACAAGTTCCGGGTCCTGACAGGTGAGCGTCCCACCGGGCCACTGCATGTGGGTCATTATTTCGGCAGTCTGCACAATCGCGTTCGCTTGCAGAACGTCGGCGTCGATCTGATCGTGGTCATTGCCGACTACCAGGTATTGACCGACCGCACTGATCCCGGCAACCTCTCCGAGATCGTGCACGGTCTCGTGCTCGATTACTTGGCTGTCGGCCTCGACTCACGAAGCACCACCATATTTGTCCACAGTGCCGTAGCGTCGTTGAACCAGTTGCTGCTGCCGTTTTTGAGTCTCGTATCGAACGCGGAACTGGCGCGCAACCCGACGGTGAAGGAGGAAATAGCGTCCACGCGCCACAACACGGTCACGGGTCTGATGTACACCTACCCGGCGCATCAGGCGGCCGACATCCTGTCGTGCGGCGCGAACCTCGTCCCGGTCGGCGAAGACCAGCTCCCACACCTGGAACTGACTCGCACGATCGCCAGGCGGTTCAACCAGCGTTACGCACCGCTGTTTCCCGCGGTGGAACCTCTGCTATCCCCCACGCCGCGGCTGGTGGGGCTCGATGGGCGCAACAAGATGAGCAAGAGCCGCAAGAACACGATAGACATACGGTCCACTGCAGATAAAACGGCGGAACACATCGCCGCCGCCGTCACGGATTCGCAGCGGCACATCACTTTCGACCCGCAAGCCCGACCGCAGGTCGCCAACCTACTGCGTTTGGCCTCCCTGTGCCGAAACGAAGATCCGCATGCGATTGCAGCCGAGATCGGAGACCGAGGAGCCGCCGCGTTGAAACAGACCACAATTGAAGCAGTCAACGAGTACTTCGCGCCTATACGGGCGCGCCGCGACGAGTACGCCAAGGACCCTGCGCTCGTGACCAGCATCATCCGTAAGGGCAACGCACGGGCAAGCGAGCTGGCCGACAACACATTGTCGCGAGTGAAAGAAGCAATGGGGATGCAGTATTGAACACGTGTCGGGGGTGGCGCCGTGACAGCGCCACCCCCTAACTCATGGAGTCCGAGCTGGCTATGCCCAGCACCGGCAGATACATGCGTTCGCCGTCGGCGGTGAACGCGTCGTAGACGATGTCGTACAAGTCTTCGATGCCGAACGCCCGCAACGCGTCCACCATCATCCGCGCGGCCTGCGAGGTCGATTCGCGGCCTGCTTGGGAAAACGTCCGTGTCCAGTTGGGGTTACGCCCGTTCGGTTCCGCGAAACCGATCCCTGGCAGGTATGCCAAGCCGTCGCGGTAAGGCGTCTTGACGGCTGCCGACGCCTCCACCGCGACCGATCCGTCGACGGCCGCCAGGGCGTAACGCGCCGACCAGTCGCTGGTGCGCAAGATGATGGTGCCCTGAGTATCGACGACGGGCACATCGCCCGCGAGGTCAATGAGGACACCCGACAGGCGCGCGGTGAATTCGCCCAGATCGTTCACCGCCGGCTCTGACGGCAGCTTCGGCAGCTTCGAATACGCAGTCCAGCCCGAAACGTCGCCGCGCCGGATACTTTCGGCTTCGATCTGCTCCAACGCATCCGTCGCCAGCAACCGCAGCGAGACGCCGCCGTGGAATCGGCGCAGGTGCAGTTCGACCGTCAAGCTCTTATCGCGCCAACGCACCCACGGTCCGCCGTCACCGCCGCGCACATCGGGGGGACCGAACTCGGCCAGCATCGTGCGCAGCACTTCGCGAAACACGATCGTGCGGTGGTTTTCGCCGGCATCGCCACGTACGGCGGACCGCAGCACCATCAACTCGATGGCGTAAAACTCGCTATTCGTGCGTACTGCAGTGTTCGGCGGGATCCGGTCGATGATGGCCGCACCGGTCTCGTAATTGGTGTTGGCGCGCCACATCCCCACGTCAACCTCGCCATGCTGTAGTTCCCACCCCAGCTGTGCGACAGCGTCGGTCACATCGGCGGCGCTCCAACTACCGAAACTGACACGCTGAAGACGACGCAGTAGGTCAGTCAACTGCGGCTCAGTCAAGCGTTTGGTTCCCAGCATCAAGCGAATCCTGCCATCCCAGCCGCGCGAGCGGAAGGCGCCCCGGCATATTGTTGCCCTAACAGTGACCTTAGGCTGACCTAAGTTCCATGGGGCCCGACGAAAGTAGTGCCGCTTTGTCCGAAGAATCCCGATACCGGCCGGAATCCTTGGCGACGTTGCTCGGAAGCCGACGCGGAGCGATCGACGCGAGCCTGCCTCCCATTGTGTTCGGTATCGCTTGGTGGGCCGCCGACCGTTCCATCCCTATTGGTGTGACAGCGGCCATAGCGGTCGGCGTGGTGTTGGCCCTGTGGCGCATTTACAAGAAGGCCAGGCCACTGTCGGTGCTCATTGGGCTGTTCGGCGTGTGCATCGCCGGAGCCATCGCCCTGTACACGGGCCGCGCTGAGGACTTCTTCCTCATCCAAGTCCTCAGCAACATCGCCAGCCTGCTCGCATGGGCATTCAGCATCCTGATCCGTTGGCCGCTACTGGGGCTGATCGTGGGTGGGGTGCTGCGGCAACGCACGACGTGGCGCCAAGACCCGGCTTTGATTCGCGCATACTGCCGAGCCAGCTGGGTCTGGGTCGGCCAGTACGCGGTGCGCGTGCTCGTTTTCGTGCCGCTGTGGTCGGCCGGATGGACCGAGGCTTTGACTGTCGCCCGGGCCACACTGTCGTGGCCCCTGGTCGCTGCGTGCCTGGGCAGCAGCTGGTGGGTATTGCGCCGCGCGCTGCCTGACGACCACCCTGGCATCAGGCACCCGGTCTCGGCAGTGAATGACAAGGAGCATGACTGAGCCGGAACCTGCATCCACGTTCGGGACCAGTTCATCGCCTACGAATACGCGTTACCGTTGGACACGTGACTGACGATCCCTATAAAGCCACCCTGTCGCCGCAGGAATACCAGGTGCTACGCCAGGGTGCCACCGAAGCGCCCTTCGTCGGCGAATACACCGACACCACGACCCAGGGGGTCTACTGCTGCCGGGCTTGCGGCGCGGAGCTGTTTACAAGCGAAACTAAGTACCATTCCGGGTGTGGCTGGCCGTCGTTCGCCGATGCGAAAGACGCGGCCGTGACACTGCACGAAGATCGCTCGCTCGGCATGCCCCGGACCGAAGTCAAGTGTAAAAACTGCGATTCGCACCTCGGGCATCTGTTCAGTGGCGAAGGCCTCGCCCCGCAACCCCTGCCGGACCAGCGCTACTGCATCAACTCGATCAGCATGACTTTGCGCCCGACAGGGTGAGGACGCGTTCGCCCGCCGCGTTCCTCCTCCCCTCGCCCGCTCCCAGCCACTGACCGCGATGCCCGTTGATGCCGCAGAGCCCTGAACCCAATGCCCGCGCGGCACGCGTCGAGCAACGACTCACCGTGCCGGTGCTGCTCGCCGCCCTGATATCAGTTCCGGCCATGGTCGCGTCCGTGTGGGGCACCGGGGCTTGGGCCCAAGCCGGCGTCATCGTCGACTGGCTCGCCGCAATGGTCCTGTGGCTCGAATGGGCCGTCCTGTTCCTGCTGGCCGACCGGCGCTGGAACTGGCTCCTACGTCATAAATGGACACTCATGGTGGCCCTCTTGACGATCCCTGCGCTAGTTTTCGCTTTGGGCCCCAGCCAACTGCTACGGCTGGTGTACATGACCAGCACGCTGCGGGTGCTTCAGGTGCGTCGAGTCTTCAAGTCCGCGTCCGTGTTTTCCCGGCGGTTGCATCTTCGTCGCGAAGGGAAGCTGGCCCTGTTCGGGATCAGTACGGTTATCGCCGGTAGCGCGGCCGCCCTGATCCTGGCCGATCCGAATGCCGGCGCATGGCGGCTCCTGCAGTTCCTGCAGCGAAACGTCGGCCCGGCATTGATCCTCGCGCTGCTGGCCATCGCGATGATCGTGGGGACGCTGCTGTGGCGGGACCGACGAAGCCAGGCGCACAAAAACGAGGAACCGGGGCCAGACGACCCCGGTTGCCCATGACGCAGTTACCGCGCCAGCGACCCCATTGGGTCCCAGGCCGGCAGCGTAATCGGTTCTGTGTCGAGGCCGGCGAGGATTTCGGCCGGCAGCGCGCTACGACGCGCCGCGATCTCGAAGACGTACTCACCGAACCACGCATCGCTCATGGTGTAGTAGCCGTCTTCGCCTTTCTCGCAGCCCCAGCTGTTTTCGACGCGCCAATGCGTGGGCTCGTCATCAACGATGTTGACCCCGGTGAACAGCATCGCGTGGGTCATCAGGGATTCCTGGTACTGCAGCCGCTGCGCCTTGTTCATGGACGGCATATCGCCGTACAGCGCCTCGAAGTCGACCAGTTTGTCGTCCCACAGGCCGCGTTCACCGTGCAGTTGCGGGGCGACATCGCAGCCGAACCAGACGGGTTCGCCGTCTTGAATCGCCTTGGCGGCCGCGTGGCGAATCACCGACATGTCGACGTTGAGGTATACGACCCCGGGGGCGTCCGCGACGTTACCGAGACGGTCGACGGTGTAGGTGCGGCCGTATTCGTTGCGCGGATCGTTGACGAGACACACGTACTCGTCCAAGGGCAGCTTCACGTACTTGGCGGCGAATTCCTGCGGGGTCATGACGCCGTCGCGGTGGAACTTGTTGTCCTTGTCCTTCCACTGCCAGTTGAACGACGTAGGTGGGGTCCCCAAGTGGAGACACAAAACATTGTAGACCGACGACACGACATCGAACTTCGTTTTGCGAAGCTGTTCGATGTCGGCACCGTTGGCCGCTTGTTCACGGATACGCATCGCGCCGTGACGCAAAATGGTCTGCAGACTGGAGTTCATCTGCGCGGTGCTGGAGGAGCTGTAGGTCTCCGGCATGGCCTTCTTCGGCACCAGGCCATGCTTATTGACCAACGCCACGAACATGTTCCACTGTCCGCCGTCCTCGGCGGCTTTTTCCAGGACACTGACGAAAGTACGGTCATCGATCTCGGTGTCCGCCAAGTCGATGACCTGTTCGAGCATGAAGTTGGCGCGCTCGATCTTGTCGAAGAACATGATGTGGTTTTGCGAGAACTCGAAGTCCTTGAGGTTCATCGCTTTTGCCGCCGACGGGCGCAGCAGGTTCAACCCCGCGAACATCCAACAGCGGCCGCTGCGTTTTTGGTCAGTGACCTTCCAGTCATCAAGATGATGCGAAACGGCGGTGTCCAGGTTGGTCATCCGGGCATTGTCAACCGCGACCTCTTGAAGCGACTGGTTCGCCAACGCGTTTTGCACAATCTTCTTTGTCGGGTCGGCTGCGAATTCAGTGCGCATCCCGTCAAGCTGCGACTGCGAGAGAGCAAGATCCATAGTGATTACACTCCTTGGTGGGCATCGAGACAACCCAGGCTAGAAGAATGAACGTGGCCGCACCACAGATTATCGACCGCACGATGGTCACGGCACTTTTCGTGTTGTGATTGTCAACATGTACACGCCGCACGTGGCCAGTTTTTCCGAGCTCGACGGGGACACCCTTTACCGCTTGCTGCAGCTGCGCAGCGATGTCTTCGTCGTGGAGCAAGAATGCGCATACCCCGACCTCGATGGCCTCGACCTCGACGAAACGACATGGCACCTGTGGCTGAGCGACGATCTACCGCTCGCGTACCTGCGGATCACGCGCGAACCCGATCACGCACGCATCGGTCGGGTCTGTACGAGAAACAGCCACCGGGGGCAAGGCCTCGCTTCGGTGCTCATCGCGCAGGCGTTGACCATCGTCCCCGGCGAAACCGTCATTCTGCATGCGCAGACTCACGTCACCGACCTGTATCGCGGGCACGGTTTCGAGATCTGCGGCCCCCAATTCCTCGAGGACGGCATACCTCATGTGCCTATGCGTCGTTTCGCGACAGACGCCGACGCGAAGCCAAGCGTTGACCGACATACGAGATGAGCCACAAGACCACGCCCACGCCCAAGAGCACCACCGCGATCTCGTATTCCTGCGCCTCCCGGCCGGACCACGGCCCCACAAGGAACGCGCACATGAGCGCACCCAGGACCGGGACGATGGTCGGGGCTTTGAAGTGCTCGTGCTCCACCGGTTGCCGCCGCAACACCAAAACGGCGATATTAACGATCGTGAACACGACCAGAAGCAGAAGTGATGTCGTACTGCCGAGCAGGCTCACGTCGGCGTAGGCCGTCAAACACATGGCGATGGCAGTCGTGAAAATGATCGCCACCCACGGGGTGCGGCGTCCTCTGGCGACTCTGGCAAATATTCGCGGAATGATTCCTTCCCGCGACATCCCGTACACCAGCCGTGAAGCCATGAGCATGTTGATCAGCGCCGAGTTCGATACCGCGAAAACACCGATCGCGGCGAAAATCCCGAGCGGGAACCACGGCGCGGCCGCCTCCAAGACTCGCAGCAGGGCGCCGGCACCCGGGTCCTGTTGGTTGTCGCCGATCAGCTCCGCCGTCGGTAGCACAGCCGACGACAGCAGAGCCACTGTCACATAAATCAACGCCGCGATCGACAGCCCGATCAGCATCGCCTTCGGGAAGATCTTCGGGTTCGTGGTCTCCTCGGCCATGTTCACGCTGTCTTCGAAACCGACCATCGCGAAGAAGGCCAGCGAGGTACCGGCTACAACCGCGAAAAACGCGCTCTGCTGGCCCGTATCGATCTCGAGCGTGCGGCCGAAATCGCCCTGTCCGGACAGCAAGGCCGCACTGGCCATCACGATGATGATCGCCAGACCGATGAGCTCAATCACGGTGAACACGACATTGACCCAGACCGATTCGCTCACGCCGCGAAGGTTGATGGCTCCGAAAACGGCGAGCATCGCCACCGCGACCGCAATGACGGCAACCTCAGTGTCGGGTAGCCACGTCAAGACCTGAGGCAGATAGTCGGCACCGACAGCCCGCGCGGCCGAACCCGCCGATGTCATACCGGAGCTCATCACCGCGAAGGCGACCATGAATGTCAAAAAGTGGATCCCGAAGGCCTTCTGCGTATACAGCGCGGCGCCCGCAGCACGCGGATATTTACCGACGAGCTCGAGGTAACTGAACGCCGTCAGGAAGGCGGCGATGAACGCGGCCAGGAACGGTATCCACAAGGCACCGCCGACCTTATTGGCGACCTGACCGGTCAACGCATAGATACCGGTACCCAGGACATCGCCCACAATAAACAAGAGCAGAAGCCCTGGGCCGATCGCCTTCTTCAATTCCGGCTGAGGTGATTCCTCATGCCCACCGCCCGGAGGTTGGGCTTGTCTGGTTGCCATGTGTTTGGCCTACCAGATGTAACCGGGCGGTAGTTCACTTTAACCGCAATTCGCTTAAACCACCGCAGTCCGTATTGGCCCAACCTGTCACGGCATGTTCGCCACGATGTCGGCCATACTCTGCCTGCGACCCGTGTAGAAGGGGATCTCCGTGCGCACATGCAGCCGCGCCCGAGACGCCCTCAAGTCACGCATCAAATCCACGATGCGGTGAAGCTCGTCGGCCTCGAAAGCGAGGATCCATTCGTAGTCGCCCAACGCGAACGCGGGGACGGTGTTAGCCCGCACGTCGGCGTAGCCACGGGCCATCTTGCCGTGCTCGGCGAGCATCTCACGCCGCTCCGCATCCGGCAGGAGGTACCAATCGTAGGAACGCACGAACGGGTACACGCAGACGTAGCCGCGGGGCGGTTCATCGGCCATGAATGCCGGAACGTGGCTCTTGTTGAACTCGGCGGGCCGGTGCAACGCCATCGACGACCAGACCGGTTCCAGGTGCCGGCCCAAAGAGGTGCGCCGAAACTGGGAATAGCTGTACTGCAGCTCATCGCTGCTTTCGGAATGCCACCAGATCATCAGGTCGGCGTCCGCGCGTAGACCCGACACATCGTAGGTGCCCCGCACCGTGACGCCGCGCTCCCCGATGTGTTCGAAAAGCGCGTCGACATCACTAGCCAAGTCGTCCCGCAGACCAGGCAACGGTGTCGTGACTTTGAAGACCGACCACAGGGTGTACCGGAGCGTGTCGTTGATTTCCCGCAAACGTGCCGCGTTCGGATTTGTCGCTTCTGACATGCACCGATCCTAGTCCGTGGACCGTACCGATCGACGCTGCGGTCGCACGTCCTCAGTAACCTGGCTTGGCCGCCAGGGCATGAGCCGCCGCTGTCCCCGAAGCAATGCACGCGGGAATGCCAACACCATCGAAAGCAGCGCCCGCCAACGCGATCGGATGCGGCGCAAGTCGTTGCCGCGCACGGCGAATGCGCGCTTGATGCCCCGGGCCGTATTGCGGAAGTCCCCCACCCCATCGGGTCACGGCGGCCTCCGAGGGCTCGGGAAGTGTTGCCCCCACGACCTGCGAAAGCTCCTGCTTCGCAAGGTGGATCAGGCTGTCGTCCTCGCGCTGCAGGACTCCACTGTCGCCGAAACGTCCATACGAGACGCGTACCAGTTGGCGTCCCTGGCTGGCATGGTGCGGCCATTTACGTGTCAGGAACGTCGCCGCCTTCATCTGGTACCCCTGGGTGGCGGGGACCAGGACGCCGGACCGTTCCGGCAGCGCGCCAGTACCGAAGGCCATGGTCACGATCCCGACGTTGGCGTAGTCGAGCTGCCCGACCTCGGAAGCGGCGCCGGCGTCGACCTCGCCCAGCAAACGCGACGCCGGTTTTGCAGGAACGGCCAGCACGACCGCGTCTGCTTCTATGTTCTCGGTATGCACGGTCGGCCCTGTCACGGCGATCCACCCCGTGGCGGTGCGCTCGAGTTTGCGCACGGTCGCGCCGAGACGCACATCGGCGCCACATGTGGCCGCGAGCCGGTCGACGAGGCGCGACAGCCCGCCTCGGATAGATGCGAATACGGGCCTGCCTTTAGCGGGGCCTTGCGGCAGACATGACGATACGGCCTGCGCGAGACTATGACTGTGTTCGGCGGCGCCCGCCAAGGCAGGGATCGTGGCCCGTAGGGACAGTCCATCGCTACTGCCCGCGTACACGCCCCCGATCAGCGGGTCCACCAGGGTACGGGCGACTTCGATGCCGTAGCGCTTCGCGACGAGCTCACCGACCGCGATGTCGTCGTTTTCGCCCAACAACGGCGCAGTCTCGACCGGTTCGGTATCGATGCGTTCGCGGCTTTCGGCCGACAACACATGGGCAGCCGACTCCGCTTTCGCCGGTATGCCCATGATTGTGCCGGTGGGCATGTCGTGAAGCTCGTTCCCCACCGCGAGTGCCGATGCCAGTCCCGAAGGGTGCACGAGGTCGTCACACAGTCCGAGCTCCGAGGCCAGGGCGATCGCTTCGGGGCGTCGAGCGAGGAAGCTTTCGGCGCCGGTCTCGATCGCGGCGCCGGCGAACTGTTTCGTGCGTATCTTCCCGCCCAGTCGTCGCGACTGTTCGACGAGCGTGACGCGGTGGCCGAGCGTCGTCAGGTGACGCGCAGCGGCGAGACCGGATATCCCGCCCCCGATGACGAGCACATGGGTACTCATCGGCGGCTGAGCTCGTGCACCATCGCGGTCACACGGGTCAACGCTTCGGGGTCCGTGTCCGGCAGCACTCCGTGACCGAGGTTGAACACGTGACCTTTGGCGGCCGCACCATCACTGAGGATGCGGCGGATTTCCGGCTCAAGGAATTCAGGCGGTGCCTCGACGGCGGCAGGGTCGAGGTTGCCCTGCACGGCACGGTCGCCGACTCGCTCGACGGCGTCGGTCAGGCTTGTGCGCCAGTCGATCCCCATCACTTCGGTCCCCACTTGCGCCATGGAACTCAGCAGGTGACCCGTGCCGACACCGAAATGGATACGCGGCACACCAGTGTCGGCCACAGCGCCGAGAGCCGCTGCCGAATGACGCATGGCGTAACGCTCGTAATCCGGCAGCGACAGGGACCCCGCCCACGAGTCGAACAGTTGGACCGCCGCCACGCCGGCGTCGATCTGCACCTGCAGGAACGTACCGGCGATCGCCGCCAGCTTCGTGCACAGGGCGTGCCAGACATCTGGGGCTCCGTACATCATCGCCTTGGTCTTGGCGTGGTGACGGGAGGGCCCGCCTTCGACAAGGTAGCTGGCCAATGTGAAGGGCGCGCCCGCGAAACCGACCAGTGGCGTGCCATTCAGTTCGGTGCGCAACAACGCGATCGCTTCGGACACATACGACACATGGGCCGGGTCGAGCTCAGCTATTTTGTCGACATCGGACATCGTGCGTATCGGCGATTCGATCACCGGCCCGGTTCCCGCGACTATGTCGACCCCCACACCTGCGGCCATCAACGGCACCACGATGTCGGAAAACAAGACGGCGGCATCGACACCGTGCCTACGCACCGGTTGCATCGTGATCTCACAAACCAGGTCCGGTTGCTGGCATGCCTCCAGCATCGGTATGCCTTCGCGCACCTTCCGGTACTCGGGAAGCGACCGGCCCGCCTGACGCATGAACCACACGGGTGTATATGGAACGTCTTGGCCACGGCACGCCCGCACGAAAACGGACTCGTTAACGTCTTCAGCACTCATCGTGAGGAATAGTCGCATGACCACTACCGACAGCGGCCCTCACCCCACACGAAGGCAACGCCGCCCACACATATTGGAAAATCGAGGATCTACGGATCGGCGCGCCGCAACCACTCATTCCAATGTAGCCAACATAGTGTTACTCACCGTGACTAGCGTGACCTGGCGAAACGACCCGACTCCGGTTGTCTTCCGACGCGCTGTAACGCGCATCCGGTCGTGGCGACCGCGATCTCACATGCGCGTGAGCGAATTGCCCGCCCCGCGTTTCCTGGCCCCGTATTCCCATGGCATATCCGCCACCGTCGGGTTGCAGGACACCCAAGCCACCGAGGCACACCTGGTCCTGCTGCACGACCCACAGGGACAGCCGTCTTGGGAAGGCGTTTTTCGGTTGGTCACCTATGTGGGCACTCACACGGACGAGCCCTGGCAGTCGATCGGTTACTGGCAGACCCAGATGTGGGTCAATCTCACCGAGGCATTGCACGCCCGCGGCGCCGCCTATCGTGCCGCGGGCGGCACCGTCACGTGCACGTCCTCACAAAGCTGCGGAGGGCTGGCGACGGACGAAACGGCACGCGACGGAAAGGCGAACCTTTCCGCCGCCTACAACGGTTCACATAGCGGGACTCAGATCCAGCTTCGTGCATCCTGGACCCCGCCCGACTGCGAAGTGAGCCATCATTTGGACGCCTGGGAGAGCCTGATCATGCTCGCATCCCGCGTTGCGGGGACGCGTTACCAATAGCCCACGCATGAGGCGTCGGCCTGCTGCGCGAGGTCTTTCACCTTGGAGTCTTTCTCACCATCACCCACAGCATCGAGGAACGTCTTCACGTCGTCGAGGCATTGCTGCAGCCCCTCGATGTCGTCGGCCTGCGCCTCCGCAGCGCTCAGATCGTTCTCGAGCTTCTCCTTTTCGGATTCGAGGCTTTCGACGCTGCTTTCCTGATCGGCGATCGTGTCCTGGTAACCGGAGTTTTCTTTCTCAAGTTTCGCGATTTCCGCCGACGAGTCCGAAGACTTCTTGAAGTACAGGAATCCGAAAACCCCGGCAGCGATCAGGAGCAGTGCGCACACGCCCGCCAAGATCGGCACCATCGGGCCCGAGCCCTTCTTGGTCTGCTGCGGTGGGGGTGCCCCGGGAACCGAGCTGCCGAAGCCAGGCCCGCTCGCCGGCGGCCCGGAATTCGGGAACATGGAGCCCTGCGCGGCAGGGTCGCTGGGTGGTCCGGACTGCGGAGGACTGAACGATCCTGGCGCCATCGGTTGTGTCGGGTTCGGATACTGGTCCGGCTGCGAGTCGGGTTGCCCCAGGGGAGGGAATCCTCCGGGGCCTTGGCCGGGAGGTGGGGGTTGCCCAGGTTGGCCGTATGGGGCACCTCCGGGATTGCTGGCGCCGGGACCATTCGGGTCCGGTTGCCCAGGTCCAAAGTTATACATTCTTGCCCTCCACAAGGGGTATTCGAGCATGATCGTCGGATACGAACACGTCCACCTGCACTGTAATAGGCCGACGCACGCCTCGTCATGCTCGGGCAGGGTTCGTCTGACTCATACGTATGGACGACACACGCAGTACTTTCCGGTGGGGTGCACGTCACCATCCGCCGTACCGCCGTACTGTTAACGAGTGCTGGAAGATCACGACGAAACTGCACCCCCGACGCTCCTGACCGAACCCAAAGATGGCGTACCCGAGGTCGTGGCCGACCCGCAGTCGTTGCGCGACACCATTACGGCGTTCGAAGCAGGTACCGGGCCGATCGCGTTCGATGCCGAGCGCGCATCCGGGTTCCGCTACCTGCCGCGCGCGTACCTTTTGCAGCTACGCCGCGACGGCGTGGGCACGGTGCTGATCGACCCCATCATGTTCGATGATCTCGCCGCACTCAATGACGTCATAAATGATGACGAGTGGATCCTGCACGCGGCGAGCCAAGACCTGCCTTGCCTGAGCGAGATCGGCCTGCATCCGCACCGGTTGTTCGACACCGAGCTGGCCGCGAGACTGTGCGGCTTCGAGCGCGTGGGTCTGGCCGCATTGACCGAACGACTCTTGGGCATCAGCCTCGAAAAGCACCATTCGGCCGCAGACTGGAGCACACGCCCTCTGCCCAAAGACTGGCTCAACTACGCCGCGCTCGACGTCGAGTTGCTGATCGACCTGCGCAACATCCTCGACGCTGAGCTGCGAGAACAGGGAAAACGGGAATGGGCGGACGAAGAGTTCGCCGCGACGGCTGTCGCGCCTCCCCCTGCGCCGCGCAAAGAACCATGGCGCCGCACATCCGGGATTCACCGTGTGCGAGGCGCTCAGGCTCTGGCCCGAGTGCGCGAACTGTGGCTCCTGCGCGACGAGATCGCGCGTCACCTCGACAAGGCTCCGTCAAAGATCATTCCGGACCCCGCTATCGCCGATGCCGCTATCGCCGACCCTTCGGATATGAGCAGCTTGTTCAAGATCCCCGGGTTCCAGCGCCGCCATGGCCGCGCCAATGCCAAGCGTTGGCTCGAGGCACTCGATGTGGCACGCAACATCCCGGAATCGCAGCTGCCCAGTTTGGCGCCGCACACGGACGGCCCGCCCGCCACCCACCGGTGGGCATCGCGGGACCCGCAGGCCGCGGCACGTTTGAAAGCGGCCCGAACCGCCGTCACCGAGCTGGCTCAGGAACACAACGTCCCGGCCGAGAACCTGCTCGCCCCAGCGGCGGTGCGCGCATTGGCGTGGAAGCCGCCGAAACGGGTGACGTCGACGAGCGTCTCCGAGGCGCTGAAACGCAATGGCGCGCGCGACTGGCAGGTCCGGCTGACCCGCGCGAGCTTGACCGAGGCGCTGAAGTAACACGCAATCGACGGGCCGTTCGCAGACGCGGTTACTTATGAGTAACATTTGCGGATAGGGGCAAACCGTCGGCGCTGCATGCGCGGCAACCCGCCCTGCATTCACCCACCGCGAGGAGGCACGCACGTGAGCCGCACCGTCCGCGAGGTCGTATTCGTAGACGGCGTTCGTACGCCGTTCGGTAAATCCGGCGGCATGTACGCCGAAACTCGAGCCGACGATCTCGTCATCCGTTGTATCCGACAACTTCTACGCCGCAACCCGAATCTGCCGCCCGAGCAGATCGAAGAAGTTGCCATCGCCGCCACCACCCAAATCGGCGACCAGGGCCTCACCCTGGGACGCACGGCCGCGCTGTTGGCCGGCCTGCCGAAAACCGTTCCCGGATTTTCGATCGACCGCATGTGCGCCGGCGCCATGACTGCCGTGACATCGGTCGCATCGGGGATCGGCTTCGGCGCCTACGATGTCGCGCTGGCAGGTGGCGTCGAGCACATGGGGCGTCACCCCATGGGCGAAGGCGTCGACCCGAACCCACGCATTCTGTCCGAAAAGATCGTCGACCCTTCCGCCTTGGTCATGGGGGCGACCGCGGAGAACCTGCACGACCGCTACCCGCACATCTCCAAGGAACGCGCCGACGCATTCGCGCTGGCCAGCCAGCAGCGCTACGCCAAGCACGCCGACGAAATCGCTGCCGACCTGGTCTCGATGAACACCAGGTCCGTCGAACAAGGTTGGGGCCTGGCTACGGCAGACGAGCCGCCGCGCGAAACCTCGATGGAAAAGCTCGCGGGCCTGAAGACGCCGTTCCGTCCGCACGGGCGGGTCACCGCCGGTAACTCGGCGGGCCTCAACGATGGGGCCACGGCCTGCATCGTCACGGCTGAAGATGTCGCCGAAGAACTCGACCTTTCCGTCGGCATGCGGATGGTGTCTTACGGGTTCGCCGGAGTCGACCCCGAAGTCATGGGCGTGGGGCCGATCCCGTCGACCGAAAAGGCCCTGTCCAAGGCCGGACTGTCGATCGACGACATCGGTCTGTTCGAGCTGAACGAGGCATTCGCGGTCCAAGTGCTGGCGTTTTTGGACCACTTCGGTATCGCCGACGACGACGCGCGCGTCAACCCCTGGGGTGGCGCCATCGCAGTCGGGCACCCATTGGCCTCGTCGGGTGTGCGCTTGATGAACCAACTCTCGCGTCATTTCGCCGCCAACCCGCACGTGCGTTACGGCGTCACCGCCATGTGCATCGGCATCGGCATGGGCGGCACCATCATTTGGGAGAACCCCGCATACAACGGCGGGACGACTGGATCGGAAGGCGGCCGCAAATGAGCGCTCTCAAAGAATTTCCCGACGAGATCGTGACCCACTCACTTGTGCGTTACGTCAATGTTCCAGGCATGGACGGCGAGGCTGCGCTGATCACGCTGGACAACGGGCTCGACCACAAGAAGCCCTCGTCCCTGGGACCGGCCGGGCTGGCCTCGATGAACGAGGCGTTCGACCAGATCGAGGCGCGCTCTCCCCGCGTGCGCTTCATCGCCGTCACCGGTAAGCCGTTCATCTTCTGCGTCGGCGCCGATGTCACCGGCATGCCGCTGTTGACGACGAAGGAAGAGTGCCTGGCGATCACGCGTGCCGGCCACGCCCTGTTCGCGCGCTTCAAGAATTCGGATATTCCGACGTTCGCGTTCGTCAACGGTGCCGTGATGGGTGGCGGCCTGGAGCTCGCGCTCCACTGCCACTACCGCACCTTGTCGTCGTCAGTACCGGCTATTGCGTTGCCCGAGGTGTTCCTCGGTCTCATCCCCGGCTGGGGCGGATCGCAGCTGCTGCCGAACCTCATCGGCCCGGAAGCCGCTGTGAAGGTCATTCTTGAGAATCCGTTGAACCAGAACAAGATGTTGCGGGCGAAACAAGCCCACGACTTGGGCATCAGCGACGCGCTTCTTGAACCGGCCGACTTCATCGAGGAGTCCTTGGCATGGGCCGCCTCGGTCGTCGACGGCGACGTGACGGTCGAGCGTCCAGAAGTCGACCGCGGCGAAGCCTGGGATGCGGCGCTGGCGCGCGGACGTGCCCTGGCCGACGCGAAGGTCCACGGCGCGGCTCCGGCCCCATATAAGGCGCTCGAGCTCATGGAGATGGCGCGCACGGTGTCGTTCGAAGAAGGCACGGCCAAAGAGGACGACATTTTGTCGGACCTGTTCTTGTCCGACGAGCTCAAAGCCGGCCTGTACTCCTTCGACCTGGTCCAAAAACGCGCGAAGCGTCCCGCAGGCGCGCCCGATAAATCGCTGGCGAAGGACGTGACGAAAGTCGGTGTCGTCGGCGCGGGCCTGATGGCGTCGCAGCTGGCGATGCTGTTTCTGCGTCGCCTCGAGGTTCCGGTCGTCATGACCGATCTCGATGCCGACCGCGTCGAAAAGGGCGTCGGGTACGTCCACAGCGAGATCGACAAGCTGCTGGCCAAAGGCCGTATTTCACCGGACAAGGCCACGCGTTATAAGGGCTTGATCTCGGGATCTGTCGACAAAGCGGTGTTCGCCGACGCGGACTTCGTCATCGAAGCGGTTTTCGAAGAACTCGGCCTTAAGAAATCGATCTTCGCCGAGCTCGAAGGCATCGTCTCGGATGAATGCATCCTGGCGACCAACACTTCGTCGCTGTCGGTGACGGACATGGCCGCAGACCTCAAACATCCCGAGCGGGTCGTCGGTTTCCACTTCTTCAACCCAGTGGCGCTGCTGCCATTGCTCGAAGTGGTGCGCGCCAAACACACCAACGACGTCACACTCGCAACCGCGTTCTCGATCTGCAAGACGCTCAAGAAGAACGGGGTTTTGGTCGCGGACGCGCCAGCGTTCGTCGTGAACCGTCTGCTCACGCGATTCCTCGGCGAAGTGTTCGCATGCGTCGACGAAGGCACCGACATCGAAACCGCCGACCACGCGGTGGACTCCCTGGGGCTACCGATGTCGCCGTTCGTGCTGCTACAGCTCGTCGGACCCGCTGTCGCGCGGCATGTCGCGGGCACGCTGCACGATGCTTTCCCGGACCGTTTCCGGATGTCACCGAACCTCGACAAGATCGTCGAGGCAGGCAAGTCGAGCGTTTACACATGGGACAGCAGCGGTAAGCCCTCGGTCGACCCCGAGGTTGCCGAGGTGATGCAGATCGGCAACACGCCTGTGCCGCCCGACGAGATCAAGCATCGCGCTCTCGTGGCACTGGCGGACGAGACCCGCAGAATGCTCGATGAAGGAGTCGTCGCGGCGCCGCAGGACATCGACCTGTGCATGATCTTGGGTGCAGGCTGGCCGTTCCATCTCGGCGGAATCACGCCGTACCTGGACCGCAGCGGGATCGCCCAGGAAGTGACGGGCAAGCGCTTCGCCGACCAGGAGTAACACGAAATGGTGCGGACGGGTGAACCCGTCCGCACCATTTCGTGTCCAATCTCTTGCCGCTACCACCAAGCCCTTGATTTCACGGTGTCGTCGAAGATGTCGCCGAACTCGCCGGCGCGTGCGGCGGCGATGAACTCTGTGCGGTCGTTGAGCCGGTCTTGCTGCAACAGCAGCATCTGCAGGGCTCTGTCGACGGTTTCTTGTTCTCCATTGGTGCCAAGTTCGCGCGACAATTTGGCACAGATCTCCGGGTCTACGTGAACCGATTTTTTGGCCATTTTTCCTCACCTTCGCCCGGGCGCGTATCGCTTGCTACGCCTCGAGCCGCCCAACTCAGGTATGTAACAGCGATACCAAAATCTTCCGCCCGCCAAACATTCTACGCTCGGGCACATGGACGCAACTGTTATCGATAATCCCGATCTCAGCCGCTACGAAGCGAAATTCGGCGATGAAATCGCAGGATATTGCCAATACGAACACTTCGAGAAGTACACGCGGCTCCCCCACACCGTCGTCTCGCCCGAATACCGGGGCCAGGGCATCGCCGGTGAGTTGGTTCGCGCGGCGATGGACGATCTACGTGCCCGCGGCATCCAAGTGGAGCCCAGCTGCACCTACGTGCAGCGCTGGCTGGCCAAACATCCCGAGTACAACGACATGGTGCACTCCTCGTGACGGATGTGGGGCGCACGTATGCTGCGTGCGCCCCACATTGGTCTTCATCGCCTTTTGGTCGGCGATTATTCGGCTAGGTTCGCCTCGACATCGTCGATGACTTTCAATGCTCCCAACGGACCGCCACGCGACGTCCACAAGGTTCCGTCGATTTCGACGACGTGATCGTCCTTGACGACCTCGAGCTTGGAGTACGCCGGCGACTCCCTTGCTTCCTCTAGCGCGGCTTCACTACCGGGCACAAGAGTCCCGAGGAACATCCAGTCCCCGTCGATGCGGGGCAGGTTCTCGAGGCTGAGTGGGTCCGTGTGCGCGAATCCCGGTTCCTGCTGGCTTTCGGGCCGTTCAAGGCCAAGGTCTTGAATAACGAGACTGGAGAACGCTTCGTGCAGCAAGATGCCCGGTCCATCCGGGTTCCAACGCACGATCGAGATCGTCGCATCGGAGTTGTCGCCAAGCTGTCCGGATACCTCTTCGGTGCGTTTGTCGTAATCGGACATCCATGACTTCGCCTCGTCTGCCTTACCGAGCGCATCGGCTGCGCGGTCGAACGCAACCTTCCAGTCCTCTTCCAGCTCATAGGTGACCACGGTCGCGGGCACGAGTTCGCGAATCTGCTCGAGCTGTTCCTCGTCGGAGTACCCACCGTAGAGAACCAGGTCGGGCTCGAGTTCCACGATCTTGTCGGTCGTAGGCTTGCCGACATCGCCGACGCTTTCGATTCCGTCGGCCTCGTCGCCCAAATAGGCCGGGGGCCCGTCCTGGCCGCGGCCGTTGATGGTGCCGACGGGTGTGATGCCCAACGCCAGTGTTGCGTCTAGGTCCTGTTCAGACAGTGTGACGACTCGTTTCGGTGCGGCCGGGACCTCGACCTTCGTGTCGGTGACGTCCGTGACCGTGCGGGTCTTCGACGATGTATCGTCCGTCTCGGCGGGCCCGCTGCAGGCCGCGGTCAACGCCAGTCCCGCAACAGCCAACGCAAATCCGAGTTTTCTTCTGGCGCGCATGAGGTATGCAATCTCCTAGAGCAACGTTCGAGCCATCCGTACCGAGGGCGGCTTCCACTACCGACGCGACGAGGTTAGCCTCACCTAATGCGTCGAGCAACCCCTCGGATCGTCCCGATAGCGGCGACCTGCGCAGTCGGACTGCTAATCATCCTATTTGGTTCGTCCATGTTGGTGGGGTCTGGAGACGTCCCCATTGCCGAGTCCTGGAGGTATGCACTCGGGGACGCCCAAGCCCGCGCCGACGCGCACCTCACGATGGTGATGATCGACCTACGGCTCCCCAGGACTGTTGTGGCCATAATCGCAGGCGCTTGCCTGGGCATCGCCGGCTGTTTGCTGCAATCGGCGACGCGCAACCCCTTGGCCGAGACCGGACTTCTCGGCGTCAACGCCGGAGCGGCACTATGTGTCGTGATCGGAATCACGATTCTGTCGATCGAGACCGCACCGGCGATACTCGCTTTCGCATTCTTCGGCGCGTTGGCGGCCAGCGCCCTGATCATGCTCATCGCCGGAAGCGCTCAGCAGCTGTCGCCCCTGCGCCTGGTCCTGGCCGGGGTCGCGCTTTCCGCGACGTTTCGCGGTGCGACCTCCTATATCCTCATGTCACAGCCAGCCACATACGACCGTTATCGAATGTGGGTGCTGGGTTCGCTTTCGGGTGTTCAGTTCACGCAATTGGTGTGGGTCCTGCCCACCGTCATCGCCGGAATCGTCATAGCCGCCCTGTTGACTCGACCGCTGGGAGCTTTGTCCCTTGGTGACGACATCGCATCGGCTTTGGGACACAACCCGAGACTCGTGCGTATAGGAGCAGCAGCCTCGGTCACACTGTTGACCGGCGCCACCGTCTCGATGTGCGGCCCCATCGCCTTCCTCGGATTGTTGGCCCCCTACCTCGCCCGCGCGATCGGCGGACCGAAACTCGGCGGCCAACTGCTGCTGTCCGGGCTCGGCGGCGCCGCAATCATGGTGGCAGCCGACATCGCAGCGCGAGTGGTTTTGGCGCCGTATGAAGCGCCCGTCAGCGTGCTGCTGGCTGTCATCGGCGGACCGCTTCTGATTCTGATCGTGCGAACGGGACGCGTCCTGACCCTTCGCGCTCCCGGAGGTGCGTCATGAACAAGGTCATAGACGGCAATCACGTGCTGCGCCTCGGGCGTTGGTCCATCGTGTTTCATCAGCGGGCCATCCTCGTCGCCGCGCTCCTCGGTGTCGCCCTGTTCGTATCGTGCGCGTTGTCAGTATCCCTAGGCAACGGACGCACCACCGGGTGGACCGCTGTGAGTGCACTGTGGGACGCCAGCGACGTCGCGGCCTGGAAAATCGTGCACATCGTGCGGATGCCACGTTTCGTCGCGGGCGCGGTCGCCGGCGCCGCGCTGGGACTGTCCGGGTGCCTCATTCAGACCCTGGCACGTAACCGTCTGGCGACACCGGACCTCGTCGGAGTGAACGATGGCGCCACAGTGGCCGTACTGGTGACCATGCTCGGTTCGACGTCGGGCGCGTTGGGCGCGTGGTGGGCCGGGCCCATCGGCGCTGTCGCCGCCGCTGTGCTCGTCGTGTTGATCGCCGGAAGTGTGGGAACGACCGGTTATCGCATCCTTGTCGTGGGAATAGGACTGTCCGTCACCATCGACGCGGTCACAAACCTCGTCTTGGCCCGCCAGTCCATCGATGACGCCCGGGGTCTGTTCACCTGGACGCTGGGATACCTCAACGGACGCGACTACGAGATCGCGATTCCCGCGGCGCTCGGCGTGGCCGTCCTGCTGCCCTTGGTCGCGGTGTCGACCCGTCAACTGCAGCTACTGCGGTTCCCCGACGACACCGCCGAGACCTTGGGGGTGTCGGCGCGACGCACGCGGCTATGGGCCCTGCTGGTGGCGGTGCTCCTCGCCGGTCTCGCCGTCGGGATCGGCGGGCCGATCACGTTTGTGGCAATGGCGGCACCGATCCTGGCGACCGGCATGGCGGGCCCGAAGAAGATTCCAATTGTGAACGCTGCCCTGGTCGGGGCCCTTTTGGTCACAGTGGCCGATACGGCGGGACGCGCGGTCGGGGACGTCGAGATACCGGTCGGTGTCCTCACGAGCCTGCTGGGCGGCCCATTCTTGCTGTGGGTGCTGTTGAGAAGAAAGGTGTGACCGGTGGAACTACGTGTCAATAAGGTGTGTGCATCACACCCCCAAGTCAAGGCGGTGCGCGATGTGGACCTTGCGGTGCGCGACGGCCAGGTCGTCGCGATCGTGGGCCCCAACGGGTGCGGCAAATCGACGCTGCTGCGTACGATCGCGCGCCTGCATAAGCCCGATTCGGGCACGGTCACGATCGATGCCGAAAACGTGTGGTCCATGTCGGCGAAACGTGCGGCACATCGCATCGCGTTGCTGCCGCAATCGCCGACCGCCCCGGAAGCGATCACGGTGGCTGACCTCGTCGCGCATGGGCGTCATCCACATCAAGGACTGTTTCGGCAGTGGTCGCGCGCCGACGCGATAGCGGCGGACACGGCGATGCACGACACCAGCATCGTCCCATTGGCGGGGCGGCGTATGGAGACGCTGTCCGGCGGCCAGCGCCAGCGAGCCTGGCTGGCGATGTCGCTGGCGCAGGAGACACCGATCGTGTTGCTGGATGAACCCACTAGCGCTTTGGACCTGGGGCACACCGTCGAGATGCTCACCTTGGTTCGGGATATCGCAGATTCGGGGCGCGCGATCGTGATGGTCGTGCATGACCTCGTGTCGGCAGCGCGTTATTCGGATGTGGTTGTGGCGATGCGCGATGGTGAAGTCATCGCCAGTGGCCCAGCGGCCTCGGTGGTCACCAGCGATCTTGTGCGTCGCCTGTATGACATCGATGCCGATGTGTTGTCAGCACCGGGGGACGCAGCCCCGGTCGTAGTGCCCCGTGCTCAATCCCTCGGTCGGGATTCGGGCGCGGACAACGGTTCGCCTTCAGAATGATTAGTGTCGTGTCATGGCTTTCACTGCACGTTAGGAGGCGGACATGCATGCGATTCATATCGGACGCATATACGATTCTGCGGACGAGACGCGTGGGCGTCGCGTTTTGGTGGATCGTATTTGGCCCAGAGGGGTCCGCAAGGCTGATGCACAGCTCGATGAGTGGCTAAAGAACGTTGCGCCGACCACGCAGCTGCGTAAATGGTACGGACATGACCCGAAACGTTATGACGAGTTCGCCCGGTTGTATCGCGACGAGCTCGAGGATGAGGATCATGCCGACAGCCTCGCCAGACTTAAGGAATGGCTGGCTGATGAGCCGGTGACCCTACTGACTGCTTCGAAGGACACCGGCCAAAGCCATGTTCCGATCATCGTGAGTGCGCTAAAAGGGTGACATATGCAATATTCCTAATCCACAGGTGACGCTTACACTCACCTCATATCGCACCACTGTGGTGCTATAGATCCTGCTCTCCCGCAGTTCAGCCCGCCACACAACAGTGCACATCGAATCCGCCATGGCGACAGCGGCACAGCACGCACACCGGACCCGATCCCCATGCCCCTTGATTTCAATTTAGGTTAGGCTTACCTTTCTGTCGAAGGGAGCTTGGATGCCTGAATACGATTCAAGGCCGGTCGCCGTCGTGACCGGTGCACAGTCCGGAGTCGGCGCCGCCGTCACCGAAACCTTGCGCGCGCGTGGATACCGGGTCGCAGCCTGCGACATATCGCCGGACATCACCGAAACCACCGACGGATACCGACTCGACGTCACCGACCACGACGCCGTGAACAGCACCGTCGGCGACATCGAAAAGCAACTCGGCCCGATCGCAGCTTTGGCCAATGTGGCCGGGATTCTACGATTGGGCAGCTTGCTCGACACCACTCCCCAAGACTGGTCGCGACAGTTCGACGTGAACACCACCGGCGTCTTCGCCATGACACGCGCAGTCGCCTCACATATGCGCGAACGCGAACACGGCGCCATCGTCACCGTCACCTCGAATGCCGCAGGCATCCCCCGGCACGGCATGGGCGCGTACGCGGCTTCCAAAGCCGCCGCATCGCATGTCACACGATGCTTCGGTCTTGAGCTAGCAGCGGCCAACATCCGCTGCAATGTCGTGGCTCCAGGTTCGACAGACACCCCGATGCTGCATTCCCTTGCCGAAGACGACCGCGATAAGGCGATCCACGACGCAATCGCGGGCAGCCCCGACACCTACAAGCTCAAGATCCCGCTGCGCAAAGTCGCCACCCCCGACGACGTGGCCAAGACCGTCGCATTTTTGTTGTCGGACGACGCCGGCCATCTGACCATGCAGGAAGTGTATGTCGATGGTGGAGCATCCCTTAAGTAGCGTCCCCCCAGCCGCTCAAACTGGAGACCCCCATGCACCTTGTTGATGATTACTGCCCGCGTACCGGGTTCTTTTTCGGCACCCACGACCGGTCCCTGCTCGCCCAGGGCCAATCGATAGTCCTTCCGGGTCGTGGCGCCGAAGCGCCCCAGCGCGCCGAGGCGGTCCTCGATGCGCTCGGCGGCGATAACCTCATCGTCGGGGCCGTACCGTTCGACGACGACAGCCCTGCACACCTGGTCGTGCCGGAAAAGCACACCTGGGGTGACGCGTTGCCGCCGCAGGCATCCCAAGGCAAGAAGACCGCGGGCACGGTCGTGGAAGAGGTGTCTCGCGCCGAGTATCAAAACAGTGTGTCCGAAGCGCTCGAGATTATCGATTCGACTTCACTATCCAAGGTGGTCTTGGCTCGACCGGCGCGCATGCAGCTTGCGCAGCCCATCCCGGTTCCACGGGTGCTGCGTCAGCTCCGCAATCGACAGCTACACGGATTCGTCTTCGGCTGCGCCACCCCCGGCGGCGGAAACCTCGTTGGGGGGAGCCCGGAACTGCTCGTCCGCCGCGAAGGCAACACCGTCACCGCGCACCCGCTAGCTGGTTCGCGGCCTCGAGGCGCGGACGCCGCATCCGATGAACAACGTTTCCGCACCCTGTTCAACTCCGATAAGGACCGGCGCGAGCATGCGATGGTCGTCGACGACATCGTGACGGCGCTGACTCCATTCTGCACCCAACTGGATGCCCCGAACGAACCCAGCATCGTGACCACTCCCCAGATGATCCATCTGGGAACCAAAATCGTGGGAACTCTCAAGGAGCCGTACGCCTCGTCGCTGACGCTCGGCACCGCGCTGCACCCCACCCCCGCCATCTGCGGCACCCCGACCCGCACCGCCCGGGAGGCGATCCGCGACCTCGAAAGCTTCGACCGGAAGTTCTACTCCGGAATGGTCGGATGGTGCGATTCACAGGGCAACGGTGAATGGGCGGTCACGATTCGCTGTGCCGAGCTGTACTCCGACCATGCGCGCCTCTACGCGGGGGCAGGCATTGTCGCCGGCTCAACGCCACAGTCCGAATGGGACGAAACAAGCGCCAAGCTCGAGACAATGATCACCGCGCTGTCCGATAGCGCGCCTTCCACGACAAACCGATCCGTTCCCGCGGCGGTGTGACGACTCACTCCGTCATCAACGAATCGATCCGAGCCCTGAACGAGGAGAATAGGAACACATGACCATCCCCGCACTCCGCGAGTACCCCCTCCCGACACAGTCGCAATTGCCGAGCCCCCGGGTGTCATGGGAATTCGATCCCACACGCGCGGCGCTACTGATTCACGACATGCAGGAATACTTTCTGGACTTCTACGGCAACGGCTTCGAACAGCTCGTCGACAATGTGGTCAAGCTGCGGAAACTCGACGTTCCGGTCTACTACACCGCGCAGCCACCCAAGCAGACCCTCGAATCCCGTGGGCTCCTGACCGACCGTTGGGGCCCGGGGCTGCAGGACCGCGACGGCATCATCGACCCATTGAAGCCCGGCGCCGACGACGTCGTGCTCACCAAGCACCGTTACAGCGCATTCATACGCAGCGATCTCGCTCAGCGACTCGCCGACGCCGGCAGGGACCAGCTCGTCATCTGCGGCGTCTACGCCCATATCGGCATTACCGCCACCGCCATGGACGCCTTCTCACTCGATATCAAACCGTTCGTCCCAGCTGACGCCATCGCTGACTTCACACAGGAGCGTCACTACGCGGCCATGGAACACCTTGCCGCCACGTGCAGCTATGTGACAACTGTCGACGATCTGGTATCGAACGACCCCACGCTCGCCGATGTCCGCGCCCAGATCTGCGCCCTGCTCGACGAGCCCGTCGACGATGACGACGACCTGGCAGACGCCGGCCTCGATTCGATCAAGGTCATGGACCTGGTCGGGACGTGGCGCGCCGCAGGTCACCGGGTCGCGGTCGCCGATCTGGTCGCTAACCCCACTATCCGCGGCTTCCACAACGCACTGGTTGGAGAATGAAGATGCCTTTGGATCCCCCCGTCATCGCCCGTGCCGGCGTCGACCACACGGCCACCGTGCGCGCGTATCGCCGCGAAATCACCGACATACTTGCGGGCAACGACGACCGCATTGTCGCTATCGTCGGACCATGCTCGGTCCACGACGTGGAGTCGATGCAGGAGTACGCCCTGCGTTTGGCGCACACCGCTCGAGCCATCCGCAGCGAAGTGTGTGTCGTGGCCCGCGTGTACACGGAGAAGCCGCGGTCGCGCCACGGTTGGCCCGGTCTTATGCTCGACCCCGATCTCGACGGCAGCTTCCGCGTCAATAAGGGCATCGCGATGTCGCGCCAGATAATGTCCGATGTGGTTTCCACGGGCCTGCCTGTCGCCACCGAATTCGTCGAGCCGACGCTGACGCCCTATGTCGAAGACCTGACGGCGTGGGGCGCGATCGGTGCCCGCACGGTCGAAAGCCCCACGCATCGTCGGCTCGTTGCCGGCTTGAACCTTCCGGTCGGCTTCAAGAACCGTGCCGACGGTGCCGTCTCCCCCGCGGTCGACGCCATCGCCGCGGTACAGGAATCCCAAGCGCTCGTCACGGTCGACGACCAGGGAAGGTCAACATGGGACATCAGCGCCGGCAACGCCGCAACGCACCTGGTACTGCGCGGAGGAGAATCCGGCACCAACTTCGATGATGTTTCGGTGCGCGGCGCTATCGACCTGGCAGCGCAGGTACAAACCAATCCGCGCCTCGTCATCGACTGTTCGCACGGCAACAGCGGCAAGGACTATTTGCGTCAACCCATTGTGGCCGATGCTGTCGCGGACCAGATCTCTCAGGGGCAAGACGGTATCGCCGGTGTCATGCTGGAGTCGTTCATCGAGGCGGGTAAGCAGCCCCTCGGCCCCGCACTCGAATACGGCGTGAGCGTCACCGACAGCTGCATGGACATCGACACGACTCAACGCGTGTTGAAAAACCTGGCCGAGGCTGTCCGCAATCGCCGCCGGCTCGCGACCACACGAACGCTGATGGAACAGGACCTGGCTTCGTTCGCGCACTGGACCCCACGGCGAATCAGTCCAGCCGATACGGCCGGGGTCGCCGGTTAACGCTCGACGTGGTGTGTGGCCGTCGATCTCGCTTCGACGGCCGCGCCGCGGGCCTTGCGAGGGTCAGTCGTTGCTGATGTCGGCGGCGTCGGCCACATTATTCTCCAGTTGCGCGTATCCGTACCCGACGGAACCCCGCGAAGCCGCTTCCCGCACCAAAGGGGCGAGCTGCGTCAACTGTTCGCGATCGAGCCGGTACGACGGACCCGAAAGCCCGATCGAGGCGACGACATCGCCGTTGGCGGCGCAGATCGGCGCCGCTATCGCGCTTAGCCCGTCCTCGAACTCATCGCAGGTCGTGGCGTAGCCCTGGCCCCTGACCCGGTCCAGTTCGACGCCGAGCTTATCGGCGTCGACGATCGTGTTCGGTGTGAAGTACTCCAACGGATCCGACGCCAGGTGGGCGGATTCGTCTGGGGGCAGGAACGCCAGGAACACCTTGCCCTGAGCGGTCGCGTGCATCGGCATGCGGCGCCCGAGCCAACTGCGGCTGGCGACCGTCGAGGTGGAGGCGATCTGGTCAATCGTCACGGCCTCATCGGTCTCCACGATGGCCAGTGTGACCGTCTCATCCACGTGACGCGCCAACCATTGACAGGCAGGTTGGGCCTGCCTAGTGACGATCGGACCGTGCATCACCGAGTTGGCGAGGTTAACCAGCCCGAAACCCAGCCGGTATTTGCCGCTTTCCAGGTGCTGTTCCACGAGTCCACGATTTTCTAGGGTGCTGAGCAACCGAAAAGCCGTGGACTTGTGAACACCGATCTCTTTGCCCACTTCAGTGACGCCCGACCACTCGTTCGACGCCAGGAACTCCAGAATCGTGATGGCACGGTCAACGGACTGAACCTGGCCGGAGGGCGGCGACGATGCGTTTTGATCGGAATCCACGCCCAGTAATGCTACAGGCTGGTGCCGTGGCCGCCAGGTACAGCGGCGGCCACGACTATCCACGTCTTCTGTGTACCTCCGCAATGACGGCGTTCAAGACTTCGTGCACGTCACCGATCACCGCGTATGCGGCACGCGTCACCATCGGGGCTTCGGAATCGGTGTTGATGGCAAGAATCGTCTTAGCGCCCATGCATCCGACCCAGTGTTGGGTCGCCCCGCTTATCCCGCAAGCCATGTACAGGTCTGGATTCACTTTCGTTCCGGTCTGGCCGACCTGGTCGGAATGAGGGCGCCAGCCGTTGTTGGTCGCCACACGCGAACAGCCGACGGCCCCGTGAAGGAGCTCAGCCAATTCTTCGAGCGGGGCGAAACCCTCGGCGCTGCCGACTCCCCGACCGCCGGAGACCACCACGCGGGCATTCCCCAGCACGACACCGTCGGCCCGCGTCGTGCGTTCGACGAGGCGGCTACGGGCGACGCCATCAAGGTCCGGCACGAACGTGTTGACTTCGACGTCGCCGACCGTGTCTTGGGCCTGGAGCGGCTCCAGCGTCCCGGGCACAAGTGTCGCCAGCTTGACGTCAGCGTCGAGCCGTGCATCTTCCAACAGCATGCCGCCGGCGCGCACACGCGTGACGTTCCAGGTTTCCCCACTTATGACGGCGATGCAGTTCGCGGCCAGCGGGAGTTGCGAACGGGCCGCCGCCTGGGCCATGACCTCGTTGCCTCGTTCGTGGCCCGGGGCCATCACAGCGGCAGGACGGAGCCGGTCGATGAGCTGAGACACTGCGCTTCCATGAGCTTCGGGCGAATAGCCATCTATGTCTACTTTAAGCACCTTGCGGACGCCGTAGCCCGCCAGATCCGTCGGAATCGCTTCATCGGCGCCGACCATCACCGCGTGCAAGTCGCTGTCAAGGTCGCGCGCAAACGTCAACAGTTCCGCGCTCGTTTGGGTCAGGGCTTCACCGTCGCCCTCGATCAATGCCAATAGCACCTCACATCACCTCCAGCTCCTCGAATACGTCGACCACGGCCGCGGCCGCCTGCTCCCCTTCGCCCAGGAACACGGTCTCGTTCGCCTGCGGGGGTGGCTGATGCAGCCGGACCTTCGTGAGTCCGCCTGATCGATGCGTCGGCGTAAAAGTGCGAAGCTGCGCCTTTTTCGCGTGTAGTCGACCTCGGATAGTCGGATACCTCGGCAGGTTCAAGCCTTCCTTCACTGCTGCCGCCGCCGGCAACGCGGCTTCATACACCTCGATTCCGGCCGCTACATCGCGGCGGAAACGCGCGCTGCGCTGCTCATCGTCGAATTCGATGCCTTTGATGCCGCCGACGAGTGGGAGGCCGAGAGCGCACGCCACCCGCACCCCGACCTGATAGTTCCCTGCGTCCGGGGTCTCGTTGCCGAACAGCACGAGGTCGAACGTCAACGACAGCGCGCCGATAGCTTCGACGATGGCCGCGGCGGTGGCCTGCGGATCCCATTCCTCCTCGCCGCTGTCGACCAGAACACCGTCGTGCATTCCCATCGACATGGCGTAACGCAGCTGTTCCTCCGCTTGTTGTGGGCCCACAGTCAATACAGTCGCCGTGCCACCGGTCCGGGTGGCGATCTGCACGGCTTCTTCTATCGCGCATTCCTCGTGGGGTCCGACGGTGAAACCTAGATGCTTTGTGTCCACATTGAGGTTGTCCGGGGTCAGCGGGATCGACGATCCGGTCCCCGGTACTCGCTTCACACACACCAATATGTCCATCGGAAACGGCACCTACCCTTTCATTCTCGAGTCGGAAGGATCGAACAGCGGGGTCCGGCCAACCCGTGCCACCTCGACCGGGTGGCGGTGACCCATGTAGTCGACCCACAGGGTCTCGCCTTCTTCGGCGTATTCCGGGGGTAGATAGGCCATCAACAGGTATGCCCCCACCGACGGACCCATGCCGGCGCTGGTCACATAGGAACTTCTGCCCTTCGAATCCACAATGCGCTTGCCATCCCGGTTCAGGATCGGCTCCGTGCCTTGCGGGTAGCGGGCGACGCCGTCGAAACCGGCATGGTCGGCAACGGTCAAAGTGCACAACTGCGCGGCCGGTGTCGTCTCGCGCGCCTGCAAGTATGCCTCCTTCCCGATGAAGTCGGGGGCCTTCACTTTCGGCAGCGCCAGCCCGGCTTCGACTGGATCGTGTTCGGCGTCGAGTTCGGCCCCCATGAGCCGGTACCCCTTCTCCATACGCCCGGATGTCCCGTACACCCCGATACCGGCCGGGACCACCCCCAGCGGTGCACCGGCCGCCGCCAACGCATCCCACAACCGCAGTCCCTGTTCACTGCGCGCATGCAGTTCCCAGCCGAGTTCGCCCACATACGACACCCGCAGAGCCAGAACCTCGACACCGTCCACCACGATGTATCTGGCCGTCCCGAACGGGAATCCCTCGTTGGAGACGTCGTCATTCGTCGCCGCGGAGAGAAGGTCCCTGGCACGCGGCCCCCAAACGCCGATGGTGCAGGTAGCCGAGGTCTGGTCGTGGAAGGCGACCGACCCGTTGTCGGGAAGATGGTCGGTGAACCATTTTCGATCGCGGGCGCCGTCCGCTCCACCAGTGATGACGCGGAAATGCTCGTCGCCTTCACGCACGATGGTCAGGTCGCTTCGGAAACCACCGTTGGGCGCCAGCAGTGGCGTGTACACCATTTTGCCCACGGGTTTATCGACTTGAGCCATCGCCAGGTTCTGGAGGTAATCGAGGGCTCCGGGACCGCGGATGTCGAACTGCGCGAATGCGGACAAGTCGATCATGGCCACCCGCTCGCGCATCGCGAGGTGTTCAGCTGTGCTGATCGGCGACCACCAACGGCTGTCCCACTCGTGAGGACGGTCGGCGATCCGATCGGAGAATTCGTCGATCAGGCCGAGGTTCGATTCGTACCATTGTGGTCTCTCCCAGCCCCCAGCCTCGAAGAATTTTGCGCCGAGTTCGCATTCACGCTGGTAGAACGGCGACACCCTCGCAGGACGGTTGGATTCCCACTGTTCCCGCGGATGCACGATCCCGTACGTTTTGATGAACCCTTCATCGGCCCGCGCCTTGACGTGAGTGTCGAGCCGCTGATGACTGTAGAAACGGGAGATGTCCGCGCCGTGCAGGTCGATGTGTGACCAGCCGTATGTCATCCATTGCGCCAGTGCACGCCCCACGCCCGGTCCTTCCTTGATCCAGACTGCCGCCGCCGACCACAGGCCACGTACCTCGACGGTTTCGCCAAGTACCGGTGCCCCATCCGGAGTCAGAGACAACAAACCGTTAATGGCGTGACGGATACCGGCACCGGGGCTGTTGAGGATCTCCGGGAAGAGTTCCAGGGCGTCCTCCATCTGCGGGTCGAAATCGTCCTGCGTAAACGGCAGCTGTGTCGGCGACAGCGCTGCGGCGGCCAGGGACGGGATCTCGTCGGCGCTGTGCAGGATCGCCCGGTGCGCGTAGGAGCCGATCTCGAGGTCGGCGCCGCTTTGGCGCTCATACATGAGCGGGTCCATATCCCGCACAATCGGGTAGCCGATCTCGGATCCGGTCTCGGCCAGTTCCGGGATGGGACCGACATCGATCATCTGGTGCACCGCCGGCGTCAACGGGATCCGGGCACCCGCCATTCGTGCGATCCGTGGGCTCCACACACCGCACGCCACGACGACGGTGTTCGTGGCGATGTCGCCGCGGTCGGTACGGACTGCGGTTACTTTCCCGCCGGTCGTTTCGATGTCGAGGACCTCGGTGTTGGCCGATACGGTCAACGCTCCGAGCGCAATTGCGTGCTCTCGCATCAGCGCGCCCGTGCGCAGGGGGTCGACGACCGCGACCGACGGGGTCCAAAATCCCGCGAGGATCTTGCTCGCGTCGATGAAGGGCACGAGTTCGGCAACACGCTCCGGGGTGATCATCTCGGACTCGATTCCCCATGCTTGCGCCGACGACATTCTGCGGTACAGCTCGGCGATCCGTTGCGGTTCGCGAGCCACTTCGATTCCGCCGCAAGTCGTCAGCGTGTCGAATTGCCGATACTGGTCCATGGAGTCGAGCGTCAGCGCAGTGATCTCTTTGGAATGGTCCACCGGGAAGATGAAGTTGGAAGCATGACCGGTGGAACCTCCCGGGTCCGGCAGCGGCCCTTTATCAACTTGAACGATGTTGCGCCAACCAAGCTCCGCCAAGTGATACACCATCGAGTTCCCCACGATTCCGGCGCCGATGACGACGGCATCTGCGTGCTCGAGTTCGCTGCTCATCGTGTCCTCCAAGGATGTGTGCGTGCTTACATGACGGCGCGGAGCCGCTTTTCGAAGTCGGCGACGTGTGCGCGCATGAGACGCCGCGCGAGTCGCGCCTGACCGTCGTGGATGGCGATCAGGAGTTCCACGTGTTCGCTAACGGCGTCTTCGATATGGCGCATGCGGTCCAAAACCAGGAACCACATGCGCAGGGAATGGATGTAGTACTCACGAAGAGTCGACAGTAGATACGCGTTTCGCGCTGCTCGGTGTATCAGTGCATGAGTCTGGTGATCGAGCTGCATCAGTTCGCGTGCCGCGGCACATTCCCTGCGAGCGTTCAACGCGCTGATCAGGTTCTCGATCTCGCCGGCGTCTTTGTCCTCGACGCGGCCGGACGCCAAAAAAGCAGCGTGTCCTTCCAGCTCGACGCGCACCTCGTTGACGGCTCTGAGGTCTGCGAGGTCGATAGAGCTGGCGAACATTCCCCTGTACGGGGCGACGACGATCAGTTTTTCACGCGCGAGCCTGTGCAGGGCCTCCCTGATGGGCGTGCGGCCGAGCTCGAGCTCGTTTTGGAGCGCGCGCTCATCGATGGTCGCGCCGGGCGCGATGTCCAGCGTGACGATTCGTTCCCGAAGCAGGTAGTAGGCCCTGTCGCTGAGGCTGTTGACGTAATCGCTGCCGGGCTCGAACGTCACCAGGTCAGGAAGGTCGCGACGACCCACCTTCGAGTGTGATGTAACAGCACCCATACTGATACATCCTAAATATATTGCTCGCTATGCGCAACGGTTTCCTAATGCGCAACCAATCATTCCTTGACAAGGTCCGCCGCATGTCGCGCCACGCGCGCGCTCGTGTCGACAGCCGAGCCTCGACCGAGGTTGGCGCGCACAAGATCGGCGGCGACCCGGGCACACGACGCCGCAAGGGTCGCCGCCCCATGCGCGTCGTGGTAGAGGTTGGGATTACCGGCGGCGCCGAGCTTGACGCCGAGAACGCCGACATCGGCAGACACCACGGCGACGCGCCACGGCACCGCACTCGCTATCGACATGGCATTCGGGTCGCCGGCGTGCGACAACGTCATCGCCCTACGAAACGACGGCCCATCCTCCTGCGCCAACGCCAGGAGGCTGTCGCGGAGATGTTCGGCGTCGGCCACATGATCAGCAGCATCCGCCATATGGTCTCGGCTTCGCCGCGCCACCTTCGCCAAGACGCTGGCAGCCATGGCCGCCGACAACGCCGTGGCTGCCCCGACAGCCGGCACGGGACGTGAGGACGACAACGCGTCGAACCAGCCGTCAAGATCGCCGTAGCCTTGCGTGGGCATCACCGTTCGCGTCCTCCATCCTCGGCGAGCCATTGCCGGGCGGCAGCCACAAGATAAAGCGAACCGGTCACGACGATGACGTCGTCATCGGACGCGACGCCGTCGGCGAGTGCGAAGGCCTCCCTAAGGTCAGCGGCACTCATGTGGCTGCCACCCGCCGAAGCGATGATCGTCGTCAGAGTGTCGGCATCCGCCGCGCGCGCCTGCGGCAGAGACACCGAAATGAACCGGTCCGCCACCATGGACAGAGTGGTCAGCACCGACACCGTGTCCTTATCGGACATCATGCCCACAATCGCGACGACTCTATGCTGCCCGTAACGCGTGTGCAGCGTTTTCACCATCGCCTGGCTCGCGGCCGCGTTATGGGCCCCGTCGAGCCAGACATCGACACCGAAACGACGGGATACGACCTCACCACGGCCCGGTGCGGACCATTGCGACAACGCAGCGGCAGCAACACCAGGATCTATAGACATTACGGCTTCGGCGGCCGCGACCGCCAGTGCGGCGTTCACCCGGTGATGTTCACCCAACAGCGACAACCATGCCCGCATTGGTCCGCCTGCGGGTGAGCAGATGTCGACCTCCTGTCCCCCACCGCTGCTGCGCACCAGGCGTGCCGAGAAATCATGTCCGTAACGGTGCAGTCGCGCATCCATGCGCCGAGCATGTGCCGCTATGACGGTGTCGACGACGTCATCTTGAGGGCCGGACAGGACGGTCGCGGACTCGGCGATGATCCCGGCTTTCCGCGCGGCTATGTCCTCAAGCCGGGTCCCGAGCTGATCAGCATGGTCATGCCCCACCGAACCGATGATCGCCACTGGAGCCGCGATCACATTGGTGGCATCGGTGTCACCACCTATTCCGACCTCGATCACGGCCGCATCCACTCCGACCTGAGCAAAATGCAATAGCGCCAGCGCGGTCATCAGTTCGAAAAATGTCGGCTCTTCACCGCAGCCGGCCGCCGCGGTCTGCGCGGCCTGCTCGACCACATCGATGAGCTCACTCAAATCCGCATCATCGATCGGTTCAGCATCTACCTGCACCCGCTCGTTCACTCGATGCAGGTGAGGCGAGGTGTACAGCCCGGTACGCCAGCCGTGCGCACGCAACAGGGCCGCCGTCATCTGCGCAGTCGACGTTTTTCCGTTGGTGCCTGTGATGTGGACGGTCGGATACTGCGGCCGCGGCAGCTTCAACGCCGACATCAGTGCGTGCTGTCGGTGCAAACCCGCTTTCTTCGCGCCGCGACGGCGGCCGTACCAGCGCGCCAACTTCTCGCGCAGACTCGCCGACACGGGGTCGAAGGTCATGAGAGCCCGACGATCTGCCCGTCGTCATCGATGTCGATCCGCTCGGCAGCCGGCGCGGACGACAGCCCCGGCATGGTGCGCATGTCGCCGCAGATCGGATACACGAACCCGGCGCCCGCCGAGACACGCACCTCACGCACCGGCAGCCGCCATCCGGTCGGCGCGCCCTTCAGCTTCGGGTCGGCAGACAACGACAGGTGGGTCTTGGCGATGCAGACCGGGAATGTACCGAACCCGTTGGCCTCGTAACTGTCGAGCTGACGCTTCGCCAGGGGCGACAGGTCGATCCCGTCCGCCCCGTACATGCGTCGCGCCACGGTCTCGATCTTCTCCTCGAGCGAAGCCTCGTCCGGGTACAGGAAGGTGAAGTCGTTGGGCTCATCGCAAGCCTGCATCACCACTTCGGCGAGGTCCAAAGCGCCCTTACCGCCTTTGGTGAAGTGGTGGCTGACGGCGGCTCGCACTCCTTCATCCGCGGCGATGTCCATGATGGCCTGATGCTCACTGGCGTAGTCGGTCGGGAACGAGTTGATCGCCACGACCGGAGTGATCCCGTGTGCTTTGACGTTGTCAATCTGCTTGCGAAGGTTCGCGGCGCCGGCGCGGACATCCTCGGGGTTTTCGGCCACCAACTCCGGCGGTAGCGGTTTGCCCGCCACGATCCGGTATTTATCGGTGTGCGCCTTCAACGCCCGCACTGTCGCCACAATGACGGCGGCGTCGGGTGTGAGCCCGGAAGCACGGCACTTGATGTTGAAGAAGCGCTCGCAACCCATGTCGGCACCGAAACCCGCCTCGGTGATGAGGTAGTCCCCGGAATGTATTCCGATGCGATCGGCCATCACGGACGAGTTGCCGTGCGCAATATTCCCGAACGGACCGCAGTGGATCAGCACCGGGGATCCCTCGATGGTCTGCATGAGGTTCGGTTTCAGAGCCTCTTTCAAGATGACGCACATCGCGCCGGCCGCCTTCAGCTGCTCGGCCGTGACCGGCTGCCCGGAGCGGTTGTACCCGACCACGATGCGGCCCAGACGGTTGCGCAAATCGCGCAACGAGGTGGCCAGTGCCAGGATCGCCATGACTTCGCTGGCCGCCGTGATGTCGAATCCGGTCTGTCGCGGCGTGCCATCGGCTTTGCCACCGAGGCCGGTGATGATCTGGCGTAGATCGCGATCGTTCACGTCGAGCACCCGACGCCAGCTGATCTCGTTAGGGTCCAGGTCGAGGTGGTTGCCCCGATGCAGGTGGTTATCCACCATCGCCGACAACAGGTTATGAGCCGCGGTCACCGCATGCATATCGCCAGTGAGGTGAAGGTTTAGCGCTTCCATCGGCGCGACTTGGGCGTAACCGCCGCCGGCCGCACCTCCTTTGATGCCGAATGTGGGCCCCATCGATGGTTGCCGAACCGCGACGATGCTCTGATAGCCCAAATGATTGATGCCCTGGCCCAGACCAACGGTCGTCGTCGTTTTTCCTTCACCGGGGGGCGTGGGTGTGATGGCGGTGACGACCACGTATTTGGCCTTGGGCCGCTCGCTCAAACGCTCCGCCGCATCGAGCGCAATCTTCGCCGTCGAATGTCCGTACGGTTCCCAAAGGTCATCGTCGATGCCCATCGTGTGGGCGATATCTTGCATCGGCCGCAGCGAAGCGTTACGGGAAATTTCCAGGTCGGAGGGCATTGACATCGCAGATCCCTAATCTCGAACGGTTACGCGATTCCGCGGCTTCGCAGCTGTTGTACCCACCGCACGGTCGCATTGACATGATTAAAGGTGTAAATATGCACGCCCGAGAGCTCACATTCACCGGATCGCGTGCGCGCAGACAGCTTGCGCACCAAAGAGTTGGGGCGGTAACCGCCCAACCGCAATAGTTTCCGAACCGCAGCGAAGTTACCACGCAGAAACTTGATCGAATCCCCAATGCCGATCCGCATGCTGACGCGCAGTAGACGTGCGGGGTCGGCGATGCCGGGGATGCCGGCGACCACAGGTAGGGAGATGCCTTTGCCGCGCATACGATATACGAACTGCGCAATCGCATCGGCGTCGAAACACATCTGCGTCACCGTGTACGTCGCGTAGTCCTGCTTGGCATACAGGTCAGCCCACAGTGTCTCGTCGTCGATCAGGTGATGCCCTTCCGGATACGACGGGACACCGATGTGTTCGAGCCGATGTCCGATCGCGTCCATCGCGCGCAGCAGCTCGAGGCCGTTTTTGAAACCGCCACCGATACCGTCACCACCGACGACGAATGCATCGCGTATCTCGGAATTATCGAGGCGCTGCAGTACCTCGACCAGCTCCGCTTCGTCCCGCACTTGTCGTGCCGCGAGATGTGGCACGGGCCGAAAACCCAAAACGGCGAGACGTTCGGCCAGCTCCACAGTCGCCATCGTGCCCCGGGACGGCGAGGACGTCACCGTCACGGTCGCGCCAGCAGGCAGATACGGAAGTTGACTGTCCAACCCACCCAACGGCAACAGCTCATAGCGCGGATTGTCCAACAACGACGATGCCGACGCCCGCCGAGATCGCGCTTTCGAGATGACACTCATAACAAGCTTTCCGACAATGTGGGTGGTTGTTGCGCCGGCGGCGGCATGGCCACCGCCGGCATTCTGTTCACGCCTTCGGCGTTTCCTTCAAAGGGTCTATGAAGGGTTTTTGCACGACGGTTCCCTGCCGCATGCCTTGCGGCGTGCTGATACCGATGGTGGTGCCAGGCTCGCTCAACGCTACAGGCAGCATCGCCAAACCGATATTGCGTTCCAGGCGCGGCGAGTTACACGCGCTTGTGACCTGCCCCACCGTTACGTCGGCCGAGATGATCGGGAAGCGTTCGATCATCGAGCCATCGTTGTAGGTCCCCAATGGCGGTCCATCGATCTCGACGCCGGCCATGATCCGCGAAACACCGCGTTCGCGGACCCGACGCAGGGCTTCCTTGCCGACGAAGTCGGCCTCCTGCTCCAGGTCCACCATCCATTTGTAGTCGTAGCCGACCTCCATCGGATTAGTATCCAATGTGATGTCACAACCGTAGGCGAGCATCCCGGCCTCGATACGCCGGATATGACACGGTCCGATCGGTCGCAGACTGTGCGGTGTCCCGGCTTGCCAGATCGCGTCCCACAGTCGCGGAGCATCGGCAACAGCGTTGTACAGGTAGACCTCGTAACCGAGTTCGGCGGTGTAACCGGTACGGCTGACGACCATCTCCATGCCATCGAGCGTGTAGTGACGCAGGTAGTAGTACGGAATGTCCATGATCGATTCGCCGAACAGGTCGACCATCAGGTCTTTCGATTTCGGCCCCTGGATTTGAACAGGAGATACGTCGACCTCCTTGACCTCGACGTTCCAGTTCCCGGAATATGCCAGGCCCATTGCCCATAGGCCGACGTCGCTGTCCGCCAGAGACAGCCAGAACCGGTTCTCTTCAAGCCGCAACAGGACCGGATCGTTGATGATGCCGCCGTCGGGTGCGGTGATGAACACGTATTTGCATTGACCGACCTTGCATTTGCTCAGGTCGCGAGGGATCAGCATGTTGGTGAAGTCGAACGCATCGGGTCCGGAGATCTCCAATTGGCGCTCCACTCCCACGTCCCAGATCGTGACGTCGTTGAGCAGGGACCAGTACTCACCGATCGGGTCACCGTAGTGACGCGGGTGGTACGTGTGGTTGTACACGCTGTACATGGCGACGCCATGTTCCCGGGACTTCCAGAAGTACGGAGACTTCCTGATCCGGGTGTACAGCATTATCGATGGATCAGGGACGACCGCGGACGACGCTTCTGCGGTAGTCGCTGTGGTGTGCGGGTTGAGTACGTCCGACATGACGCCTCCTACGGAAGACCGGAAATTACGGCAGCCTCATTTGATTGTTGCGCAGTAAGCAACAGTTCTGTACTACGCAACTCAAGTGTGACCGCGGAACATTGGCACCGTCAAGGGATTCGATGAACTTTTGTAATCGAATCACTACCCGAATCGGAATAATGGCGCGATCGATTAACTCGCGTCGACCAGCGTCTTCACTGTTTAGCCGCGGGTATCTCCACCCGCACCTCCATGCCCCCGCCATCCGGCAGAGCACGCGCAAACACCTCACCGTCGTGAGCATGCGCCACAGCGCGCACGATCGACATGCCCAAGCCCGCGCCATCGCGGCCCACTCGGGCCTTATTGCCACGGTTGAACGGTTCGAAAAGCATGGACAACGTCTCCAGCTCCACCGCGGCGCCGGTATTGCCCACCACCACCCATGAGACGTGCGCGTCCCCGCCCGTCAACATCCAGATGCGCCCCTCGGGCACGTTGTGCCGGATCGCGTTCTCAACCAGATTCGCGACCAACCGTTCCAATAGTCGCGGTGCACCCAGGACCGGCGCGGGCAACCGCGACTTCGCCAAAGAAAGGTTCAACTCATCGGCGACGCTCTCCACAGCGGATAGCGCCGAATCGAGACACTCCCCCAGGTCGGTGAGAACTTTCTCCGGCAACATATGGGCAGCACCCGATTCCGCCTGGGTCAGCCACAGCAAGGACTCGATAAGCTCGTTGGCGCGAACGCAGCCCTCATGCACGACCCGGGCCATATGACGCAGCTCGTCGACGTCCTCGTCAGGATTCGACAAGGCGACGTCGATCTCGGTGCGCATCACCGTCAACGGCGTGCGCAACTCGTGGCTCGCGTTGGAAACGAATCGGCGGGTGGACGCCAACGATTCGCTCAGCCGATCCAAGGTGTCATCGAGCGCGTCGGCGAGTTCTTTCACCTCATCATTCCGGCCCTGTAGCCGGACACGTTCGTCCATGTTCTGTGCGGACACTCGCCGCGCGGTGTTCGTGACCTCCGCAAGCGGCCGAAGCAACCACCCCACCACGAAATAGGCCGCGCCGGTAACAACCGATACCGCGGCAACCACCGCCACGACATACCACGGGCGCACACCCGCCAACGACAGACATACCGCACCCATCGCGACGGCCGCCCCGGCGATGCACGCAACGAGCTTCCACCGCAGAGTCGGGCGGAAACCGGGTATCACCGCGGTTGTTCCTCAGCCACCACGGCAACGATGCGGTAACCGGCGCGTGGAACGTTCTCAATGACGGGAGGGTCGCCCAGTTTGCGCCGCAACGTGCGCACCGTGACCCGCACTGTCGAGGTGAACGGATCAGTGTGGGCATCCCAAACACGATCCAGCAACTCCTCGGTCGACACGAGTCCACCCTTCGCCTTCATCAGCTCCTCCATGACCCCGAACTCCTTGTGGGTCAGTTCGAGATCCCGGCCGTCGCGGCGCGCGCGGCGCTGTGCCTGGTCGATCTCGAGCTCGCCGAGGGTCAACACCGGTGGCGCCGGAGGAGTCGCGCGCCGCCCGAGCGCCTGCACCCGCGCGATCAACTCGTCGAACGCGAACGGCTTAGCCAGGTAGTCGTCGGCACCGAGGTTCAGGCCGCGCACACGGTCGGCCAGCGTGCTGCTGGCCGTCAGCATGAGGACCCGCGTCAAGACCCCGCTGGCCGACAGATCCGCACAGATCTTGTCCCCGTGGACACCGGGCAGGTCCCTGTCCAAAACGATGACGTCGTAGCGCAACGACTTCGCCTCATGTAGACCATCGACACCGTCATATGCGACATCCACCGCCAGCCCCTGCCGACGCAGGCCGCGCGCGATCGCGTCGGCGAGATGGGCTTCATCCTCGATTACCAGTACTCGCATTCGTGGCTTCCTAGAGCGGTCCGTCGGTTCCTTATTACGGGCTACATTACGCAATCGCTTGTCTCACTCACGGTGGGCAACCGGCGCACACATAGTCATCCGAATGACCCACAGTGCTGTATCAACGTCAGCACCCTTCGCCATAAAGTAACGAACGTCACATTGTAGAAATACGTCGATGTAACTCACCTGGTTGGCGGATTCCATCCGACCCGGCGTAGGAAGGCAAAAACCCAGTTTCAGCGCGGCACAGAACAAAACGATGTTAAGCGACTTAACACCCAAAACGCCCACACGGCGCAACAGTGGAATTTCGCCAATGTGGTAAGACGCTCCCTCGATCTTGGTGCTTTTCACCTGGGGTTTCGCCGCTTAGTGTGGCCGAATGCCAAAGCATCTGTGCAAAAAGACCGAGGAAGACGGCGTCGTTATCAGCCGTGCGTCCTCGCGCAGCGGGCGTCACCGATTCCATGTCCCCGGTTCCCAACCGCGATTCACCCGAATCCTGCGGGTCTGGGTGTGGCTCCCGCAAATCAGCATCGAACTCCTGGCAGTCCTGGCCGGCAACATCAAAACCGTGGCCACAACCCGCGGCATGGTGCAGGCCCGCCGACTCGTCAAAGTCGCATCATCCGCACTACGCGAAGCACTACCCACACGTGCCGATGCGGCAAACCTGGCACGTCGCATCAACAGCACCAAGACAACCCTGATGGACCCGACACTGCCGCGCCGTGCGGTGTCCGGACTACGCAGCACGGCCGTGGCCGCCAAAGGGGCCGCGCCACAGGTTGCGCAGCGCATCGCCTCAGCCGGCCGGACCACAGCAGGTGTACTGACCGATCCCCAAACCCCTCGGCGAATCGTCGAATCAACCCACAACGCCACCCGAAGCGGTGTGCGCATGACCCGCGACGCCATCAACGACCCCCGCGGGACGTACCAGGCCATCACCGAACATGTCAGTAACTCCACGGCGACGATAACCGCGACCTCCAAATCCGGTCTGCGCCACGGCATGGCGCTGCTGGGATGCGCCGCGATCGTGACCATGGCGATGACGGGCTTCAACTCCAACGACGCCGAGTCCGATTCACAGTTCACGGTCGCGACCGGAACCGCGGCGGAAAAGCACGCCGAGCGGGGCGCCGAACGCGGCGAAGATCCGCAGGCCGCGAACGAGCCGGACAACGAGGTGGCTCCCGAAGCCGAGGACGCGCCCCAAAGCGACGAGCCCGAGGCCGAGGAAAAGGACTCCAAGGACGAAAAAGAGTCCGAAAAGAAGGAAAAGACCATCAACACCAAACCGAAATCGGTGAAGGGTCTCGACAAAGCACAAATGGCCAACGCCTTGGCCGTCATCCAAGTGGGCGAAGAGATGAACGTCCCCAAGCGCGGCCAAGCGATTGCGCTGATGACCGTCATGCAGGAGACGAAGTTCTACAACCTCGCCAGCGATAAGTACCCCTCGTCGCTGAAGATCGACAACGAAGGTGTCGGCAGTGACCACGACTCGGTCGGGATCTTCCAGCAGCGGCCCAGCATGGGTTGGGGCAGCGTCAAGGAATGCATGGACGTGGAATACGCCTCGACCGCGTTCTACTCCAAGCTGCTCAAGGTGAAGAACTGGGACGACATGAAACTGACCGACGCCGCGCAAAAGGTACAGGGCTCGGCGTTCCCCAACGCGTACGCCAAATGGGACAAGTTGGCTTACGCGCTGCTGGACGAGATCCACCAATAAAACTTCGCCTACCGCCTCCTGAAACGGGGAGTGACCGCGATTGCGGTCACTCCCCGTTTGTTTGGATCGTCGGCGTTACAGCGTCAAGCTCTCAGAATCGCCCAAGTGTTTCGCCGCTGCCTCAACCACTCCGCGGGAGATCGCTTGAGGCGTGAGGTTCAGGTCGTTGAGCAATTCGTCGCGCGAACCGTGGCGGTGCCATCCGAGCTCGACGCCGAAATCCTTCAACGGGGTGGATACGTGCGCATCGCGCAGGGTCTGGGCAAGGGCGGAGCCGAAACCACCCACGCGCAAGCCGTCTTCGACTGTGACCACCAAACGGTGCTGCGCAGCCATTCCGACCAGTGCATCGGGCACCGGGGCAACCCATCGCGGATCGACCACGGTGACGCCGTAGCCCTGCTCGCTGCAGCTCTTCGCCGCTTCGAGGGCCGGTGCGCCGAACGCGCCACACGCCACCAACAGGATGTCGTTGGTCTCGCCCTGCGCCAGGATGTCGATACCGTCGCGCCGTTCCAGGGCCGGCACATCGGCGCCGACTTTCCCGGTGGGAAACCGCACGATCGATGGTCCATCATCGATCGACATGGCCTCGCGAAACTCTTCGCGCAAGGTAGCCGCGTCACGCGGCGCGGCGATCGACATGCCGGGGACCGCACGGAACACGGACATGTCGTAGATCCCGTAATGGCTGGGGCCGTCGGGTCCGGTCAATCCGGCACGGTCCAGCACGAAAGTCACCGGCAGCTTGTGCATGGCGACGTCGAACAGGACCTGGTCGAAGGCGCGGTTCACGAACGTGGAGTACAAAGCCACAACCGGGTGCATACCCTCCATCGCCAAGCCCGCTGCCGACGTCGTGGCGTGTTGTTCGGCAATACCGACGTCGAACACACGCTCCGGGTGTTTGTCCTGCAGCTTGTCGATACCTGTCGGTATCGGCATGGCCGCGGTGATCCCGACGACATCGGGACGCTCGTCGGCGATGGCCACGAGCTCTTCGGAGAAGACCGCGGTCCATTTTTGCCCGCCGCCCGACAGCGACTGGCCGGTTTGAGGATCAAACGACGACGGCGAATGCAGATGGTCGGCCTCGTCGTCCTCCGCGGGCTGATATCCGTTGCCCTTGCGCGTGATCGCGTGAACGATCACGGGACCGCCGAAACGCTTGGCGCGTTCCAGGGCGCTCATCATGGCGTCGACGTCGTGGCCGTCCACCGGTCCCACGTACTTGATACCGAGGTCTTCGAACATGACCTGAGGAGCCACGACGTCCTTGATACCGCGTTTGATCGCGTGCATCGCCTCAAACAGGGGCGGCCCCACCAAAGGTGTGCTGCCCAAGGATTCACGGATCCGATCCAGTGCCTTCTCATACGAAGGGTCCAGGCGCAGTGTCGCCAAGTGGTCGGCCAGGCCACCGATGGTCGGGGCGTAGGAACGCCCGTTGTCGTTGACGACGATCACCACGGGCCGGTCCTTGCTGGCGGCGATATTGTTGAGCGCTTCCCAGCACATACCGCCGGTCAATGCGCCATCGCCCACGACCGCGACAGCGTGGCGGGATTCGCCTCGCAGCGCCATGGCTTTGGCGATGCCATCGGCGTACGACAATGCGGTCGACGCGTGGCAGTTCTCGACGACGTCGTGTTCGCTTTCAGCCTGCGAAGGGTAGCCGGACAAGCCGTCACGTTTACGCAAGCGATCGAAGCCGTCCATGCGACCGGTCAGCATCTTATGGACGTAGGCCTGGTGCCCCGTGTCGAAAATGATCCTGTCTCGGGGGGATTCGAAGACGCGGTGGAGAGCCATCGTTAGTTCGATGACACCCAGGTTCGGTCCTATATGTCCACCAGTTCGCGACACCTTGTCGATAAGAAATTCACGTATCTCGCTGGCAAGACTCGGCAACGCCTCACTAGGAAGCTGCTGAAAATCCACCAGGCTTTGGATCGTGCTCAGTATCTCTCCCGCCGAAGCGGCCTCACCGCGGTTCATAGTCGCCGAGTCTAGCTGTCGATGAGTCAAGGTCCACACCTCCAGGGGACCGCGGTGACTCACCGCGGTCTAATGGGATTTGCGGACATTGTGCCGATAACTGGGCGAAAGGTCCACCAACGGTGCGGATCAAGTCAGCAATGCCACCGACTCGAAGTGTTGGGTCATCGGGAAAGCGTCGAATGCCCGCACGGTTTCGACCCGGTACCCCAGGTCGGTGAACAAGGACACGTCGCGCGCCAACGCCGCCGGATCGCACGCAACATAGACGACGGCACGTGGACGTCCGTCCACGATAGCCTTCACCACGTTGGATCCCAGCCCTTTCCGAGGCGGATCCACCACCACGACGTCGGGTGTCGGCAGTTGTGTCACGACGTCCTCCACATCCGCGACATGGGCCTTCGCGGTTGGTAGTTTCGCCAGGTTGCGACGCAGGCGCGACGTCGGTGCTGACTCCACCGCGGCCACATGGCCGCCGGAACCAACCGAATCGGCTAGCGCGGCGGCGAACAGCCCCGCACCGGAGTACAGGTCCCACACCGTTTCCCCGGATTTGACTTGCGCCATCTCCCGCACGGTTGCGGTCAGGGCCCGGGCCGCTTCCGGATGCACCTGCCAAAACGAGTCGCACGACAATTCGAAAGTATGACCATCGTTGCGCTCTTCGACCTTGCGCGGACCGGACACCATGCGAGGCTGCTTGTGGCGCCGTGACTGCGTATACACCGACAGCTGCCCGGTGCCGCTTTGGGTCACGCACACGTTGCTCGCCCCCGGCCAATGTTCTTGCAGCACATCGCTGTCCCGGATGGAATCCGAGGCAATCGGACAGTCATCGATATCGATGACCTCCTTCGAACGATGCGGCCGCAAGCCGGGCTTGCCGTCGCGGTCAACCGCGTATTGCATGCGGGTCCGCCATCCCAACAGCCCGCCCGGCAACGGTTCGACCCCGAACCGACTGACGTCCTCGGCGTTCATGCCGCCCAACCGAACGAGCTGCTCCCGCAGAACATCGCTCTTCAATCGCAGCTGGCCCTCGGCCGAGACATGCTGAAAATCGCAGCCTCCACATGTACCGGCGAAGCGGCACGGTGGTGTCACTCGATCCTCCCCGGCACGCAGCACCTCGACCGCGTCCGCACGCCAGAATTTGCTGTTTCGCTGAGTTACGGCGATTCTCACGCGTTCACCGGGGAGAGCGTGACGCACGAAAATGACGCGCCCATCGGCTCGCGCTACGCAGTGGCCCCCATGGGCCACCGGGCCCACGTCCACGATCATCGTCGCGGAGTCGTCCTGTTCAGTCACGTACGTCGGTACCCCATCGTTCAGCAGTACGGTGTGCAGCTGTGAAGCGTAACGCCTCAGTCGATTCGCCCCAACGACGCACAGGCAGCCTCAGGTATTCAGCGGGGGCCGGATGGCCGGCTCAACGGACAGCCGTCACAGCCCCGGGCTCGTCCATCGAGTGCTTGCGTCGGGTGTAGCGCACCGCACCAAACGAGATGGCCACCAACAGCGCCGTAACGGGGTACCCCCCGATCAAGGTGACGATGCCCAGCAGGGTGTCTTGGTCGATCAGGTGGAGCCAGAGCCGGAAAATGTTCTTGATCAAGAACACGACTCCCCACAACATCGTCAACCACGAGAACAAACGCACCATACGAGCGTCCTCCCGCCACACGTTGCGGCCACCCGCCGCGACGATCGCCCAGAACCAGCCCACCAAGGGATGTTTGACGGCCACCGACCCCATGAGGATGAAACCGTAGATGCCGCCCTGGATGATCCCCGGCAAATAGAAGTCGGCGGCGTCGCCGGTGTTCCAGGCCAGGACCGCGCCGATACTGATGCCCAGCAGGCCGTTGATGGCGTGTCGTATCGGCTCACGCCGTACCGCGCGCACGATCGCGATGATGACCGCTACCGCAACTGCGGCAGCGATGACCCACCGCAGTGAGTCCTCCCAGATGACGTTCGCGACCACGAAGATACCGATCGGGATTCCCGACTCGATGAGACCGCCGATCCCGCCGAGCTGTTGCGAGATCTGTTCCGTCAGCGGAGGAAGCTCGTCCTCATCCTCACCTGTGTCGGCGGCGTCGGCTGTGGCTTCAGCGGCATCGAGGTGGGGGGGTTCTTCCGCCGCCGGATCCGTTTCGTCCAGCATGTGAGGATCCGGCTGTCCACCATCGTGGGTGTCGTGGACCGAATCCGCTGCGACGGTGAATTCGGGCCGGCTACGTGGCTGATCCACCATTTTTTCCTCTCCGCCGGACGCCGACCGGCGACGTCTGGATCGGTAGCTACGTGCCTCGGCCGGGACGGCCGAGGCGTCAATGCCGCGACGATTCGTCTTAGCGGGGCTTGGGTGAAGGCTTACGCCGCGATCCACCGGCTCCGGCAGTCGCGGGTTTAGCTTTTTGCGCCTGTTGCTTCTCCACATGTTTCTTACGTGCTTCCATCATCTCTTCCGGAAGCTGCAATGTCAGTCCCTCGCGCAGCGGCATCGCCTCGTTGCCCCGCTCGACGATCATTCCTTGGAGGCATTCGTCGAGCGTCGATTCGGCTTCGTTTTTCTCGGCGCGTGCCCCATGGAACAACGCCCGCACGAACCAGCGCGGGCCGTCGATGCCGATGTAACGCACCAGCGTCGTCTTGTTCCGCCCATCCGGTTGGTAAGCAAGCAATTCGGTGCCATAAGCGCCTTCGGCGAGTTCGAAGCGGCCGCCCCGCTCCTTCACCGACTGGGCAATCTCGTCCCGGATTTCGTCCCAAATGCCTTCGTTGCGGGGCGCGGCGCACGCGGCTACACGCAAGACACTGTCTTCATTGGAAATCACGACTTCTTGCCGCAGTCGACCGTTTTCATCTGCGGGCATCCCGAACTTCAGGTTCGGCAATGCCGGGATCTTCAAACCGCCCAAGTCGAGACGCATAATGTCGTCATCGGGTGCATGCGACGAGTCGTACGGGCCGTGCCCAGGCGACGTGTCTTCGGCCGAAGCTTCCTGCTCCGTCGCGTCGAGGCTCTCCTCGAGCTCTTCTTCTTTACGTCGCCGTCGTCCAAACACGCTCATTCTCCATCTGTTCCATGACCATCAGTCATGCTTGCCGGTATAGGCACGTCACGTCAATCCGCCGGTCGAACCATGCCCACCGATGCCACGCGCCGATTCGGGCAGCTGCGACACTTCATGGAATACCACCTGTGCCACCTGCTGGACCACGAGCTGAGCGATACGGTCGCCTCGGCTCACACGCACCGGCGTGTCACCGTCGAGGTTGACCAGGTTGACGCGGATTTCGCCACGATAGCCAGCGTCGACGGTACCGGGTGCGTTGAGCACAGTCACGCCGTGCCGTGCGGCCAGGCCCGAACGCGGGTGCACCAAACCCACGTACCCGGGGGGAAGCGCACACGCGATACCGGTGTTGACCAGTGCCCGTTCCCCCGGTTTCAGTTCCACATCGTGCGCGGCATACAGGTCGACACCGGCGTCGAGCGGATGCGCATAACGCGGCAACGGTAGCTGCGGATCCAGCCGCGTGATTGCGACGCTCACCTCGTTCACTTCACGCACTCCTTGGGTTCAAATGGCGCAGCGGTATTGTCGGCCCATGCCGCTCGATGACCGTACCCTCTTTCACGAAAGGCTCCTCCTGCCGTGGTGGTGGTGGCCCATCTGCCTCGCCCTCGCGATCGGGCTGGCCATTGAATTGGGCATGGGGGTTCCCGGGATGGTCACCTGGCTGCCGCTGGCTGTGCTGATACCGGCGACGATCGGCGGACTGTTGTGGCTCGGCCGTCTGCGGATCCAGATCGACGACACGCATTTTCGGGTCGACGATGCGTGTCTGCCGCGGGAATTCATTGAATCGGTCGAACCTTTGTCCCAAACACCGTTGCGCGACGCCCTCACTGCGCAACTGCACCCGTTGGCGTTCGTCATCAAGCGCCCGTGGATTCGAAGCGCCGTTCGCATCACTTTGAACGACCCCGCCGATCCGACCCCCTACTGGATCATCTCCACCAAGCGCCCCGACGAAATATGCACGGCACTAGAAAAAACTCGATGCGACGCCAATAGCTAGCGTCGCATCGAGATTCGGGCGATTTACGCCGCGCAATCGCGGCAGATGAGCTTGCCTTTCTTCTGTGTCGCAAGCTGGCTGCGATGGTGCACCAAAAAGCAACTGGAGCAACGGAACTCATCGTTTTGCATCGGCAATACTTTGACGGTCAGTTCCTCATCGGCAAGGTCTGCTCCCGGAAGCTCGAAGTTTTCAGCGACTTCGGCTTCGTCAACATCCACACTGCCTGATTGCGCATCGGTGCGCCGAGCCTTCAACTCTTCGAGGCTGTCGTCGCCTGACTCCTCGCTATCGCGGCGCGGTGCGTCGTAGTCGGTGGCCATAGCTAGTCTCACTCCCACTGTGGTCAATAAACCAAGTTCCTGCGGTCAGGCACGGAATCATCCCTTCGGCGTGGGTCATCAACTCGAACCTTCGTCCCTCGACCAGGTTGAGCTAATACGCGCCCACTCTCGCGAGAAGACACCCCCCGCGAGCGCGGTACCTTACCCCGCCTTGGAAATGCAACGACAGCCGGTACCCGACAGTTCTTCCCAAATGTGAGGCATCCAACCCGCAAAATCGCGAGGAATCGATCGACGAATCCGACAATCTCGTCTTACCCACCCAGAAGCGACGCCACCAGGAAGCGACTTTACATACGGTCATGACGGATCGGATCGGGCACGCAATCATTTCGGTGACAAGTTCTCAAACCCGACTGCGCATCATGAGGGCAGCACGATAACCTCACCAGCAACGTTTGGACAGGGGAGGCAGTGTGCGCATCACGCAGGTACGTGCCCTGATCGTGGTCGGATTCCTAACTGTCGTTGCGATCGCCACGTCGTTGTTCGCCATTGCCAGCGACTCCCAGACTGCGTCAGGCAGCCAAAATTGCGATCCCGGCGACGTTCCGGTCGATATCTCGTTGCCGGAAGAACATGACATCAACGTACGGATCACAAACGCCACCGATGGTGCCGGACTTGCCGAAGCGGCCAAGGAAGCCCTCGACGAATACGGTTTCAATGTCGAAGACATTTCGACGGACAAACAAAAAACGGAAGCTCCCGCGGAGCTTTACTACGGACCGAACATGGTCGCGGGAGGGCACCTGCTGCGTGCCTATTTCGCGAGTTCGGAACATCATTTTTCACTCGACAACGACACCGATTATGTCGAAGTTGTTTTGGGGGAAGGCTTCCAACAGGTGAACACGAAAAGCGATGCGCGCAACGCGTTGGGCATCATCGGACACCCGCAGGCGCCGGACGGCACCTGCCCGACGGGATGATCCTATTTTCACGTCACTGCAATCCGAATCCCAAACTGCCACAACGGAAACACGCCTCGCGGCAATGGCTGTTGGTTGTTTCCCAAACTCCAGCGTTACAATTCACGCCTGTCCGTATGGCGCAAGAGCCAACGGGCTGGTCCACAATCCAATGTCAGGTTCGTTTGGTGTGCACACATACCACAGCGAATCTCGCCCACCATACGCCTCGGAAGGTAGTTCGTGACAGACGCGAGCCCAAACGGTACAGACGTCCGTTCACTGACAGATTCGCTTCTTCAGCTAGCCAACGATCGCGGTGGACAACTCACTTCAGCCGACGTTGCGGGGTTCCTGGAATCCGCGGCGGTCGCTCCGGCTCAAGGAAAAAAGATCCTTCGGGCCCTGTCGGACGCCAACGTGACCGTCGTCGTGGATGGTTCCGCCAGCACGCGCCGTTCCGTTGCCGCACGCTCCACCAGTCCCGCTTCGAAAGCGACGACTGCTAAGACCGGCACGAAGAAGTCGACCGCGAAGAAAGCAACGAAGAAGAAGGCAGAAGCGGAGGCTCCTGCTGCCAAGAGCGAAGCTGCCAGCGCCGTGACCGTTGATGCGGACGAAAGCCCGGAAGCTCCGGCGAAGAAAACCGCCAAAAAAGCCGCTAAAAAGGCGACGAAGAAGACCGCCGCCAAGCCTGACGCCGAGGCATCTTCCGAGGACAAAGAAAAGTCCGAAGCAAAGCCGGCAAAGAAGGCCGCTAAAAAAGCGGCCAAGAAATCCACCGCGAAAAAGGCGGCCAAGAAGGCTTCGTCGAAGAAATCGAAACAGGACGAAGAATCGTCCGAATTCGACTGGGATGACGAAGACTCTGAAGCCTTGAAGCAGGCCCGCAAAGACGCCGAGATGACGGCTTCGGCCGACTCGGTGCGCGCCTATTTGAAGCAGATCGGCAAAGTGCCGCTGTTGAACGCCGCTCAGGAAGTCGAGCTGGCCAAGCGCATTGAGGCCGGCCTGTACGCCGTGGAACGCCTGCGGCAAATCCGGGAAGCCGGAGAAGAACTTCCGATCAAACCGCGTCGTGAACTCGAATGGGTGAGCCGCGACGGAGAGCGAGCCAAGAACCACCTGCTGGCCGCGAACCTACGTCTGGTCGTGTCGCTGGCGAAGCGTTACACCGGACGCGGCATGGCGTTCTTGGACCTCATCCAGGAAGGCAACCTGGGTCTGATCCGTGCCGTCGAGAAGTTCGACTACACCAAGGGCTTCAAGTTCTCTACCTACGCCACCTGGTGGATCCGGCAAGCCATCACCCGCGCCATGGCAGACCAGGCCCGCACCATCCGTATCCCGGTGCACATGGTCGAGGTCATCAACAAGTTGGGCCGGATCCAACGCGAGCTGCTTCAAGACCTCGGTCGCGAGCCGACCCCGGAAGAGCTGGCTAAGGAAATGGATATCTCCCCGGAGAAAGTCCTGGAGATCCAGCAGTACGCTCGGGAACCGATCTCGCTCGACCAGACCATCGGCGATGAGGGCGACAGTCAGCTCGGCGACTTCATCGAGGACTCCGAGGCGGTCGTCGCCGTCGATGCCGTATCGTTCTCGCTCTTGCAGGGTCAGTTGCAGCAAGTACTCCAGACCCTGTCGGAACGTGAAGCGGGCGTTGTCCGTCTTCGATTCGGTCTGACCGACGGCCAGCCACGCACGCTGGACGAGATCGGACAGGTCTACGGGGTCACCCGGGAACGCATCCGCCAGATCGAGTCGAAGACGATGTCGAAGCTTCGGCACCCATCTCGGTCGCAAGTGCTACGCGATTACCTCGATTAGCCGATGTGTTTTGTCGCATCCTGCGTGCACAATTGCAGCTATGGGCGCTTGCCGACGGCCTACTGCGTCGTATAGCGTATTCGGACTACGCACGAAGCCATCGGCAAGTGGTCAGTGTGAGCCCAGTCGCGAAGGCCGCGAGCGGGAAGCAAACGCGTCAATTGCGTGTTGCAGTAATTGAACAATGAACTCCACCCCGGGGTTCATGACAGTGATTGTCAACTGTGATAACAAGATCACAGCCGAAGGAGAGGCCATGACACCCACCCTGACGCCCCCACCCGAGACGGACACTCAGCCCGTCGCCGGTGAGCGCTGCGACCGGTGTAGCGCTTCGGCGAAGCTGCGTATCACGCTCGCGGGAGGAGACGATCTCGTGTTCTGCGGACACCACGCCAATAAGTACGCGGATGATCTTGTGAAGATCGCCGTCGATTTCACTGCCGACAACGAGTTTGACTGGCGCGGCAGCGAACTTTTGGCCTCGAAAAACTGACCCTTTAGACCACAAGCGGTGGTCCGGTCAGCGACCGGATCACCGCTTCTTTGTGTTCTAGGGCAGCTAGATCTTCTGGATCGCTTCGATGCGCTGTTCCAGTTGCTCGATCGTCGCTTGAGCGCTCGGCGGACCGCCGCAGATGCGCCGCAGCTCCGCATGGATCTTGCCGTGAGGCGTGTTCGTCGCATGGTGTTGCGCCGCCACGAGCGCGTTGAGGCGCTTGCGCAATGCGACACGTTTTTGTGCCGGGCTCTCCGGTTCCAGCGGATCCTTCTGGGCCGGCGGCGTCACTTTCGCATCGCGCGCCGACAACTGCTGTGCCTGGCGCTTCGACAGCAACATCGACACCTGCTCTGGGGTCAGCAACCCGGGTAGCCCCAAGAACTCCTGTTCTTCGGGGCTACCGGGCTGAATGGGGGTACCGAACGATGCCCCGTCGAAGATCACCTGATCCAGTTCCGCCGTGGATGCCAGCGTTTCTCGGCTATTTCCGATCAACCCGTCCGGTTCGTCGCTGCGGCGTTGCGCTTCAGCGAGCAGATCTTCGGGATCGGGGTCGTCGGGGGGCCCGATGACATGGTCTCGGTCCTCCTCGAGGGCAGCCGCGAGCTCCAGTAGCGGCGCCACGCTCGGAAGGAATATCGAGGCGGTCTCCCCTTTGCGGCGTGACCGCACGAAGCGTCCGACAGCTTGCGCGAAGAACAACGGCGTGTGCGCGTTCGTCGCGTATACGCCCACGGCCAGTCGCGGGATGTCGACTCCTTCGCTCACCATCCGCACGGCGATCATCCAGCGATCATCGGAATCAGCGAACTTTGCGATCCGGTCGGAAGCTCCTGCGTCATCGGACAGCACCACGACGGCACGCTGACCGGTCACCTGTTCGAGGATCTTGGCGTAGGCGCGAGCGTCCTGTTGGTCGGAGGCGATGACCAGGCCGCCGGCGTCCGGCATACCCGCGTTACGAAGGGCACTCAGGCGAGCATCGGCGGCGCGCAGCACCTGCGGTATCCACTCGCCTGACGGGTCCAGCGCGGTCCGCCACGCCTGGGCAGTTAGGTCCTTGGTCATGGGCTCTCCCAGACGAACCGCGAGCTCGTCGCCGGCGCTGTTGCGCCACCGGGCATCGCCGGAATAAGCCAAGAACATGATCGGGCGCACGACGCCGTCCGCGAGCGCATGGGAATAGCCGTAGACGGTGTCGGGGCGCGACCGCAGGGAGCCGTCTGTCATGTGCTCGTATTCGACGAACGGGATCGGATTCTCATCGGACCGAAAGGGCGTTCCTGTCAGGCACAGGCGCCGCACCGCGGGTGTGAACGCCGCCTGCACGCCTTCGCCCCAGGATCGCGCGTCGCCGGCATGGTGGATCTCGTCGAGGATCACCAGTGTCGGTTTCGTCAATGTGCGGCGCTTATGCACCGCAGGGTCCGCCCCGACCTGTGCATAGGTGACCACGGCACCGTGGAAGTCGCTGGAAGTGTGTATATCCGCGTTACGAAACTGCGGGTCGAGAGCTATACCCACCTTCGCCGCGGCTTGCGCCCACTGCGTTTTCAAGTGCTCGGTCGGCGCCACGACGGTCACGGCGGTGACGGCACCGCTGTCGAGCAGGTCCACAGCGACCCGTAGCGCGAACGTGGTCTTTCCCGCTCCGGGCGTTGCCACGGCGAGAAAATCGTCATCGTTGGCGCGATGGTAAGCGACCATGGCTTTTCGCTGCCACGTACGCAATGGTGCGAGAACTCCCCGACCGGTCACCGGCATCGACCGAACTCCCCTCTCGTGTTGGCGGCGCCGCGACCACGGTGCATCGCGCATCGCGACACGGAGCCTAGAAGTTATGTGCGTCTTACAAAACCTGATGAGCCTACGCGGGCTACCGTTCAAGCAATATTGTGCGTGGCCCGACGTTGACGCTGTTCACTAGCATCTGCGCACCAAACTCTCCGGTAGCGACAGTGGCGCCGAGCGCACGAAGCGCCTCAACCACATCAGTCACCAACGGTTCGGCGACCTGAGAAGGAGCGGCCTCGATCCAGCTGGGCCGGCGTCCCTTACGCGTATCGGCGTACAAAGTGAACTGGCTGACGACGAGAATCTCCGCCCCGAGATCGGCTGCCGAACGGTCTCCATCGAGAATCCTCAGGTGCCAGATTTTATGCGCGAGCGCCACAGCATCTTCGCGGGTGTCGTCGTGGGTCACACCCACTAGCACCAACAAGCCATCCTTAATCGCGCCAACGGTTTCGTCGTCGACGGTGACGGCCGCCTCGCTGACTGTCTGAACTACTGCACGCATCCAACTATCCTGCCCGTCTGCGTATTACATCCGACCCCGGGTGGCCATTCGCCGAGCGCAGTGCAACGCTTGAGGAATGGGTCACGCGCACAATAAACCCGCGCTCGTGACCGACGCTGAGCCTAGTCGGCACGAGCAGCTTCGGTCACGGCAGCTCCGCTACGGCATCATGATGGCAATCCGGGCGGTGCTGCTGATCGTGGCAAGCATCTTGGTCACAACCAAAACGCCGGGGCTGTGGCTGTGGCTGTCGCTATGCGCGGCCGGCATGGTTATTCTGCCTTGGGCCGCGGTCATGATAGCTAACGATCGACCGCCCAAGGATCGGTACAAAATGACGCGCTGGAGGCGAGGCCGCAAGTCCCAAGAACACCCGAACGAGTTGGGGCACACCGAATTCAAGACGATCGACAGCGAGTTACACCCATGTAACACTGTCGCATGTACTGCTCGGCTAGAACTAAAGGCAACAGACGATGACTGAGACTTTCCATGGCGATGGCGGCACTATCCTCGACGAACGCACCGAGTCCGATTATCGCTACGACGAGGGCGACGAGGACAAGTTCGCGCACTATGTACCCAAAGACAAGCTCATGGACGCGATGGTGTCCGGAAAGCCGATCCGGGCGTTGTGCGGAAAACTGTGGGTCCCTTCCCGAGACCCCGAGCGATTCCCGTTGTGCCCGCGATGTCAGGAGATATACGAAACCATGAAGGGCGGCGGCGACGACAGCGAGGAATAACCTCGTCTCCGGTTCTGCCTGTCGCGCCGCCGTGCGGCATTCATTAGTACAGGCTCGCACCGACGGCATTGATCGGCACGCTGACCAGCGCTATCGCCAACAGGTACGCGCTTATCCGCCACCCCCAGGAGCGCGGGGGCGGGTCGAGCAGACGATGTACTCGCGCCAGTACGCTCCCCCCGTCGATCGGCAAGGATCCGGGGGGAGTGTGCGCACCGGAGCCCATTCGCGCCAATGCCGAGGCCAGGGTCGCCGGCTTAGTGCTGCTGGTGGCCCTGTCGTCGGCAACCATCTCAAGCAAAGTGGCCACGGCGAAGCGCGCCCGCCGTACCCCCGGGAACCAGGGGAACGCCGTGACCCACGCCAGGAACGGGAGCGCAACAAGGTCGTGGCGCTCGGTCAGGTGCGCGTCCTCATGAGCCAAAACGGCGGCCACTTCAGCGTCATCGAGGCGAGACAAGGCGCCGGTGGTGAAGATGATGCGGGTCCTACCTCGCGCCACCCGTCCTGGTAGGCAGTACGCGGCCGCGTCCGGATGATCCAGGACCCGCCCGTCCCCGGGCCGGGCTGTCGGCCATGGACGCGACACCAGATCGACCAACTGACGGTGTCGCTTACGGGCCTTGAATGTGCGCCAGATCGTCACCGGGAGCACGCCGACGAGCCACGCGGTGATCATGACGGCTATGGCCAGCAAAATGAGGTGGCCTATCCCCAGGCCCCCGGTGAGGTCTCCGGAGGCAAGATTGCGGACGTATACCGCGGCGGCTTCCCACAGTGTCGGCCCCAACGGTGCAAGTGCCATCGCGGCCGCGGTGCCCAGGACAGTGAGCCCGCCGGCCAGGCCGACTGCCTGCCACAACACCAGCGCGGCACGGGGTTCACGGTAGGGCCAGCGCGCACGGTCCAATACCGCCGGGATGGGCCCCAGCAGGGCCGCGGCCAAGATCCCCATCACTGCGACGGCAACGAAGCTGCCCACGACTAGTCACCGTCCCTCCGTCGGCGCGCCATGGCTTCCTCCAAGGCGTCTGTCAGCGCCGCTGCTTCGCTCGGTGTCACAGCATCGGCGAATCGCGCCAATGCTGCATCAGAATCAGGGGCGCTGTCCAGGGCCTGACGCATCAAGCTGGCGACGTGAACGTCGCGGCCATCCACTGGACGGTACCTGTGCGCGCGACTGCTACGGTCACGCACGACAAGTCCCTTGCTTTCGAGGCGCGACAACACCGTGAGAACGGTCGTGGCGGCCAGGTCGCGGTCACTGAGCTGTTCTCGAACTTCGCGAGCTGTCAGGGGTTCCGTGCCCGTCCACAGTATGTTCATGATGGCGTGTTCGAGCTCTCCCAGTCTCGCCATTCGTTCGCTCCTTCTTGAAATTGGTAGACCATACGATTCTACATACAGTAGAAGGATTGGCGATCTTGGCGTCCACCCAGCTATAGCGGTCGCCCGCTTGTCTCCCTTATTTGTGCCACGAATCGGGCCGCCCCATTTTCAAAGGTCGGCTTCGCCGTAATGCTGAGTTCTGGACATCACGCACGGACGTGACACCCAAGATCTCCAGGAGAGGTAAGAACCGTGGTAACGCTGAGCAAGAAGACAAGCGCCATAACCGTCAATGATGCGGCCCTCCACGGGGCGAGTGCTGCGCCGGTCGACTCGATTCGGGCTTACCTTGACGGAATCGGCAAACACCGGCTCGTGACGGCCGGTGAAGAAGTCGAATTGGCGAAAGCGATCGAGGCCGGCCTTTACGCCGCTCACCTCCTCGACAACGACCCGGCCATGGCTGCGGATTCCGCAACGCGCCACGACCTTGAGGTCATCGCCAGGGACGGTAAACGAGCCAAAGACGCGCTGATGAAGGCCAACCTACGACTCGTCGTCAGCATCGCCAAGCGCTACAACAGCCGTGGCGTGAGCCTGCTGGACTTGATCCAGGAGGGCAACGTGGGTCTGATCCGTGCGGTCGAGAAGTTCGACTACAGCAAGGGCTTCAAGTTCTCCACCTACGCCACCTGGTGGATCCGGCAAGCCATCACCCGCGCCATGGCAGACCAGGCCCGCACCATCCGCATCCCGGCTCACACCGTGGAACAGATCAATAAGCTGTCCCGCGTCCGGCGGGAGTTGACGGCGACATACGGGCGCGAACCGCAGTACACCGAAATCGCGCAGGCTATGGATGTTGAGCCGTACCGCGTCCTGGAGTTGCTGTCCTACGACAAAGACCCCATCAGCCTGGACCAGTCGGTCGGCGACGACGGCAACACGCCGTTGTCGGACATACTCCCCTGCACCGTCGAGGATCACCCCGCCGCAGAAGGCTCCTACCTGCAGCTGCGCAGCGAGATCGCCCGCGTCCTGGCCGAACTTCCGCCGCGCGAGCAAGGCGTGTTGCGCTCCCGTTTCGGCCTCGAAGATGGGCGGCAACGCACGCTCGAAGAGGTGGGTAAGGAATTCGGACTTTCGCGGGAACGCGTGCGGCAGATTGAGAAACTGACGCTGCACAAGCTCCGCAGCCAGAACCTTGCCGATCAACTCTCGGTCTACGTGGCTTAAGGCGCCTGATCGAGTTTCCGCAACGTCGTGACGGTCATTCCGTGACCGATTGAGTCAGCCGCATGATCGTGCTGAGCGCCACAAAAAGCACAGGCTAACATTGCAGGTACGAGCCTACGCTGATCGAAAATCTAGCGGTACGCATCGCTAGCACGAGCACATCGGCACACAACAATCAATCGGACGCCAGCTGGGGGAATAACACCACGATCATCCGGTGTTTTACCTGCATCGAGCATTTTTAGTGCGCGAAGGACGCGGCATGACTACAGACCTTGTGGACACGACAGAAATGTATCTTCGGACCATTTTGGAGTTCGAAGAAGAAGGCATTGCGCCCCTGCGAGCGCGAATCGCAGAACGACTTAACCAAAGCGGCCCAACTGTCAGCCAAACAGTGGCAAGGATGCAGCGCGACGGGCTGCTCAACATCTTGGGCGACCGTCACCTGGAGCTGACCGAATCGGGGCGCGAGCGCGCGGTAGGCGTCATGCGGAAACACCGCCTCGCCGAACTTCTGCTCGTCGACGTCATCGGAATGTCTTATGAGGACGCCCATGACGAGGCCTGTCGGTGGGAGCACGTCATGAGCGACGCAGTGGAAGAAAAAGTCTTCGCGTTGCTGGACAACCCGACCCGGTCCCCATACGGAAACCCGATACCGGGACTCGAAGCGCTGGGCGCCGGACTCGAACCAACCAAACTAGACCCGTCGGAACAGCACCTGGCTTCCCAGGGGCTACCCGACACCGTCAAGGTCACTCGACTGTGCGAAAGCGTCCAGACGGATGCGAGCGTGCTGCGCGAACTCCACCTCGCCGGTGTGAACCCTGGCGCCGTGGTGACCGTGTCACGACACGATGACCGGATTCGGTTGTCCCATAACGACGCGCAGACGGACCTGTCGCTGCAAGACGCCAGTCGCGTGTTCGTCGTTCCGGCGGCATAGTCGAAAAAGACGACGCCACTAGTCGTCTTTTTCGGTGGCTTCACCGACATCCTTGACCACTGCGATGAGATCGTCGACCACGGCCTCAGCATCGTCTTTCGAAGTATCGGCAGCAGTCGTATACCGGAAGCTGTACATGTGGCCGTCGGTCAACCAACCGATCTCGATAACCGGCCCACCGCCTTTCACCTTGTCCCGCACGGCACTGTAGCCGGCTTTACCGAAATCCTCGATCTTCTCGGCGCCCTTCGGAGGGATCTCCTCTCGATAGGTCTTGGAATCGGTCGCAGTGTTCGCACGCGTGAAAGTGATGTCCGGGAAAGAACCCGCCGTGGTCTGCAACACGCAGCTGGGCACTTCCTCGCTACCGCCGGACTCGGCGACACCGAACGGTTGCCCGGTCGCTTTATTGATGACCTCGAAATCGAGATACTCACAGATCCCGCCGGCCTCCGCAGCCTCGTTACTCGGAGTGAACTGCGGCGATGACGGTTCCTCCTTCGACGCCTCCTGTTTCGACGTCTCTTCCGGCTCTGCGCTGCGCTCGAGACTGCTGGGCGGGTCCGCCAGCACACCGCAACTACTCGCCAGACACGCGACTGCGCTCACGACAATCAGCGAAGAAAGACGCCTGAGGGGACGCATCGACTCGTATACCTTCCGATCTGGCGCGCGGCGCCGGGGAGCGCACGGCGGGGGTAACCGTCGCCCAACTTACCCCGTTGCTGCGCCCACTCAAAAATTGCGTCCGGCAGTTGACGGTCAAGCGCCACCCGCGTCCGCGGGGCGGTCCAACGCGCACCAATTGCTCCACGATCCGATATACACCGGTGGCACGGCTCTCCCTGCGGCGGCCATGGCCAAGGCAGTGCGCGCGGCCGTTACGCCCGAACCGCAATACACAGCTGTGTCATCGCCGCAATCAGCGAACTGCGCGGCCAGCTCCTCCCGGCTCACGAAGCCGCCTTTACTGGCGACGTTGGCTCCACCGAAAAGATTCTTCGCTCCCGGGATGTGGCCCGCGACCGGGTCGATCGGCTCGTCCTCGCCCCGGAAACGCTCCGGCGCGCGCACATCCAACAGGGCGCCAACACGCGCCCGTTCAGCAGCGCCATCGGCATCCAGAACCGGCAAATGACCCGGCCGCACAGTCACCGCGCCGGGCGTCGGCTCCGGGATCACGCTCGTCACCGGCAGCTGTGCGTCGTTCCAGGCGACCACACCGCCGTCGAGGACACGCACGTCGCCGAGGCCAGCCCAGCGAAGGGTCCACCAGGTCCGGGCCGCGGCCATCATGTCGCCGCCGTCGTACACGACGACAACGCTGTCGTCATCGATTCCCGATCGGCGCAGCACGGCCGTCAGTTGCCCCGGCTCCGGCAGCGGATGCCGCCCATCCGGACCGGCGACACCACATAGGTCCCGGTCGAGGTCGAGGAACACCGCGCCGTCGATATGGCCGCGCGCGTACTCCTCGCCCAAGGCCCCGGCGCTCAAACTCCAACGCACGTCCACAACCACGGTCGTGGGGTCAGCGCGCAGTAGTTCGGCGAGTTCGGAAGCATCGATCAGCGGCATCAGGGGTTTCTCCGTTCGGGTTGGTCCAACAAATGTGCGTTCGGTTCTGCCGCCAGCGGCGCCAAATCCGTCAATGCCACCACCTCGACGCCGGCCCGGCGCAAGATCCGCGCGCCCATAGGCGCGACGAACGTGTCCGGCTCGGACCATGCGTAAACGACACGTCCGATGCCCGCGGCCACGATCAGGTTCGCGCAGGGTTCGGGACGGGAAGCACGCTGTCCGCACGGTTCCAGGGAACTGTAGAGCGTCATGGAAGCATTCACCGACTGCAGCTGACGAAGCGCAACCTCCTCGGCATGGTCGGCCGGCGATTCCTGGCGGGAATGGCCCTCCGCCACGAGAGTTCCCGCGTCAACGATCAGCGCCCCCACGCTGAATGCGGTGTCCGAGGCCGGGCAATGATGCGCCAGTGCGATCGCGCGCCGCAACCAATATTCATCATCTGCCACAACTTCACCTTGCCAATCGGTAACGCAAGACGGCCATGTCGTGCAACTGTGCCGTATCCACCAGCTCGGCACGATGCCTCTTGTCATGACCGAACGCACCGGGATTGACGAATCGGGGCGCGGCCACGTCGCCGACGAAAAACGGCGCGATCGCCAAGCGGAGCTCGTCGGCAAGCCCGCGAGTCAAGAACTCGGTCAAGACTGTGCCTCCGCCTTCCACCATGACGCGCCTGATCCCTTTCGCCTTCCGCAGTTCGGCCAGGCATCTACCGAGCTGATCGAAACCATCGAATGCTATTGCCGACGCCGCCCGCCCGTACCGTTCAGAAATGCGCGCACGCGCGGCTCGACCGCACAAGATGATCTTCTCCGAATCACCAGTGGTGAAGAAACGGCTCTGCGGGTCGAGGTCGGCGGACTCGCTGATGACGATCTTGGCCGGCTGGCTCTGTCCCGTAGCGAGCAGACTCGGGTTGTCGCGCCGAACGGTACGCCCCCCGACGACGACAGCGTCATATGTGGACCGCAACTGCCTCACGGCGGCCATGTCTCGTTCATTCGACAGCAACAGACGCCGATCGGACGCATCATCGAGATACCCGTCCAATGAGATAGCGGCAGACAACAGGACGTGCGTGCGGTCCTCACCCATGACCGAATTCTAGGTACGCCCAAGCGGCCGGTGACAGTACCGGTCCGGCAAATATGATCGCAACGTGGAAAGAGGCAGGAACTCTTGTTGCGGCGCAAGCAACCTCGACGAGATGGCACCCATGTGTCTATCGTCGGCGCGGCGCGAACGGCGATGCGACCGCTGTGGTTCCTCGCGCCTCGATCCCTTCCGTTATTGCGTCGTCTGTGGCAACCGCACCGTGCCGACGTGCTTCCGCAGCGAACTGGCGTTGTCGCGTGTGGGCGGCGTGACCGATGTCGGCCGTCACAAGCGACACAATCAAGACGCGATCGCGATCGGCACCGGTCCGGCGTCCGCGATCGCGATCGTCTGCGACGGAATATCGCAGTCCACTTTCGGCGAGCTGGCCGCACTACACGCGAGCGAGACCGGGGTGGAACAGCTGCTCTTCGGCCTTGCTTCGGGAAAGAGCAATGATGCGGCGAGCAACCTGGCGGCGGCGTCCGCAGCCACTGCCGCGGCACGAATCGGCCGCGGCATCACCACCACTCCCCCGGGTTGCACGTACGCCTCGATCGTGGTCGATCACGAAACGATCACCGTATCGTCGATTGGCGACAGTCGCGTGTACTGGATATCGGGGGATCACGCCGAATGCCTCACAGTCGACGACACCAAAGCCGGATACCTCGCGGCGAGCGGCGTGCCGTTCGATGACGACAGGTACCGCGATCCCGACACCAACGCTCTACTGCGCTGGTTGGGGGCCGACGCCCCGCCGGTCGATGCACCGACGACCGTACACCGGCCGGACCGGGAAGGATTCGTCGTCGTGTGCAGCGACGGGCTGTCCGGGTACACCGACCGGCCCCGCGACCTGCTGCCGATGCCGAGCGGACCGCCCGTAGCCCAGGCTTCCGCCCTGGTCGGCCGGGCGCTGCGGCAGGGCGGCCGCGATAATGTGAGCGTCGCGGTAGCTCCATTTCCGCAACCGACACGTCGTGCTTCGTAGACGCGGACCGGTTCACGGCACACGCGCGGTCCACTCCGGATCGTTGAACTTCTCTGCTTCGAGGCGCTGCGCTTCCTTCCGCTCGGCGCCGGTCAGCTCACCGGAAGTCAACCCGTAGCGCGCCTTGAAGAACGAGATCATGCGTTCAATGATTTCCTCTCGGGCGAGACCGGTCTGCCGCCGCAACGGGTCGACGCGTTTTTTTGCGCTCGTAATTCCCTTATCGGAAAGCTTTTCCTTGCCGACACGCAAGACCTGCGACATCTTGTCGGCATCGATGTCATACGACATCGTCACGTGGTGCAGCACCGCGCCGTTTGCCAGGCGTTTCTGGGCCGCACCGGCGATCTTTCCCTTGTCCGAAGTGATGTCGTTGACCGGCTGATACCAGGCTTTGATACCCATCTGCGACAACGCACCCAGGACCCAATCATCGAGATACGCATAACTATCGGTGAAGGACATGCCCGCCACAAGCTGCGTGGGCGCGTACAACGAATATGTAATCGTGTTGCCGGGCTCCACGAACATGGCACCGCCGCCGCTGATCCGTCGCATCACTTCGATCCCATGCTGCGTAGCCGCTTCGGCGTCGACCTCGTTACGCAACGATTGGAAACTGCCGATGATGACAGCCGGGGACGCCCACTCCCACACTCGCAGCGTTGGGGGACGATTGCCGTTAGCCACCTCCGCAGCCAAGACCTCGTCCAGGGCCATATGCATTGACGGATGCTGCGGGCCCTCGTGGATCAGCTGCCAGTCGTAATCGGTCCAGTGGCTGGCATCGGCCAACGCTCGACGCACTGCGATGGCGATGGCGGTTTCGTCGAAACCCAACATGACCGTCTCCGGCGGCAGGGCCTGCCGGATCCGGTTGGCGATCCCTTTGGTGTCAGTCGCCGTCGGCATCCCGTTGAGCGCTTCATTGATGCTGTGCAACGCCTCGTCTGGTTCTAGGAAGAAGTCGCCGTTCAACTGCGCATTGCGGATCACCCCGTCGGCGACGTCGAAATTCACCCGAACGAGTTTCCCACCCGAGACCTTGTATTCACCGCTTGGCATATCTGCAGAAACTACCGGCCGGCCCGCGGGCCCCCGATCGGGGGCCCGCGGGCCGACGGACGCATCGTGGGCGGGACTTCAATCCCGCCCACGACCTCAAGCGTTTAGCTGCAACCGCTGGTCGATCCGCAGCCTTCGCATACGTAACAGCTTCCGGCGGGCCGCATCTTCGAACCGCAAGTCATACACAGCGGAGCATCCGCGGCGGCTCCTTGCATCGCCTCAGCCGCCTCGGTGGAGGAATGCACGATGCTGCTGGAGTCGTCATCCTGGTTCTTGCGGTTGTCGATGTGCGCCGACGACGCCAGCGCCGCGAAGTCGACCTCGTTGTTGGCGGCGACCTCGGCCGGATCCTCGCCTCGGGCCTCAGCGGACCGCTCCGCCGCCGTCAAGATCCCCAGTTCGGAGCGCTTGTCGTACGGAAGGTAATCCAGGGCCAGGCGCCGGAACAGGTAATCCACCACAGAGGAAGCCATGCGCAGGTCCGGATCGTCGGTCATCCCGGCAGGCTCGAAGCGCATGTTGGTGAACTTTTCGACGTACTTCTCCAGCGGAACACCGTATTGGAGCGCGATCGATATCGCCACGGAGAACGCGTCCATGATCCCGGCCAGCGTCGAACCTTGCTTCGACATCTTGAAGAAGACTTCGCCAACACCATTGTCCGGATAGCTGGAGGAGGTCATGTAGCCCTCGGCGCCACCGACCGAGAACGAAACCGTCTGGCTCGGGCGCGTCTTCGGCAACCGTTTACGGACGGGCCGGTACTCGACGACCTTTTCGGGTTCGCTGTCTTCCTTCTTGTCCTTAGCCACCGACAGCGGCTGGCCCACTTTGCAGTTGTCGCGGTAGACCGCCAGCGCTTTGAGCCCCAGCTTCCACGACTCGAGGTAGATGTGCTCCATCTCTTCGACCGTGGCCGATTCGGGCACGTTCACGGTCTTGGAGATCGCACCGGAGATGAACGGCTGCACCGCGGCCATCATCTTCACGTGCCCCATCGCCTTGATGGACCGCTCCCCCATGGCGCAGTCGAACACCGGGTAGTGCTCGGTCTTGAGCGCGGGGGCATCGATGACGTGCCCATTCGTGGCAATGTATTCGACAATCGCCTCGACCTGATCCGGCTTGTAGCCCAAAGTGGCCAGCGCCCGCGGGACAGTCTGGTTCACGATCTGCATCGAACCGCCGCCGACAAGCTTCTTGTACTTGACCAGAGCCAGGTCCGGCTCGATACCGGTCGTGTCGCTATCCATCATGAACGAGATGGTGCCGGTCGGGGCCAGCACAGAGGCCTGTGCGTTGCGCCAGCCGTTCTTGGAACCGGTTTCGATGCCGGTCTTCCACTCCTTGGACGCCACATCGAGGATCCCGCGCGCCATCGGACTGTCGGTGCGCACATCGTCGACGGCCGCGGCGTGTTTGCGCATCACGCGGGCATGCGCCTCGGCGTTCGCTTCGTATCCGGCGTACGGCCCCACGACGCCCGCGATCTCGGCCGAACGCCGGTACGACACGCCTGTCATCACGGCCGTGATGGCCGCAGCAAGGGAGCGCCCCTGCTCCGAGTCGTACGGCATGCCCGACGCCATCAAAAGAGCGCCAAGGTTCGCGTAACCGATGCCGAGCTGGCGGAAATCGCGCGTGGTCTCGGCAATCTTTTCGGTCGGGAAGTCCGCGAAGGAAATGGAAATCTCCATCGCGGTGATGACGAATTCGACCGCCTTGACGAAGTGCTCGGTGTCGAATGACCCGTCCTCGTTCAGGAACTTCATGAGGTTCAGCGAAGCAAGGTTGCACGAGGAGTTGTCCAACGACATGTACTCCGAGCAGGGGTTGCTCGCGCTGATGCGGCCGGAGTTCGGGTTCGTGTGCCAATCGTTGATCGTGTCGTCGTACTGGATACCAGGGTCGGCGCATTCCCACGCCGCCTTGGCCATCTTGCGGAACAGTTTCTGCGCGTCGACGCGTTCAACCTCGCTGCCGTCGCCGCGTGCACGCAGCGGGAAGTCGGTGCCGGCGTCGACCGCATGCATGAACTCGTCGGAGACCCGAACGGAGTTGTTGGCGTTTTGGTACTGCACCGACACGATGTCTTTGCCGCCTAGGTCCATGTCGAAACCGGCGTCGCGCAGCGCGCGGATCTTGTCTTCCTCGCGCGCCTTGGTCTCGATGAACTCTTCAATGTCAGGATGGTCCACGTCGAGAACGACCATTTTCGCGGCACGACGGGTGGCGCCACCGGACTTGATGGTGCCCGCGCTGGCATCGGCGCCGCGCATGAAGCTGACGGGACCCGACGCGTTGCCGCCGGAGGACAGCAGTTCTTTGGACGAGCGAATCTTGGAGAGGTTGACCCCGGAACCGGAACCTCCCTTAAAGATCAGCCCCTCCTCTTTGTACCAATCCAGGATGGAATCCATCGAGTCGTCGACACTCAAGATGAAGCACGCCGAGACCTGTTGCGGTGACAACGTTCCGACGTTGAACCACACTGGAGAGTTGAAGCTGAAGTACTGGTGCAGCAGCAGCCACGTCAGCTCTTCTTCGAAGATGGTGGCGTCGCGGGACGAGGCGAAATAGCCGTCCTTTTCTCCCGCGGCCCGGTATGTGCGGACCACGCGGTCGATCAGCTGTTTGAGGCTGGACTCCCGATCCGGCGTGCCGACAGCGCCCCGGAAGTATTTGGAGGCGACAATGTTGGTGGCGTTGGCGCTCCAAAACTCCGGGAACTCCACACCGCGTTGCTCAAAATTGACGCTTCCATCGCGCCAGTTCGTCATGACGACGTCACGCTTCTCCCAGGTGACCTCGTCGTATGGATGCATGCCTTCGGTGGTCCACACGCGCGAAACGCTCAGACCCTTACCCGGCGTTCCGTTGGGTCCGGACCGCTTCTTGTTCGAACCGGCCGGTGCGCTCGTCGACTTACTCATGTCGCTCCTTTATCGACGCGCCACACGCGTCACTTCGCAATGAATGTCGTTGTTTCGGCACCCACAGCCTCCCCGGACTCGCGTGGCGCCTGATTATTCAAATGAACCGCTACGACACGGCAGGATTATTGGACCGTGCCCGTTGACGAAGCGTCTCTATCTCGGCCGCGAAGTCCTCCACCGATTCGAAAGACCGGTAGACGCTCGCGAACCGCAAGTAGGCCACTTCGTCCAGCTCTCGCAGTGGCCCCAAGATCGCCAGCCCGACTTCGTTGCTGGGCAGTTCGGCCACGCCCTGTGCTCTCACATCGTCTTCGACCCGTTTGGCCAGCACCGCCAGCGCGTCCTCGTCGACCGGTCGGCCCTGGCAGGCTTTCCGCACGCCGGACACCACCTTGGCGCGGTTGAACGGTTCCGTCACGCCACTCCGCTTCACCACCGCAAGGATCGATTCCTCCACGGTCGTGAATCGTTTACCGCACTCCTGGCACGAACGGCGACGACGAATACCCAGACCGTCGTCGACTTCGCGCGAGTCGACGACTCGCGAATCGGGATGTTTGCAGTACGGACACCGCACGTTGAACCCTCTCTTTGAGGTGTTGGCGCTAATGGCCGCGAGGCGACGTCAGGCGTGAACGCCTCGCCGAAATCCCCGTTTGACCACTATTACTGGCTTGATCTCATCAATGTAACCACAATATGTTGTGCCTCGACCTTAAGCCGTCGCTATCTGAGTTGCAAGCCGGGGTCGCCCGAATCAAGCATCGCAAATGTCTCATCAGCCCGTAGTACCCGACTCGACACGGTCACTCACGTCGACTATGACCCCTGCCTCATCGAGTTCGAATCGTACGACAAGCCTGTGACACGATCTCGACTCACACCGTCGCGAGGCGGTGGAATTTATCGAACTCCTGTTTCATTCTTTCGAACGCATGGTCTAGAGTCGGAGGGGACCGCAGCGTGATCGTTCGCCGCTTGCCGTCGCACCACCAACGAGGAGGAACGCACGTGTCCACATCAGATCCACGTCCACACGTGCAGACCACGGGAAAGCCCAAATCCACCGCGGGCAACGCCAAGCTCAGCAAGCGTCAAGAAAAAATCTTGGCCTACATCCGAGACTCGGTCGCCCATCGCGGCTACGCCCCCAGCGTCCGCGAGATCGGGGCAGTCGTCGGTCTCGCCTCGGCGTCCAGCGTTTCGTACCAGCTCAAGCAGCTTCAACTCAAGGGTTTCCTGCGTAAGGACGCCAACCGGCCGCGAGCTATGGACGTCCGCGCTTCGCGCGCCGATGAGGCCGACAGCCTCCGGCGTCCGCCGCGGTATGTGCCCGTTGTGGGCGAGATCGCCGCCGGCACGCCGATCCTGGCAGAAGAGCATGTGGAGGAAATGTTCCCGTTGCCGGCCGAGTTCGTCGGCGAAGGCGACGTCTTCCTCCTCAAGGTCAAGGGCGACTCGATGATCGAAGCAGCCATCACCGACGGCGACTGGGTCGTGGTACGCCAGCAGCCGGAGGCGCACAGCGGCGAGATCGTCGCCGCGATGATCGGCGACGAGGCCACGATCAAGACCTTCAAGCGTCGCGACGGACGCGTGGAACTGCTCCCAGCGAACCCGGCCTATGACCCGATCCCGGCCGACGACGCCGAAATCCTCGGTCGCGTCGTTGCCATCATGCGGCGGATCTAGAACTTCGGGTTAGCGAAACGGATCCCGGCCGCCGTAAACGGTGCCGGTTCCGTCGTCGCCTCGCGGAGGCATGGGGTCGAACAGCCGTCCGCCGGACAGGCCGTCATCGGGCCGAGACCGATGCGGCGGCTCCATACGCTCATCGAACGGCCTCCTCCCTTCGGGGTCGGGCCGGGCATCGTCGTCGTATGGCCCCGACTCGTATGCCATCTGCCGCGCGGCTTCTTCCTCTTCTTCCTTGCGCATACGCTCTTCGCGTTCGGCGTCGCGCCGACGGCGGCGCTTACGTGAGCGCACGATGACGATGACGCCCCACAGCGCCAAGAGGCCGCCCAATAGGCCGATCGCCGCGATCGTCATAAGAATCCCGTTAGGCCCCAAGACGTCCAGCAGGAAGTCGGTAATGCTTTGGTTCGACCCGGCCGCCTCGTCGTCCTTTTTGTCCTTATCGGACTTTTTGCTCGCCGCCTTGGCGGGCTCGTAGGTCCATACCTGAGGGGCGAGCCCCTCCTCCTGATTGCCTTCGGAGGCGGTCACGAACTTCTTGCCATCGCTGGTGTACGAAATGGCTTCGCCTTGCGGCTCGTCGGGAAGCGGCGTGACCGTCGGCTCCGAATCGCCGTCAAGGGTCCCGGCCACATCGCCGTCGGAGATGTTCCATTCATAGGCGTCGGTATAGGTGCGCAGGACGGCCTTCTCCCCGTCTGGCGACACGGCGCCACCGGTGACCATCGTCGAGGGCGCGTCCCCAAGCGGTACTCCGCCGACTTCTTCGGGGCCGCCCGGGGTTTCCGTCGCATCGATTTTGACGGAACCGACGTTTTCCAAGGCGAGCGGATTATTGATGTCTGTGGCTTGGTCGAGCTCACCAGACGGCGCGAACAGCAACGATTCGCCCGGACCCTTGGTCGCGAAGATCGGGGTACCGTCGGGCTGCATCAGCAGGGCCTCGGTGTCGTAAGACTTGCCCTCGGGGTAGGAGAACCGGTAGGTCACGACGTTGCCATCGCTCGAAACCTGGTGAAGCGCGATGTGGGGTCGGTTGCCCTGGTTATCTCCGGAATCGGCGACCCAGAACGTGCCGTCGGAGTCGACCGCGAGGTCTTCGGGGTCGTACGGGTCGGCCGCCCCGATCAGGTTTTGCGTCTCCTGGCAGGAGTCATCCAAATGCACCAAGTCGATCTGCGTCTGGTCGCGCGAGCCGTCGGAGATGGCCACGTAACCGTCTTCGGTGGCGGCGATGCCGGACAGTTCCCACAACATCTCGCTATTGACGTCGCAGACCTTATCGCCGGGCTTGGGTTCCTCGGCTTGCGCCGGTGTCGCCGTTACCGTGATTCCCAGCGCGGCGAGGGCTACGACCGCGGCTGACTTAGATATTTTCCGCATCAAATGACCATGCTGCACTCAGCAAGTCTCGCATTAAATGTCAAGCCGCGTTCTTTCACCATCGTGCTGTAACCGTGGGAAAACGAAAGCCTACGCAGCGTCGACTGCAAATTCCTCGATCTGCGCGGCGAGGGATTCGTCGACCCGCACACTCATGAACGTGCCATCGCTGCGGTGGTCGATATCGGCAACCTCGCCACGCTGACGCACCCGATTGACCAGATCGCCGCGCACGTACGGGATGCATACCCGCAGCGCCACCTGCGGCCGCGGCAAGGACGACTCAATGTGCTCGCGGAGCTTATCGATGCCTTCGCCGGTACGGGCCGACACGAAGATCGCCTCGGGCCATTGACTCCGCAACATCAACAGTTCGTCAGGGTCCACTGCATCGATCTTGTTGACCACCAACAGTTCCGGCACGCCGCCCGCATCGATCTGCGACAACACCTCCCGAACGGCGCGAGCCTGGCCGAACGGGTCAACGTGGCTGCCATCCACCACATGCACAACGATGTCGGCGTCAGTGACCTCTTCCAACGTGGAACGGAATGCATCGATCAACTGGTGCGGCAGATGAGACACGAACCCGACCGTGTCGGACAGCGTGTAATCGCGGCCGTCCGGCGTCTGCGCGCGACGCGTCGTCGGGTCCAGGGTTGCGAACAAGGCGTCCTCAACCAAGACTCCGGCATTCGTGATCTGGTTCAACAGGGACGACTTTCCGGCGTTGGTGTACCCCGCGATCGCCACCGACGGGACCGAAAATGCGCGGCGACCGGAACGTTTCGTGTCGCGCACGGTGCGCATCGCAGCCAGGTCGCGACGCAGCCGCGCGATGCGGGCGCGGATCCGGCGTCGGTCGATCTCCAGTTTCGTCTCACCGGGACCACGCAACCCGACACCACCACCCTGACCACCGGCACGGCCGCCCGCCTGCCGGCTCAGCGTCTGCCCCCAACCACGCAACCGCGGTACGAGATACTGCAGCTGAGCCAACTCGACCTGCGCCTTACCCTCGCGGCTTTTGGCGTGCTGGGCGAAGATGTCGAGGATCAGCGCCGTACGGTCGACCACTTTCACTCCCGTTTCGACCTCAAGGTTGCGCAGCTGGCTCGGGGTCAGTTCACCATCGCAAATGATCGTGTCCGCTCCCGACTCCACGACCACATCGCGCAGGTGCGAAACCTTGCCGTGGCCGACGTAAGTAGCCGCGTCCGGGGCGCTGCGGCGCTGCGTCACGCCGTCGCAGACTTGGGATCCCGCGGTCTCGGCCAAGGCTGCCAATTCCGCCATCGAATTATCGGCATCGCTTTGGCTGCCTCTGGTCCACACGCCGACCAAAACCACCTTCTCCAGGCGAAGCTGGCGGTTTTCGACCTCAATGACGTCTTCGAGCTCCGTCGACAAACCGACAACGCGGCGAAGGGCCTGCCGCTCAGCCAGCTCGTAATGCCCGGTACCCGCGGTGTTGTTGTCAAAGTTCTCCATTAAGTCAACAATGACACGTTCGCGCAGGAATTGCATCGCCATAAACGCGGCACCGAACCCGCCGGATGGAGGGGGTGGAGTAATTCCCGTTTCGTGCTGATGCAATCTTTAAACGAGCGAGTCAATAAGTCCCAAAGTGAGGTGTCACGGGTATGTCCGTTGCGAAGCTGCCCAGCGCAGGTTTTTCCATCACCGTGCGGTTGTCGTTGACCGCGGACGCCGGGGCCGTCGGTCGGCTGACCACTGCCGTGGGGCAGGCCGGCGCGATCGTTACCGCTTTGGACGTGGTGTCTTCCGACCACAAGCGGGTTGTGGTCGACTTGACCTGCGACACAGCCGACTCCGCCCATGCGCAGGAAGTCACCGCCTCCTTGTCGGAGGCCCCAGGCATCACCGTCCGTAAGGTTTCCGACCGCACGTTTTTGCTACACCTCGGCGGAAAGATCGAGGTCAGTTCGAAGGTCTCGCTGCGCAACCGTGACGAACTGTCGATGGCGTACACGCCGGGCGTGGCTCGCGTGTGCCGTGCTATCGCAGAGAACCCGGAGGACGCTCGCCGCCTCACCATTAAACGCAACACGATCGCGGTAGTGACCGACGGGACCGCCGTTCTCGGGCTGGGCAACATCGGCCCCTCCGCCGCGCTGCCGGTGATGGAAGGTAAGGCAGCCCTATTCAAGAAGTTCGCCGGAGTGGACGCCTGGCCGGTCTGTTTGGACACGCAGGATTCCGACGAGATCGTCGACATCGTCGCCGCAATGGCGCCCGCTTACGGCGGGATCAACCTCGAAGACATCGCGGCACCCCGGTGTTTCGAGATCGAGGCTCGGCTGAGGGAGCGCCTCAACATCCCTGTGTTCCACGACGACCAGCACGGCACCGCGATCGTCGTCAACGCCGCGCTCACCAACGCGCTCCGCGTGGTCGACAAACGAATCGAGGATGTGCGGGTCACCGTGTCGGGCGCAGGCGCGGCCGGCACCGCGATCATCAATCTCCTCTTGAAGTCCGGTGTGGGCGACGTGGTTGTCTGCGACCGCGACGGCGCCCTGCATCGCGGTAGCGCCAACCTCACCCCACAGTGGCAGAAGCTTGTGGACTGCACCAACCGTGACAGCGCCAGCGGCACTCTGTCAGATGTCGTGGCAGGCTCGGATGTCTTCATCGGAGTGAGCGCGCCGAACGTGCTCACTGGCGAAGACGTCAAAAGCATGGCCAAGGACCCGATCGTGTTCGCGCTGGCTAACCCCGATCCGGAGATCGACCCGCGCGAAGCTGCCGAGCACGCCGCCATCGTCGCCACCGGCAGGTCCGACCGCCCGAACCAGATCAACAATGTGCTCGCGTTCCCTGGCGTTTTCCGCGGAATGCTGGACGCGCAAGCGGAAAGCTGGAGCGACGATGCGGCACTCGCGGCCTCCGTGGCAATCGCCGATGTCGTCGGGGCCGAAGAGGTCAATCCGTCCTACATCATCCCCAGCGTCTTCGACAACCATGTCGCCCCCGCTGTGGCGCAGGCGGTCAAGGACGCCTTGCGGCCCGAAGGCTAAAGCCGCACGCGCCGGCGGCACCCCGCGGGGTCACACCAATACGGTGGTGCCTTCGGCGACGATGACTGCCTGACCACGGAGAAGAATCGTGTCGGGTGTGACGGTGACGGTCAGGCGTCCACCTGGCACCTCGACGACACATTCGCCCTGGTTTCCCACGACGACCGCGGCGGCCGCGCACGCGCCCGTCCCGCACGACAGTGTTTCGCCGACCCCTCGTTCATGGACGCGCATGCGGATCCCCTCTGGCGTGGGTTCGATGAACTCCACATTCACTCCGTCAGGGAAGCGCTCGTGGTCGACGCGCGGCGCCTCGGTCAGATCGAGCGTGTCGATATCGTCAACCCGGCACACGAGATGTGGGTTCGGCATGTAGGCGCGTTTCCCGGAGTATGCGCGGCCGGCGGCAAGCACGGCGGTAGCGTCCCCGTCCAGCCGCACCGGCCCCATGTCGACCTGGTATTCACCGTCGACACGCGTCACCGTCTTGACGCCTGCGCGCGTGGCGATCGCGACCGAGTCGGCTTTTTCCAAGCCCGCTTCCCGAAGTGCTTGCGCATACACGCGCACACCATTGCCGCACATCTCGGCGATGCTGCCGTCGGCGTTGTAGTAGTCCATGAACCATTCGGCGTCGGCCGCCATACCGGCGGCGTCGGGATGACGGCTCGCGCGCACGATCCGCAGCAAGCCATCGCCTCCGATACCTCTACGCCGGTCGCACAGAGCTGCTATCTGCGCCGACGTCAACGGCTCGGCGTTATCCGGGTCGCTGACGATGACGAAGTCGTTTCCGGTGCCGTGTCCCTTCGAGAATCGAATCACGGATCAATCATGCCTGTGGAAGCTGCGTCACATGAACGCTGTCGGAGGATTGCGCGCAACTGAAGCGAGTTACCGGCCGCCCGCTCGCGCGCTAGCTTCGCGACGGCATTACCTTTGTCGACGTGAGCCATGACGATAATCCTCTAGCCGACATGAAGGTGCCGTTCCCGGACGCGTCGTTTTCGATCGACGCCGAGGGCCGTCTCCAAAAAGCACTTGTAGAAGGGACTGGCCTGGGGCAACTGGACAAAATTGTCTCTTGGTCGGCGAAGGTGCAGCAAACCGATCGACCGTCGCCTTTTCGTAACGTCATGGGTCTGGCCGTCACGGCCAAACACGATGGGAACTTCGCTGCCGGTGAAGACGCCTCCCACGATCACGACCCAAACCAGCTGTTGACGCAGCTGGCCCAGCAGGCCAAGGTCCCGCTCGAATTCGTCGACGCTGGGCAGTGCGTCGCTGCCGAGCATGAACCGGCGCTTGAGCACGACGCATACATCGACATCCTTGAACGTGGACGGCAGGCCGCCGACCGTTGCATCGACTCCGGCGCCGACCTCTTGATCCTGGGCGGAATGGGACCCGGAACGACGACGGCGGCGATCGCGGTCACCGCTCACCTGACCCGTACGCCGTTCGTCGACTTGTCACCCAGGATCTACCGGCCCAACGGCGTCATCGACGACTACATCTGGATGCGCCGTACTGCCGCGATCCGCGATGCGATGGCGCGCGCGAAGGGGCCGAAGCGCAATGCAGCGGAGACGATGACTCACTTCGGCGGCCCGGCGATCACGATGGCCGCGGCGATCATCGTTGCGGCTGGCGCGCGGCGCACGCCGATCCTGATCGACGGGCCCGTTGGACACGCCGCCGCGCTCACGTCGCGCGACTTCTCGCTAGGCGCACCGAAATGGTGCTACGCGCCCGACCGGATCCCCCACCCTGTCGTGAAAAAGGCCGCTGGTCAGGCGGGAATGATCGAACCGATCGGTCCAGGACTCGACATCGGGGAAGGCTGCGCGAGCATGCATTCGTTCCCTGGGCTACAGAGTGCGTTGCGACTGGTCAACGAGCTTCCCTACCTGCCCGACGAACCGGAAACATCCGCTGACGTTGCAGAATCCAACGAACCGGAAGCCATCGAGGAACCGGGGCAGGCCGACGAACACGGCGAGGGTGTGTCGCCGGACCCGCAGGCGACAACGACTGACGGCTCCGAGGACACACCCGAGGCGAATTAGGACCGGGCTAGCGTGTCCCGATGAACGGAGGTTTGACGACCTCCACCGGGACACGGCGGCCGCGTACGTCGATGTGAAGCTGTGCTCCCAGTTCGATCCCGGCGGACGTATTCAAAAGCGCCAACGCGATACCGACTTTTTTCGTCGGCGAGTACGTGCCGCTAGTGGTGGTCCCGATCGCATCGTCGCCGTTGTAGACGGTCATTTCGGCTCGCGGGATTCCGCGGCCGGTGACCTCCAAGCCATAAATCCGGTGTGCGGGGCCTTGTTCTTTCTCCTTCGTCAGGGCTTCCTTGCCCCAAAAACGTTCCTTCTTCCAGCCCACAGCCCAACTTGATTTCGCCTGGACGGGAGTGATGCTGCGGGACAGTTCGTGGCCGTGCAGCGACAGACCCGCCTCCAGGCGCAGCGTGTCACGAGCTCCCAAACCCGCGGGCTGGATTGAGGCATCCTCCCCCGCGGCCATCAAGGCGTCCCACACGGCGACGGCGTGAGTGCTCGGGATGACAAGCTCGTAGCCGTGCTCGCCGGTGTATCCGGTACGGCACACCACGATCCGACAGGTGTCACCGTCAGAGCCGGCGAACTCGGTTTCCTCGAAGGACATGAAGCCGCTCGCGCGCGGCAGCCCGGCGGCGTCCAACACCTCGGCCGATTTCGGGCCCTGCACGGCCAGCACTGCGTAGTCACGGTGACAGTCGGTGACCGCGATATCTGGGCCGGCAACCTCGGCCAGGCGGCGAGCGACCTCGGCGTTGTTGGCCGCGTTAGGGACGAGGAATACGCGGTCATCACCGTAGAGATAGGCGATCATGTCGTCGACGACGCCCCCAGATTCGTCGCAACACATGGTGTATTGCGCCTTCGACGGCTCAATCTTGCGGAGATCGTTGCTGAGGCAATCATTGACGAAAGCGGCCGCACCTGGGCCGACGACATCGATCTTGCCCAGGTGGGAAACGTCGAAAATGCCGACACCGGTACGCACGGCGGTGTGTTCGGCGACGACGCCCGCATTGGCGTATTCGAGCGGCATGTTCCAGCCGCCGAACTCGGCAAACTTCGCGCCGAGTTCCTCGTGACGCTGATGCAACGGAGAGTACAGAGATGTACGCGACTGTGTCATGGTCCGCAACCTACCCGGTTGCGCTCCTGCGCGTACGATCGGCTGGTCCGATTCGAGGGCGCGGTCAGCTTCGCCACCCTCGCTCATTCATTGATGGGAGTTTGTGTGCCAACACTCGCGTTGTCTTCCGCCGATCCAAGCACGATAGAAACCGACGTCCTTGTGGTCGGCCTTTATAAGGATGAAAACGGACCGGCTTTGGCGGAAGGGGCTGCGGCCGTCGAGTCCGCATTCGAAGGGTTCACCGACAGCCTTAAAACCTTGGGCGCGACAGGTGCGCCGGGAACTGTGACGACCCTACCTTCCTTCGGCCACGTGTCCGCGCCGCTCATCGTTGCCGTCGGTCTCGGCAAGCGCGCCGACGGCCCGAGCACCGAGACCGTGCGTCGCGCAGCCGGTGCGGCGGCCCGCGCCAGCGCCGGCAAGTCGACGATGACGTTCGCGATCGACGCCGACAGCGAAGCCTTGGGCCTGGGTGCTTTGCTCGGCGCCTATAAGTTCGACGGCTACAAGACCACACCCGCGTCGGAACGCAAGAAGCCCGTCGAGACGGTCACCTTGTTGGACGAAACGGCTAACGTCAAGCGGATTCATGGCCTGGCATCCGCCGTGTCGACTACCCGCGACTGGGTCAACACTCCCGCCAACATGCTCCGCCCGCCGCAGTTCGCCGACCAAGTGTCGGCTGCCGCCACCGAGGCCGGCCTCGAGGTGGAGGTTCTGGACGAGACCGCGCTTGAAGCCGGTGGCTACGGCGGGATCCTTGCGGTCGGCATGGGTTCTGCGGCGAAACCTCGCCTGGTCCGCGTCGCCTACCGCGGCAAAGGGGCTACGAAACACGTCGCGCTTGTCGGTAAAGGCATCACATTCGACACCGGCGGTATCTCGATCAAACCGTCGTCGGGTATGTGGGACATGAAGACCGATATGGGTGGCGCCGCCGCCGTCGCCGGCACGATGCTGGCTGTCGCCGCGTTGGCCCCGGCCGTCAATGTCACCGCCTACATCCCCATGGCCGAGAACATGCCGTCAAGCACCGCCTACCGCCCCGGCGACGTCGTGACCGCTTACGGCGGCAAGACCATCGAGGTCCTCAACACGGACGCCGAAGGACGCATGGTTTTGTGCGACGCGCTGACCCGCGCCGCCGAAGACAAGCCGGACGTCATCTACGACACCGCGACCCTGACGGGTGGTCAGGTCGTCGGTCTCGGTAAACGCACCGCCGGTGTCATGGGCACCGACGAGGAGTGCACCCGTGTCAAGAAAGTCGGTGAGGAAGTCGGCGAGCTGGCTTGGCCGATGCCCATGCCGGAAGAGATCCGCAAGACGATGGAGTCGAGCATCGCCGACGTCTCGCAGACTGCGGCCAACATGGAACGTTCCGGACACATGCTTCAGGGCGGCATCTTCCTGTCGCACTTCGTGCCCGAGGACATGCCGTGGGCGCACATCGACATCGCCGGCCCGTCGCAGCACTCGGGCGAACCGTACGGCTACATCGTGAAGGGCGCCACCGGGGTCCCGGTCCGGACTCTCGTGGGCCTCATCGAGTCGCACGCCTAAACGTCGGGCGAAGGCGCGGCGGCCCGTGCCCGTAAGGCACCGCCGCGCCTTCCAGCATCCACAAATCCAAGCCGTTACTGTCAATTTATGTCTAAACACGACATCGAGTCGTTCACATTGCATGCCGACGACGGGGTCCGCATCGATGCGGCACTGTATGCGTCGACGAGACCGTCGGATACGGCCGTGGTACTCGCTCATGGCTTCAGTGGCACGTGGCGCAGTCAACGCACCCGCCACATCGCCGGCATGTTTCGCAGCCAAGCGAGCGTGTTGGCGTTCGACTTTCGTGGTCATGGCCGAAGCGGTGGCGTCAGCACGGTCGGCGACCTCGAGATCCTGGATGTTCATGCCGCGGTCGCGTTCCTGCGCCGGCACGGGTACGCGCGCATAGCGCTGGTCGGGTTCTCCATGGGTGCCGCAGTGACGGTGCGCTATGCGGGGATCTACGGCGATATCGACGCGATCGCGGCCGTCAGTGGGCCGGCGCATTGGTACTACAAGGGCACCCCGCACATGCGGATGCTGCATCGCGCGGTCGAGTGGCCTTTGGGGCGGATGGTGTCGCGACTCGCCCTGCGCACACGAATCAGCAACGGGGGTTGGGCGGACGTACCGAAGACCCCCGTGGAGCTGGCCGCCAACATCTCCCCGATACCGCTGCTTATCATGCACGGCGACCAGGACCCGTATTTCCCGCTACGCCATGCCTTCGCGATCGCCGAGGCGGCCGCGGAACCGAAGACTTTGTGGGTGGTTCCCGGCATGGGGCACGCCGAATCCGGGATGACCCCCCAGTTGACACGGCGACTGCGTACATGGGTGATCGATTGCCTCGAACACGAGGATGTCAGCCCCGTCGCTTAGGCTCGCCGCGTGTCAAGCTCAGTCGCGGGCAAATACGTGCAGCCGTCTTTGGAAGACCTGGGTACACCGCTGTCGTGCGTCACGTTCATGGTGGTCGACCTCGAGACCACGGGCGTATCCAGTGATTCGTGCGCGATCACCGAGATCGGCGCCGTGAAGGTTCGCGGCGGCGAGATCCTCGGCGAATACTCCACCTTGGTCAATCCTCTGGAACACATCGATCCGCGCGTCCAGGCGCTGACGGGCATCAGTGATGAAATGGTCGCTCACGCCCCCACGATCGAAGCGGTGTTGCCGTCGTTTGCGGAGTTCGCCGCCGGCGCTACCTGGGTAGCGCACAACGCCCCTTTCGATGTCGGTTTCCTGCGTGCCGCATATACCCAGTGCGATATTCCATGGCCCCGCCCGCAGGTTGTCGACACCGTCACCTTGGCGCGACGACTGCTCGACCGTAGCGAGGTAGCGAATAAGAAGCTGTCGACGCTGGCACGTTTTTTCGGCGCGGACACGTCCCCCGACCACCGCGCACTCCACGACGCAAAGGCCACAGTAGATGTCCTCCACGGCCTACTCGAGCGACTCGGCGGTCATTATGTACTAACCGATACCGACCTGGTTGATTTCATGCGTGCCATCCCAGCCGCGCACCAGGCAAAGAAGCGACATCTGGCGCGCGATCTTCCGCGTGGGCCGGGCGTTTACATTTTTAAGGACGAGAACGAAAGTCCACTGTATGTGGGTGTATCCAACGATGTCGCTACTCGCGTGCGCAGCTACTTCAGCGGCGCGGAGCGTCGATCCCGGATGCGCAACATGATCAATGCCACACACGCCATCGACGCGATCGAATGCGCGCACGACCTCGAAGCGCGCGTCCGCGAACTGCAATTGATCGGTGCGACCAAGCCGCCCTACAACCGCCGGTCCAAGTATCCCGAACGATTGACGTGGATCCGGCTGACGTCCGAGCCGTACCCGCGCCTGAGCCTGAGCCGTAAACCTCCGCTCACGACCTCGACCGCGCTGGGCCCATTCACGTCGCGGCAACACGCACACGAAGCCATGCAAGCGATATGGGACGCGATGCCGCTTCGGCAATGCACCACGCGGCTATCGCCGCACAGGCCCGGACCTTCCTGCGCCTTGGCGGACCTGGGCTGCCCGGCACCATGCGAACTGAAGATCGATGTCCCGCAATACGATCGCATCGTTCACAACCTCGTGGAGGCACTGTCGACAGATGCCACCGCGATCGTGGAACCGCTGCTGGACCGGATTACGCGGCTGGCCGGCGAGCAACGGTTCGAGGACGCCGCCGAGGTGAGGCAACGGCTGTCCAGCTTGCTACACGGCGTCGTCCGCATGCAACAGGCGCGCTCGCTGATCTCGATCCCGAACCTCATCGCCGCGCGGCGCGCCACGACCGGGGGCTGGGAGCTCGCCTCGATCCGTCACGGCCGGCTCGCCGGCGCCGACGTCACACCAGCCCGTACCGATCCGATGCCGTACGTCGACAAGCTGGAGGTGTCGAGCACGACCATCATCGACGACGCCCACGTGCGCGCGGGCGGCCATGTCGCCGAAACGGAATTGGTATTGAAATGGCTCGAATCGGCACATACTCGACTTGTTCGCAGCGACTCGGGCTGGAACCTGCCGATACGGTCCGCGGCACGGCACGCAGCGCTACTCGAAAAACTTTCGGCCCCCAAGGACACTTACCGCTGGTGAGGAGGGGTCTACTGGCGGGTTAGGACGTCGGATAGTTGACATACATCTGGCGCTGAGACCCATTTCATAGGACAGTAGACAGCAGATCCCATCCAGCCGCGCTTCAGCCGATGTTCGCCGGCCAATAGAATCGGGCTATCATTTGCCAACACCAACGGTCGGAGGTGTCAAATGTTGCGGACCATACTGAATCGGTCCTACCCCTCCAACGACCCTTGGGGGCTGCAAGCAAGCATTGATGCGTTGGAGTCCACTCATAGGGCGAAAAACAGCTCGCCCGCAATCCCGTTGCTGCGCAAGGCTTACCGCATTGCGGAGCAGATGCATCGCGGTCAGAACCGCAAGAGCGGTGAGCCTTACATCACCCACCCCATCGCCGTATCTCAGATCCTCGCCGACATCGGCCTCGACACGACCACGCTCGCGGCGGCACTCCTCCACGACACGGTGGAGGATACTAGTTACACCCTTCAGCGGCTGCGAGACGATTTCGGCAACGAGGTTGCGCTGCTTGTGGACGGGGTGACCAAGCTCGACAAAGTCTATTTCGGAGACGCAGCGGAGGCGGAAACGTTCCGTAAACTGATCGTGACCGCCGGCCGCGATGTGCGCGTCATGACGATCAAGCTCGCCGACCGACTCCACAACATGCGCACCATCGGCGCGAAGTCGCGTCCGTCGCAGATCCGCATTGCCGAAGCCACACGCGACGTGCTGATCCCACTCGCCGACCGACTCGGCCTGTACGTCATCAAGCGCGAACTCGAAGACATCGTCTTGTCGACAGTAGACCCAGATGTCTACTCCGAAATCGACGACTACCTCAAAAACAATGCCACCCGCGAATCGCAGGTCAATAAGGCGGTGTCGAAGCTTCGTAGCGAGATGCGCGCATCGAAGATCCCGACCCAGATCCTCGACCGACCCCGGCACCATTACTCCGTCTACCGCGAAATGGCCGTCAATCCCCGGCGCGGCCCCCAAGATCCGCCCCGTGTCGTCCTCGTCATCAACGGACCCTTGACCGACTGTTACGCCGCGCTCGGTGCCGTCCATCGCCTGTGGCGTCCCATCCCCGGGCGCTTCAAAGACTTCATCGCGACCCCTAAATTCAATCTCTACCAGTCGTTGCACACCTCCGTGATCGGCCCAGGCGACGTGCCCATGGATGTGTTGATCCGAACGAAACAGATGCACCAAACTGCGGAGGTCGGGATCGCCGCCCACCTCGACGCGGAACAGTCCGACTCCGACCACCCGACCCAGGAACTCAAATGGCTGGACCGACTCCTCGACTGGCAGCGTGACGCAATCGAACCTGGCCGTTTCCTCGAATCGCTGCGCTGCGACCTAGCCGACGAACAAATCCTCGTGTTCACCACCAACGGGGGGCAACACATTCTCCCCGTATCCGCAACCCCCGTCGACCTGGCCTACTGCTACGGCCCGTCGGGAGGAGACAGGCTCATCGGTGCCTACGTCAACGGGGTCCTGGCTCCGCTATCGACTCCACTCATGGAAGGTGACCTGATCGAGACGATCACTGCGGAGTCCCACAGTGGATACCCGGGGCCGTCACGGGAATGGTTGCTCTCAGCGAAGACTCCGCAAGCACAGCTGCTCATCTCGCAATGGTTCGCCGGGTATCGCGGTCCCGACGCCACCGAATCAGCCAGCCACATTGGCGGCCAACGCACGCTCGTGGACGGCATCGAAGCCGGCAAACAGGCCGTTGACGCGGCGCTGCGCCGACGTGACCGCGGTCTGGCCTCAACGGAACCGCTGCTGCGTCTGGCCAGGGACCTGGCATTCCCGGACCTCGACACGCTGTACCTGGCAGTTTATGAAGCCAAAGTCGATGCCAGCGAGCTCATCGACCAACTGATCGCCGCCGTCGATTGCAAGCCTGAGCCGAACGCCCAGACATAGTCTGGCTCCGCGATTTCGGACCGGAAACGTAACGGCTGAGGGGCCGCATGCTCGCGAGCATGCGGCCCCTCAGCCGTTTGAGACCGTTACTGTTTGCCGGCCCCTACTTCCTTCTTCGGCTCCTGGCCCTCGACCGCCTCTTCCGTCTTTTCGACGGGTTGTTCGATCGGTTTGAAGAAGCCTCGGATCGCCGGAGCCAGCGCCCCGATCCGGTTCATCTTCTTTGGCACAGTCCAGCCGTTGTATTCGAGCTCGGTGTGACCGTGCTCGTCCGGCTCAGTCAGAGGCTGGTGGACCTCGTAGAACCCGCCATTCGGATCACGGCGCAAAATACCTGTCTCGATACCGTGCGCGAGAACCTCCCGGTCGTGCTGCTGCAGGCCCAGGCAGATTCGGTGCGTGATGTAGAACGTGATCACCGGGATAACGACGATGCCGATACGACCGCCCCACGTCATAGCGTTCAAACTGATGTGGAACTGGTCGGCGATGACGTCGTTGGCACCCGAGATCGACGAGATCAGGAAGATGCTGGTCACCATCGCGCCGACTGCGGTACGCGTCGGGTTGTCGCGCGGACGTTCCAACAAGTTGTGGTGCGTATTGTCCTTCGTGAATCTTCGTTCGATGAACGGATACAGGATTGGCACCGTGAACGCCACGCCCATACCAACCACGGCGGGCCAGAACGTTCCCGGCAGTGTCAGACCGAACGCGCGTGTCTCCCAAGCGGGGAATAGGCGAACAAGTCCTTCCAAGAACAAGACATAGAAGTCCGGCTGACTCGCCGACGACACCACGGAAGCTTGATACGGCCCGAACAGCCACAACGGGTTGATCTGGAATAGGCCGCCCAGCAGCGCGATGACCGCGAAGACGAGCATGAAGAAGCCGCCCTGCTTCGCCGCATAGTTCGGGAACATGCGGAAACCGACGACGTTCTTCTCGGTACGCATCGGTCCGGGCCATTGCGAGTGCTTCTGCGCGAAGACGAGGCCCACATGCGCGCCGATCAGAGCCAGCATGAGCCCTGGAAGCAGCAGCACGTGCAGGATGTAGAACCGGGTCACGATGACGTCACCAGGGAACTCGCCGCCGAACAGCGAGTGGTTCGCCCACGAACCGATCAGCGGCACCGATTCGGTAATACCGCTGACGATACGCAGACCCGTGCCGGACAGGCCGTCGTCCGGGATCGAGTAACCCATGAGGCCTTCGAAGAACGCCAACGGGAACAAGATCGCGCCGATGACCCAGTTCGCTTCGCGCGGCTTGCGGAACGCACCGCTGAAGAACACGCGTCCCATGTGCACCAAGATCGCGGCGACAAACAGCAGCGCGCCCCAGTGGTGCATCTGACGGATGATCAAACCGCCGCGGATATCGAACGAGATGTCCAGCGTCGATTCGTACGCCTTCGACATTTCGATGCCTCGAAGCGGAACATAGCTTCCGTCGTATTTGACTTCGACCATCGACGGCTCGAAGAACAACGCCAGGAACGTACCGGTCAACAGCAAAACGATGAACGAGAACAATGCGATCTCGCCCAGCAGGAACGACCAGTGGTCCGGGAAGACCTTCGTCATCAACTGTCTGGCCGGCGAAGCCATCTTAAAGCGGTCGTCGAGCTCGCCCCCCACCTTTCCGGGGAGCTGCTTCATATCGAACTTGCGACGCTTCATGTCTAGTCACGCTCCCAGAAGGCCGGGCCGACAGGCACGAGGTAGTCGGACTTGGCGTAGAAATAGCCTTCGTCATCGACGCCCAGCGGCAGCATCGGCAGGTGTCGAGTCGCCGGACCGAACACCGGCTTCGCGTTGTCCGTCACCAAAAACTGCGACTGGTGGCACGGGCACAGCAGCCGGTTCGTCTGCTGCTCGAACAAACTGGCCGGGCAACCAACATGGGTACAGATCTTCGAGTGCGCGATGAAGTTGTTCCACTGCGCGCCCTCGTACATTTCGTAGGCGTTCTCGCGCGTCTTGACCGCGTCTTCTTCGCGCAGATGAATCAACAGAGTCGGCGAATCCGCATGCTGATTCGTGGCCCCATGCGGGATCGCCGGGAACACCGTGACCTGCCCGCCGACGCTGACCATGTCGGGACGCACCAGTGTGCCGTCCTCGAGCATGAGGCGCACCGGCTTGCCGTCGTTGAATTCGTCGGCGTCGAAACCGGTGATCTGGAGGTCCTTCGTCGGGCTCTTGATCAGCGCACCGATCGGCGCGATGGCCGCCAACCCCAGCGGAGCGGCACCGAAAAGCAATGCGCGCTTCAGCATCGGACGGCGACGGATACCGGTGTCCTCCACGACCGTCTTGACGGTCGCGCCGGCGATGATGCGGTCTTCGGGGTCCGAAGCACCGTCGTGACGATCCTGAATCAGCTCCTCCTTGGGGAGCAGCTTCTTCGCCCAGGTCAAGATGCCGATACCGAGCCCGCCGAGGGCGATACCGAGACAAACGCCAAGCATCGGGGTGTACCACTTGCTCAGCGTGGTCGCGTCACCGTATTCGTACTGCCACGGCCAGAAGGCGTATACGGCCACGAAGCCGAGGCTGCCGAGCCCCGCAAGGAGGAAGCACGCCGCGATGACCCGCTCGATGCGCTTCTCCTCCGGAGTACCCGGGACCGGGAACGCCGGTTCGTAATGCACGATCTCGATGCCGTCACGGCGCATGCCTTCCTTGGCGATTTCAAAGGAAGACAGTTTCGGATCGTTGACGTCCACCGGTTTGTCTGAAGATGAATTGTTGTCCGCACTCATGTCTCTACGACTTCCCCGCGATCCACAAGGTGGCGACCGCCAGCGTGCCGATTCCGATCAAGAAGATCGCCAGTCCTTCAGTCGAAGGGCCGAAACGACCAAGCGTCATCGGACCGCCCATGTCTCGGTCGGTGTTGATGTATTCGATGTAAGCAATGACCTCCGCCTTTTCCTCGGGGGTGAGTTGGGCATCGGCGAAGACCGGCATGTTCTGCGGGCCCGTCAGCATCGCTTCGTAGATCTGGTCCGAAGGAACGCCTTCGAGAGACGGCGCGAATTTGCCGGACGACAAAGCACCACCACCAGTAGCGAAGCCGTGACAGCTCGAGCAGTTCACGCGGTAGAGCTCACCGCCCCTGGCCGGGTTGGCGTCGTCGACCATGTCGTCCACGACTTCGGCGGGTACTGCTTCGGGGCCACCGCCCAAGCTTTGGATGTATACCGCGATCGCTTCGGCCTCTTCAGGCGTGAACACCGGGTTTTTGCGTGGGGCTTGCGCTTCTTGGCGCGCCATCGGCATACGACCCGAGTTCACCTGGAACTCCACGGAAGCGCTACCCACGCCGATCAGGCTGGGGCCGCGACCATCCACGCCAGTGGCGTTGGGGCCGTGACAACTCACGCAGCTGGTGTCGAAGAGTTCCTTGCCTTCTTCGGCCATGGCAGCGAGAGATTCGGACTCGTCCGCGGAAATGCCAGGAGCGAATGCGGTGTACACACCGCCGACCAAGGCGAGCGCACCGACAAAGCGGGCCAACGCCCCGAGTCGCTTACGCCACCGCTTGCGGTGTCGGGATGGTGCAGCCACGGTTATTGCCTCACCTTTACTATCGTCCGACGCGGGCGGCGCCGGAGCCTTACGAGTAGTTACTGACTCCTTTGTGTGCCGAGCGCTGTCGGCCCACCCTGCCTCACTGCAGGAAGTAGATCATGGCGAAAAGTGCAACCCAGACCACATCAACGAAGTGCCAGTAGTAGGACACGACGATCGCTGATGTCGCCTGCGCAGGCGTGAAACGCCCCATGGTCGTACGAATCATGTAGATCAGGAAGGCCACCAGACCACCGATCACGTGCAAGCCGTGGAAACCGGTCGTCAGGTAGAACATCGTTCCGTAGCCGTCGGTGCTGATCGTCAGACCCTCATGCATCACGAGCGTTCGGTATTCATTGGCCTGTCCGAGCACGAAGATCAGCCCCATGACGAAGGTCAACATGAACCATCGCCGTAGGCCGTATACATCTCCACGTTCAGCAGCGAACACACCCATCTGACACGTGAACGACGACGCTACGAGGATCAACGTGAACGTCACCGCGTAGGGGATGTTCAGGTTCTGGGTATGTTCCGCCCAGATCTCCGGTGCTGCTGCGCGAATGGAGAAGTACATCGCGAACAGGCCAGCAAAAAACATCAATTCACTTGATAGCCAGACGATCGTCCCGACGCTGACCATGTTCGGTCGCGTCAGGGAGTGGATTCGCCTGGGATCAATAGAGGCTTCAGCCGCAGTCACGCGGCCATTATTGCCGCTGATCTTCTACGAGTTGTGGCGGGGTACCGATCCCGCGCGTTTCGTTACCCCAGCTGTACCGAAACTGCAGGACAATGTCGTGCAATTCTTGGATGCCCAACGCCGAAGTTACGATTGTGTATCGATATTCGGGCCGCCTTTGTGAGGGCGAGTGCCGTTGACACCGGCGTCGGCGCTCATCGTGACTCATGGCGGTAAGCTTCGAGACGTCAATAACCCAACCCGGCCCGGAGCTTGATCACATGAGTACCTACTCCGTCATCCTGTACAGCGATAATCCCAAGACCCGCGCCGCCATGCATGGCGCGCTCGGTGATCGTCCCGCCGATGACGTCGAGATCGAATACCTAGAGGCCAGCGGATACGACGAGATCATCCGCTACATCGACACCTTCGAGATCGACTTGGTGCTTCTGGACGGCGAAGCCCAGCCCGCGGGAGGCATGGGCGTCTCCCGGCAGATGCAGGACGAATTCGAAGACCCGCCGACGACCTGCCTGGTGATCAAACGCGCCGCTGACCGTTGGCTCGCTGCGTGGTCACGTGCCGACGCGGTCCTGGTCCACCCCTTGGACCCGTTGAACACCGCCAGCGTGATCGTCGACCTCCTGCGCGCGCGCCGCGCCCTAGTGAAGCCCTAATCGGGATAGTCGCGATGGTGGACCGGGCCTGGCCGCAGGTACTTCGCACGCTGCTGAACCGGCAGGAGCTTTCCGCGGACGAGGCGCGGTGGGCGATGAACGAGATCATGTCCGGCGAGGCAACCCCCGCCCAGGTGGCCGCCTTCGCCGTACTGCTGCGCGCGAAAGGCGAGTCCGCCCCCGAGGTCGACGGGCTCGTATCGGCGATGCTGACGCACACAGAGAAGGTCCCCGTCGAGGCCGACTGCGCCGACATCGTCGGTACCGGCGGAGACAATGCGCACACCGTCAACATCTCGACCATGGCTTCCCTCGTGGTCGCCGGCGGCGGCGTCCCCGTGGTCAAGCACGGTAACCGTGCCGCCTCATCGAAATGCGGTTCCGCCGATCTGCTCGAAGAGCTCGGTATACCCCTGGACCTGTCCTCGGAAGCGGTCGTGCGTTGCGTTACGGAGGCCGGAATCGGCTTCTGCTTCGCGGCCCGTTTCCACCCCGGCATGCGGCATGCGGCCAAGCCGCGGCGCGAAATGGGCATTCCGACGGCCTTCAACTTCCTCGGTCCCCTGTCGAACCCGGCTCAGCCGCGGGCCACCGCCGTCGGTTGCGCCGACGCGACGATCGCTCCAGTTATGGCCGAGGTCCTTGCTAAGCGCGGCGCCAGCGCGCTGGTCGTCCGCGGTGAGGACGGCATCGACGAGCTCTCGATCGCCGCGCCAACCCGGATATGGCTCGTCGCCAGCGGCACCGTGACGGAAACAGTCATCGACGCCGCCGAGCTGGGAATCGCGCGCGCCCCGTTGGAGTCTTTGCGCGGAGGCGACGCCAAGTACAACGCCCGCGTCGCACGCGAGGTGCTGGCCGGCGCCCACGGGCCCGCTCGCGACAGCGTGGTGCTGAACGCGGCCGCGGCCTTCGCCGCCCACGAGGGACTGCGACAAGACATCTCGGGCGGTGTGACGCAAGCGTTGACGCGCGGCATCGCACGCGCGAACGAAACGCTCGACTCCGGTGCGGCTGCCCAGGCGTTGGACGCTTGGCGGACGGTCGCGAACCGTTAAGCGTGAGCTTATCGATAGGCTGACCGGATGACCGGTCGTGGGCAGTCCTCAGGCAACGCCGCTTCCTTTGTGCGGTCAGCGATCTACAAGACGTTCTACAGCCTGCCTAAGCCGCTGAAGCGTCGAATCGTGCGAGTCGTGGCGCCCACCTATACCGTCGGCGCCGTCATGATGGTGTATTCGCCCGATAAGACACGGTTGTTGCTTCTTCGCCAGCCTCCAGGGCACGGCTGGGGCCTGCCCGCGGGGCTGCTGAATCGTGGCGAACGCCCCGAAACGGCAGCCGTACGGGAACTGGGCGAAGAAACCGGTATCAAGCTGACCATCGACGACATCGAGCTCGCCTCGCCGAACGCGATCGTCCACGCGCGGGGCCGCTGGGTCGACATGGTTTTCACCACGACTTTGGTCCCTGAAGACGTCACGCTCGAAGTCGACGGCGCCGAGGTCTGGGAGGCACAGTGGCATCGACTCGATGCACTGCCGCCGATCACCGTCGCCGCCTCGCGGCTACTCGCGCACTACGGCATCGGCCCCTACGCCGACTACCCCGCGGACGCACGCATCGACTGAGCCCGGCCAGGACCAATGCCTTCCGGCCGGACTCGGACGCACACGCTAGGCTCGGTACCTGCTAACAACGCCGACGGAAAGGATCGCGCCGTGATCACCGCGATCGTGCTCATAGAATGCGCCACCGACTCCATTCCGGAGGTCGCCGAAACCATCGCGAACCTAGATGGGGTCAGCGAGGTGTACTCCACTGCCGGCAACGTCGATTTGATCGCGGTGGTGCGGGTGCGCGAGTTCGATCAAACAGCCGACGTGATCGCCGGAGGCATCAGCAAGGTGCCTGGGGTATCCGACACCGAAACCCATATTGCGTTCCGGGCTTATTCAAAGCACGACCTCGAAGAAACCTTCGAGATCGGCTTTTCCGACTAGCTACGCCCTGGCGGTCAGCTCACCACCGCGCCCTCGTGCGGCCGTATCGGCATGCATCCGCATTTGGGATGCGGTGTCCATGTGCGGCGAATCATCGTCAACGACGGACGGACCTGAACCGTGGCCGCCTCCGCTTCGCAATGTTCGCCATCGATGTGTTGCAGCACCGACGAGGCGATGATCGCCGCGGAGAGGCCCCGCACGGTCGCCTCGATCGGCTCGCCCTCGTCATTATCGAAACCGACCGCGGTACGCCATTGCGGCACAGCATCGAGATGGTGGAGCTCCACACACCGCACGCACGGGCCCCGACCGGGTTGGACCAGCGGCCCGACGTTGACGAGACCATCCATGATGTTCACGGACAGATAGGGACGCTCGCGACGCGCGTGAGCTCTCGCCGTCAGTACCGACGGCTGCGAAGAATTGATCAATACCGTTAGCGTCGCCTTGCTGCGTCGGCTCTCGTTAGCGCACCACACGCGCCCCAACTCGGATTCCCGCAGGATCTCCGCGGCTCGCTGCGCCAAACGTCCCGTGCCGTTGACAAACACCCGTTGCCGACGCCGACGCGCCAGGACGGGGCCGGGTGCTTTTCCTCGGCGCAAGACGAGCGCCTGCGTTTCCGGTGTCAACGGTGAACGTCGGTCCGCTCCCGTCCCGTCCGGCGACAAAGCATCGGTGTCTAGAAGGAGTCCCGCCCCGCGAAGCTGCTCCAACATGGCTGTCGCATGCTCCATGCGAACCCCCAGCCGCTTCGCGGTGACGGCGTACGCGGCCTCGTCAAGCCACGTGTCGAGCCGGTCCAGAAGTTCAATAAACCTCTTGTCGGGCAACTCCAGCTGCAGGGCCAGTTCGGGGTCACTTCCCAGCTGCACCGAAGTACCGGGAAGGCTAAACCGACAAAGGCCAGGAAGTAGTCTAAAACGTCGCATGACAGACATATTGCCAAGGCGTAGGTTAAGCCACGGTAAAGTGACAGAGGCGACTTTTTCGATGCGCGATGAGTCGAGCCGCAAAGTGCCCGCCCGGTTCAATACCGGACGGGCACTCGCTACAGCAACAGCTATTAGAATCCGCAGACTTTCCACTCACCGTCTTCGAGAACGACATCGACAGTCTCAGGGTCTTCACCCTCCGCTTTCACGGTGACAGTGCCCTCGTTACCGTCTTCGGACTCGTCAATGATTTCCCAGTCCTTGAGGTCTTCGTCTTCCCACCCTTTGAAGAAGTCTTCCTCGCTCGCACCGGCATCAAGAGCATCGTCGATCTGGTCGCGCTGCTTCTTACAAAAGCTGTCCTTCACGCCATCCAGGTCACGGTTCTCCATGGCCTGGACAAGGGACTTCACCGGCGTGCTCGGTCCGCCACCGGACAGGGCGAACACCAAGACAATGGCCAGCACCACGACGAAGAATCCGCCGACACCGATGCCGATGAATAGGCCAGTTTTGTTCTTCGGCGGCTGGCCCGGCATTCCTCCTTGCGGCGGGAATCCTCCGGGTGGAGGCCCCTGAGGCGGGTAACCACCGGGGCCTGGAGGGGGCCCCTGTGGCGGGTAACCACCGGGCGGTTGCTGCGGATAACCGCCCTGACCTTGCGGCGGGTAACCCCCGGGAGGCTGCTGGTTCGGGTCAGGGAATTGACCGCCCTGCGGCGGATAGGTCATAACTGCTCCTCAAATACCGGAAGAACCGGGAAGTCTGGTGTAGAGACCACGGACTGGCCGGCGCACGTACCCACGGGCACACCGCCAGCAAGCGGACATTAGACGATTTCAATGCGGATTCTAGCGAGCCCTGCAAGCGTCCCGGTCACCGCGATGGGACGCGCACACCACCGGTGCGACGACCGACACGAAAAAGGCCGGTCAGCAGTGTGACCGGCCTTTTCTTAAAGTCGTTTACAGCTCTGCGCGGCGAGTACCGGAGTAGTACTCGAACAGGAGCCCCGCGGTCGCCATGATCACCGCGGCGAAGCCGGCAATCATGAGCCACGTGAACCAGTACGCCACGCCGACACCAGTCAAGGTCACCGCGAGCGCCAGGCCGAACGGCCAGTAGCTACCGGGCGAGAAGAACCCGACATCGCCGGCGGCATCGGCTATCTCGCCATCGGCGCGGTCTTCGGGACGCGGGTCGATACGGCGCGCGATGAAGGCGGCAAAACCCCAGATCATGCCCGTCAGCGTGCCCGACAGCAACAGCGCCACGAACCCGATGTATTCGATGCTTCCGCCGTCATACCAGGTCCACCATCCATAGACAGCGCCGAACAGGTACAGGCTGCCCGTGACGACGCCAAAAACGGCTGCTTCGGTTTTCACCTAGGCGCTCCCCTCTAGCTAACCGTGCCCGCGTTGGGCTTGGTGTCGAATGGTTTCGTCGTGGTGGCGTACGGGTCCTGGCCGATCGATTCCAAAGCGTCGGCCGTCGACATGCCCTCTTGACGGGCTTCCAGGTAAGCCTCGTAGTCCTCACTGGAGACGGCACGCATCTCGAAGTTCATCATCGAGTGGTAAGCGCCACACAACTCGGCGCAGCGGCCAACGTAGGCGCCCTCTTCTTCGATCGTGACTTCGAACATATTGTCCTCGCCCGGCATGACGTCCTGCTTGAACAGCAGGTCCGGAACCCAGAACGAGTGGATGACGTCTTTAGAGACCTCGTTGAACCGAAGCCGTTCATCGGTCGGGACGACCAGAATCGGGATGGTGTCGCTCGTGCCCACCGTCTTAACCGGATCCTCGGGGCCATCGCCATCGGGGTCAGTCTCTGGGTACGAGAATTCCCAGTTCCATTTGAAGGCCGTGACGGTAACTTCGCGATCTGGGTTCTCACTCAAGTGGGTGATGTCCGTCTGGATCACCGCGGTGTAGTAGAAGAGCACGGAGATGGCCAAGAACGGCGTGACCGTGAACAGCAGCTCCATCGGCAGGTTGTAACGCGTCTGGACTGGCAGTTCGTCACTCTTCTTGCGGTACCGGATAATGC
>DXIM01000063.1 GCA_019112895.1 Candidatus Stackebrandtia faecavium
TCTTCGGCGGCCGCGACCGATTCGGCGAAGATCTTCGGCAGCCGGTCGCTCTCTTTACCGCCGACCAGTCGACGGCGCGCCAGCAGCGCGAAGAACGCGTTACGGGTTTCCGGCTCCTCGATCCAGGTTTGTGCGTCGACGATGCCGGACGACAGCATCGTGTCCGACAGGGCACTCACCAACGCCCACCAACGGCCATCCGTGACGATCCCGATCTCGACGCCGTTGGCGCGCAACAGTTCGCCCATGCGGTCGATCGGGCTCGCGTTCCACGAGTCCCCCGGGGCGTCCCGCAAGGACGCGACCGGATCGATCACCAGCACCAGCGCCCCGGTCAACGGACCATGCGTCATCATCCCGGTAGGACGGACCGTGACTTCGTGCCGCGGGGACCGCACCGGCTTGACATCGTCCGGGATGTCAGTCCCGTAGGAACTGTCCCAACCGATCACGTCACGCAACACGACATCGACCCAGCTGTCGCGCTCCTGACGATAAAACTCGAGGGCGGCCTCATCGTCGGGCCGTTTATCCCAGTTCTCCCACGCTTTCTCGAACGCCGGCTTCGCGTCGCGCAACACCGCCAAGGCGTCGCGTTGCGGCTGCGGCATTCCTTGCGACCACACGCGTTTCAACGCCGGAACAGATAGGAACGGACCGTCGGTGTCGACAAGTTCCAGCCATGACCGGTGCAGTTCGCTCACCGACAACGATCTCGTGCGTTTCATGACGTCACCTTCCCAGTCTCGGCGTCGGCCGGCGTCAACGCGAAAACGACGGCCGCGGCCGACACGTGCAGGTTCACATCCGCGTAACGGTCCGACACCATCGCGAGCTCGCGTTCCTTCTCCTCTTCGAGGCTGATGACTCGGTCGTCCATCGCGCGCAGGTCACGGCGACGCTGCGCCTGCTGATCATCCGTGAACAGGAGGGTCTTCTGCTCGCGGATCTCGTCGTCGAGACGTTTACGCGACTCGGCCAGGTTGACCGCGAACGCGTCAAAGATTTCGCGCACATGCCTGGCGTCGTCTTCGGCCCGCTTCTTGAGGTCGCCCTCTACCCGTTCTTGCCTGGACTGTGCTTTACGTTCCATCGCTTTCAACAGGCGTGTACGTAGGCGCGCACCGTCCTCGTTCCACATTTCGCTCAAGCGCTGCCGCACTGGTTCGTCCGCCAAAGTCATGTCGCGCGAATCGAGCGCATCGTCCAAGACGGCTTCGACCTTCGATTCCGCCAATGCTTGCCCTTTGAGGCGAATACCTGTCAGGAACACTTCTTCGTGTAGGCGCAAACCGCCGCGTCCCACCAGAACCAGGCGGGACACAACCGCCACACAGGACTCCGCTAGGCCGTCGACCACGACGGCGGTCACGCGGTTCATCGGGGAATCCGGGCTGAACAGGGACCCGCGCAGCACGCGCGCGGCCCGTTGCATGAAGGCGTGGCCGAGATGGACGTAGACGAGTTTTTCTTCACGCCCGGCCGCAGCCTCATCATCGAACGTGATCGAGCGCATTTCGCCGGGTTTCCGATGCGTGTCGAGTCCCCGCAGCGACGACTGCCACGACTGCCCCAATGCCGGAACGCGGAACACGCGCGCGTCGGTGTCTTCGTGCCCTACCTCGATCAGCGGCGGCTGCGCGCTCAACTCCAGTGCCGTGTCGACCATGCGCTGGGCGTTATCGGCCGTCAAGTGCATGTCTTCCTTGCGCTGCTGATACGACTGCGCCAGCTGCGTGATCCGGCGGTTCAACTCCACTCCACCGGCCAGTACCTGGGTGATCGCGCTGCTGTCGTTCGATGCTGGCGCGCGCTTCTTCGGTTTCTCTTTCACGAAACGCTGGTACAGCTCGTCGTCCATGACCTGGTTGACCGAGCCGAGGTCGGCTTTCACGCTGCTGACTTTCCTTGCGATCCGGCCGATGAATTCGAGGTCGCCGGCGTGGGTGCTCGACGTCTGCGACGGAACGAAGTTGAACACCTCCGGCACCTGCTTCTGCCCGTAACGGTCGATGCGGCCGATGCGCTGTTCTAGGCGCGATGGGTTGAACGGCACGTCGAAGTTGACCAAGCGGTGGCAGTATCGCTGCAGGTCGATGCCTTCACCGGCCGAGTCTGTCGCCACCAGGACTCGCACCGGTTCCTCGGCCGGGTCGGCGGTGAATTTCGACCGGATCGTCTCTCGGTCATCACTGGAGGTGGCGCCCTGGATTGTGGCGAGCACGTCCCGGTACCCCTTCTGGTCCAAGACGTCCGCGATCCATTCCAATGTCGCGGCATATTCGGTGAATACGACGACGCGCTCATTACTCCATGTTTTGCCGTCGGGCCGACAAATCGCGTCGAGGAATTCGATCAGCGCGCGCAACCGCGAGTCCGGGCGGTGCGCATAGCTGCTGCCCCAGTCGATCAGCGTGCTGACGTCATCTTGGACACCGGACGGAAGACTATGCGCGGTTTTGCTGCGTCGTAGCGTCGTGAACTCGGGATGTTCGGCCGCACCCTCTTCCTCATCGGACTGGTCGCTGCCGAGAACCTCCCGGTAGTAGGCCTCTTCGTCGTCGATCTCCAACGCCCCGCTTGCGGCCGCTTCGTCGTACAGCGTCATCGTCTGCGCGAACGACCACGGGCTCGAGAAGAAGCGTTTCTTCAGCAGCAGACTCATGAGATCTGCGGCCGCGGTCTTGCCGCTTGCGCGCGCGCTCGCTTTCAGCACCGACTCGAGCAGGGCGTAATGCTGCTGCTCGTCTTGCGTGGGCGTGAAAGGGATGGCCGATATCTTGCGTTCCTGAAAACCAGCGCCAGTCAGGTCCGACTTCAACCGGCGGACCGTGACATCGCTGAGCGCTTTCTTGTCGAGGTTCGCGCCGCGCGTGAACCGGCGGTTGTCGATCATTTCCAGCAGCGCTGTGAACGACTCCGGGTAACCGTTGTGCGGGGTCGCGCTCAAAAACAGCCGATGCTCGCAGAGTTCCGCCAGCGCCTTCGTCGCCAACGTGCGTTGACTGTCGACGGCGTAACCGCGGTTGCCTTTGGTCGCGGTCGGGCTGGATGGCGCGACATGGTGGGCTTCGTCGACAACCAAAATGTCGAACGCGTAGCGCCGAGTCGTCGAAGATTTGTCCACACGCGAATACACGTCGCGGAGGAGCCGTTGCGCACGTAGCGACGACAGCCACGACATGCTGACGATCACTCTCGGGAACAACCGCAACGGGTTCGCGTTGAGGCCGTGGCTGCGCCGCACTTCTCCCATGAATTCGCTGTCAACGATCGCGAATTCGAGCCCGAATTTTTCCCGCATCTCGTCACGCCATTTGATCCGTAGGCTCGGCGGACACACGATGATGGCCGTGCGGGCGCGGTGCCTCAACAGCAGTTCCTGCATGACAAGGCCGGCCTCGATCGTTTTACCCAAACCGACGTCGTCGGCCAAAAGCAGGTTCGTGCGGGGCGACTTCAACGCGCGACGCAGCGGCTCCAGTTGGTATGCCTCGATGTTGGCTCCGGTACGGAACGGGGACTGGTACGAATCCGCGTCGGCCGAAGTCACGGTTCCCCAGCGGACCGCGTCGACGAACGCGGCAAGCGTGTTCGGGTCGTCGAAAGCGTCCGCAGTGATCGTCTCCGGGATGCCCTGGTCGGGGGCAACGCTGTGGCCGACCTCGAGTTCCCAGATCACCGAGAGTTCTTTCCCGCGGCGATCCTCCTCAAGCGACTGAAGACTCACCACATGCGTCAGCCCTGCTTCGGATTCGTCGGCCGGGCTACGGGACAAGCCTTGTTCGCGCACATCGGTGACTGCCCACGTTGCGCCACGCACATTCACTACCTGCCCCGGCTCCGGCAAGCGCGGCAATGACGTCTCGGTATTCGCCGTGTCCGTGCTCAGTTCCACTCCCACTTGCATCTCCCGCTAGACATTTCCAGGTAGCTTCGAACGACCCGTCAGTCACAGATTGCGTGCGGGAGGCTCGGCATTGGATTCCAGGTAAGCATATCCGCCGCCGCCGACATTCTGGTAATGCGTTGAGGTGGGTCAAACCCGTTGGCGCGCTGGCGATCCGGATCCGGCCCAGAGGTCTGAGCGCCTGGCCGCCTTCGTGGCGCGTTATCGCCATTCAACGCACCGCACCGGATCCAGCGGGCGGATTGAGACCGGGCCGGAAACGACAGCGAGCGGGCGGTCCGGGTTCGCAGGACAAGATTCGCCACGAACACGAACTTGCCCGCCACGACGTGACAGGGCCAGGACGAGGCAAGCCGACGTTTTGAACTAACCGCGCATCGTTGGCACGCGTGACGGCTGCCAGCTGTCGTAACTCATCGGTACTCTCCCAGGTAGATCCCTGACCAAGAGGCGAGGTGATGATGCTGAACACCGAGATCGAGTCGGTCGTCGATTCGATGATCGGCGCTGAAATCACTGCTGAACAACAACAGCGGCTTGCTGAGCACGCTGCGCAACGCATCTTGGGTATCGGCTTTGTCGAGTTCGCACGCCGGTGGGATGCCGGAGAGTACCGCGATTGCGGCGATCCCCGAATTGCTGATGTTGCTTTCTATGTGACGTAGAAATACCTGGAAAACCCGTATCACGCATCAAAGGCGTTCGTCGAACCGTTGACGAGCGCCTTGTCGCGTGTCGCACGTACGAAGGTTCATTGCGGCACTGGAGGCAACGACCAAGCTCAACAAGGTCCACATGTTGGATGCCACCCGGCACCGATATGGATTGTCACGGCGACAACGCTGGCTGCCCCAAGCAAGCCCGGAGCAGCCACAGTACTGACGCGACCCATTCGTGATCTTGGATTCCATAATTCTGGCATGAATTGGCGGTATTGATCATCGCCCGTGGTCATGTTCGGAACTTAATTGTTTTATATATTCAATTCCGTGCCCCATTCCTTTCGTCGCGACTGTAACCTGACGAGAACCAACCGCCCAGTTGTCTTCTCCCCACCGAAAGAACACCCCTATGAAGAATTTCTTCCGTGTTGCGGCGTTCACGCTCGCCGGTGTCCTGCTGTTTTCCATGGTTCAACTCGGAGGTTCCGCGTCGGCGGAACCAACGGATCCCGTTGCGCCGCAGGCGAGTGCGAA
>DXIM01000064.1 GCA_019112895.1 Candidatus Stackebrandtia faecavium
GTCACCACAGTGAGGTATAGCGGCGTGCGCGACAGCTGTTTTTTAGCAGCGGCGATTTCGTCGGGCAGCAACATTAAAGGTCCAATGGGCAGGGATCGGGCAGGCGTTTGGGGATGTGATCTTCGTACCCAAGTGTATGAAGGGGTTTCCAGTTGCCGGTGTGATCGCGGGCCCGACTCATCTACGGCGGAATTCGACCCAGCAGCGTTCGTTTCCGCGCGTCAGGAGCCCAATCTGACCTGGGCCGTCATTGGGCTGCAAACGATGTATCGACCATGAACCGGTCATGCTTCGCCGAGTTCTGACCGTCTTTCCCGGCTGGTGGGCGTTGATCAGGATCGGATGAAGTGCCAGTTTGCGTGTCTTGCCGAAATGTTGAGGTGCGGAATGCAGCAGCCACAGTCGTCGCTTGGGCCCGCGTTCGATTGTCACGTCCAGTGGCGGCGCCAGCGCACCATGCTTGCGGGAGAGCAGACGCCGCAGGCTATTGCGGTGCAGCCGCATCGACAACGTCACGATACCGACGGGTAGTGCGATCACGAAAAGGTTGAGGACGCCGAACCGGATGCGGGTGACCGTCGGCGAATGTTCCTCCACGTGGTTGCTTGGACCGACCCACACTTGCCTGGTATCCCCGGTTTTCGGGACTGAGCCGCCGCATCGCGTGTAGCCACCTTCGCCGGAGTCCCAGCTCAGCTCGACGTAGTACTCGTTGCTGCGTTGACGGTTGCAGTGGCCGAGGTCCTCGACGTGTTCGACGGTGGCGGTGACCGCCTCGTCCCGGCCGAGGAGATGGTCGACGCGACCTTCCCCAGATAGGTAGGCCACGGTCGAAAGGACGGCGCACAAAAGCCCGATGAGGACTGCAATGGCCATACGTCCAGGGACTCGGGTCAGCATCCGTTCGATGGCAGCGGTTTCGTTGGGGCACAGCATTTACAACACTTGGGTGTAGTTACGCCGAGGGTTCGACGGAAGTGATCTTGACATGCTGAGTGTATGAAGGGGATGCCAGTCGCGGCCGGGACGCGGTCGGTCGTGTTCAGCGTCGCCGAAAATATACCCAGCAGCGTTCGTTTCCACGCGTCAACAAGCCGATCTGTTTCTTCCGTTCGGTCGTGCGCGTCAGCTGGAGCCACCATGTTCCCCAGATTCCTGCACCTTCGCTGAGGCTGGTTTTTCCACTGGCTGAGCGGTGAAACATCACGCGGACACGGCGGCTACGTTTCGTGCCGATGATGTCCGGTGCCGCGTGCTTCATTTTGATGCTGCCCTTCCCGGCGGGATTGAGTTCCACGGCGATTGGGCGCGACAGTGGTTGGTGGCCTTGCAGAAGCAGCTGCCGATACTGGTTTCGGGTGGCGGTGAGTGCCGATGTGCCGATGGTCAAAGCGATGCCTGCCAGGATCACACTGAGGGCGGTGAGTCCGGCGCGGTCCGTGGCGGGGGAGTCGATCGCGACGTGACCGCTGGGTCCGGCCCAGACTTGGATGGTGCTGCCGCGTACGGGGGCGTTCTTGCAGTGGTAGTAAACGCCGGAGCGTCGTTCGCCGTCATCCATCCAGCTCACTTCGACCCGGTGGTCCGTGTTGCGTGATCGGCCGCAGGTGCCGTCGGGGCGAACGTCATCGACCATGGCGGTGACTTGTTTGTCTTTACCGAGCAGGTGGTCGAGGTGCCCGTCGAAGCTCACGTATATGAGCGTTGGGACGGCCGCAAGTGCGAGCGTGATGAGCACTGTTACGAGCGTGTATCGCGGGATGCGGGCGAGGTAGTGCCGGGCCTGGGCGGCTTCTTCGGGGAGCAGCATGTCGTTTCGCCGAGACTCAGGGGGACCGGGGGACCGTGCGGCTGGCATTCACTCTGTCAGTTTACGAGCGTGTTCCAACTATGACCTGGTCTGAATGGCTGAGGATGCGGGTGAAGCGGCTCGACCGGATTTGTGACTGAGGCCCGGGCGGATGATGACAGCGCCGAGGTTATTTCCGTAACAACACAATTGACTGCTTTTTACTGTGCGGTTCGTGCATCTCGCGTGCAATTAACACCGGACATCAGGGGTTAAATGACAAGATCCGTCAACGACGAAAAAGCCCCTCACCACGTTTTCCCCAGGTGAGGGGCTTGATGTCGAAGTGGCCAGGACCGGGGTCGAACCGGTGACCTTCCGCTTTTCAGGCGGACGCTCGTACCAACTGAGCTACCTGGCCCCACATCATGGCTGGAGCATGCACATTCGCCATAACGTATGGTGCGGAAGGAGGGAGTTGAACCCTCACGCCCTCTCGGGCACACGGACCTGAACCGTGCGCGTCTGCCATTCCGCCACTTCCGCAGTGGACTTCACGGCCGATAACATCGGCAGCGACGGAAACTCTAACACAGCGCGGAATGGGGCCTTATTTGCCATAAGACTTGGCTTCGCAAGTGCTGACACAATAACGACAGACCGTCAACTGGTGTGGCTTGCGGAAAACATTTACGCTATCCGTGTCCTAGGGCGACAGCAAAGAGTCTGCCGACGTTAACACGTGGAACAGTGCGCTGACACCATTACGTTATGGCGGAGGGTTACCATCGTTGTCCTATACGCGCGTATGCCGCATATGGTGTTGAAATGTTTGGGCAAGGAGGAATCCGGTGACTGTGCTGGGACGCTTTGAAAAGCGGTTGGAAGGCCTGTTCGAGGGTGCCTTCGCAAAGATCTTCAAGGGTGTGGTGCACCCGGTCGAGATCGCTGGAGCTATGCAACGTGAAGCCGAGTCCCATAAGGCGATCTTGGCTGGCGGCCGCGTATTGGTGCCGAACCGCTATGTCATCGACCTGTCGCCGCCGGACCACGAGCGTTTGGCTCCTTATGCTGCTGCTTTGGCGCAGGAGCTCGCGCAGTCGCAGGCTGAGCACATTGGGGAGCACGGCTGGACCGTATACGGCGACGTGATCGTGGAGATCGAGCGTGGTGAAGGTCTCGACACCGGCATGTTCCGCGTGATCGCGGAGGTCGCCGCGCAGCAGGATCAGCATTCGCAACAGGACCAGGGCTACGGCTACGACCAGAACACTGGGCAGCCGGCTCCGCCGTCGGGGCCCCGTTTGGTGTCCGGTGATGGCCGCCAGTACGCGATCACGATGGGTTCGACAGCGATCGGCCGCGGTGAGCAGGCGCAGATCCGTCTGCCCGATGTCGGTATTTCCCGTGTCCATGTCCGTGTCGATTTCGACGGCAACCAGGTCTCGGTGACGGACCTCGGGTCGACGAACGGCACGTTGGTGAATGGCCAGCGCATCTCGACTGTCGTCTTGCAGCCGGGTGACATGATTCAGCTCGGCACGACCTCGCTGACGTTGCAAACGGGTTAGTGCGGCCCGTTTCCTCTATACACCACCCCCCATCTAGCGAGAGGACAGTTAGTGCCTGAACTGGTATTCACGGTCGCCCGGTTCGGTCTGCTCGTCTTGCTGTGGGTGTTCGTGTTCGTGATCGCACGCACTATCCGTCACGATGTTTTTGCCGGTGGCGGCTCTGGTGCTGCGGCCTCCGGCAAATCGCGTAACCGCCCGGTCGGACGTCCCCAGCAGCAACAGCAGCAGGCGCAGTCGGCTAGACAGCTGGTTGTTACCGCAGGCGACCGGCAGGGCACCCAGATTCCGTTGACCAATAACCCCATCACGATCGGTCGGTCCCCGCAGTCGACTCTGGTCATCAATGATGACTATGCATCGGCGCGGCATGCCCAGATCTCGCCGAGGCGCGGGCAATGGGTTGTGGAGGATGTCGGCTCCACGAACGGCACCTATCTGGGACGCGCTAAAGTCTCCGCACCTACTCCCGTCCCTCTCGGTGTGCCGATCCGAATCGGCCGAACCAGCATTGAGCTTCGCCCATGACTTTGACTTTGCGTTACGCCGCCATCTCCGATCGCGGGCTGATCCGTAGCGGTAACCAGGACTCCGTGTACGCGGGGCCGCGCCTGATAGCGGTGGCCGACGGCATGGGGGGCATGGCTGCGGGCGATATCGCAAGCAGCATTGTTATCGGCGCTCTCGCGCCGTTGGATGACGACGTTCCGCGTGGCGAGTTGACGTCGACTCTGGCCGACGCTGTCGAGGAGTCGAACGCCCGGATCCGGGAGATGGTTGAGGAACACCCGGAGATGGAAGGCATGGGCACGACGCTCACGGCTTTCCTGTTTTCCGGGAGCCTGCTCGGTATGGCGCATGTGGGCGATTCCCGCGCCTACCGTTTGCGCGACTCTTCTTTGCTGCAGTTGACTAAAGACGATACTTACGTGCAGATGCTGGTCGATGATGGCCGGATCACCGCCGACGAGGCGGAGAGTCACCCGCAACGGTCGTTGTTGTTGCGCGCGTTGGGCTCTAACGAAGTTGAGACGACGTTTGCGACTTTGGAGGCCGCGTCCGGGGACCGGTACCTGTTGTGCAGCGACGGCTTGTCGGGTGTGGTCAGTGACGAGACGATCGCCGAGACCTTGCGCGATGTCGCGGACCCGCATGAGGCCGCGGACCGTTTGGTCCAGTTGGCGCTTCGCGGCGGTGGACCCGACAATGTGACGGTCTTGGTCGCGGACGTCAGCGACGCGGAGATCACCGAATCCGAACCGATCATCGCGGGTGCCGCTGCGGCGGCCGACGATTCGAAATCGTCGGCGGACCCGTCTTCGGCGGCGGCGCGCGCGGCTGCGACGACAGCGGTCGAGGAACCGGATGCAGCCGATGATTCGAGCCAGGAACCGGCTGACACTGCGGGTACGGAGACGAAGAAACGTTCCGGTCGGGCCAAATGGTATGCGCTGGCGGTCGTGTTGGTGCTGTTGGTGGCGTCGAGCCTCGGCTACCTGGTCTATCAGGGACAGTATTACGTCGGCGTCAACGACGACGATAATGTCGCGGTCTTCCAAGGCTTCAACTCGGACCTGTTCGGTTATTCCCTTTCTTCTGTGGAGACCGTCAGCGACCGTTCCGTCAAGGATTTGACGCCGAACACGCAGCAGCGTCTCGAGTCGGGTATTCAGGCCGATGGTCTGCAGGATGCGCACCGCATCATGGACGAGATCACCAACAGCAGTTCGAACCTGTTGGATCCGTGCCCGACGCCGGACGACTCGTCGAGTTCGGAGCCGTCCGAGTCCGGTGATGAAACCCCAGAACCTGGTGTCGACTGCCGACCCACCGATTAACGGGAGGGGTTTTTGAGCGCTTCCGAAACGGCACGCGTCCCAAACCGCAGAAACGTAGAGCTAGCGCTGCTTGTGGTGGTGGCGCTGGTCTTCTACGTGTTCTTGGTGGCTGTCGAGATCGCGCAGACCGGCGATGTGCAGACTTCCGGCCTGGTCATGACGCTCACGTTCGCGGTGGCGCTCGGCGTCGGGCATCTGCTGATCCGGTTTTTCGCTCCTTACGCCGACCCTGTCCTGTACCCGTGCGCCGCCATGATCACCGGTATCGGCATCGTGTTCATCCGTCGACTGGACATGAGCGACCCGGACCAGGATTTTTTCGCGACCCAAGCGGATCGTGCTTCGATGGGCGTGTTGGATGGCGCCGGCGGTAGGCAGCTGTTGTTCTTCATCGGCTGCAATGTCGTTCTGGGCCTTTTCTTGTGGTGGTTCAAGGACCATCGTTCGTTCGCGCGCTACCCGTACATCGTCGGTCTGGTCGGCTTGTTGCTTGCGGCTTCGCCCGCGGTGCTGGGTGAGGTGCGTTACGGCTCGAAACTGTGGATCAATCTCGGGTTCATTAGCGTGCAGCCCAGCGAATTCGCGAAGCTGCTGCTGTTGATTTTCTTCGCCTATTACCTGGTGCGTAAGCGCGAAGTCTTGTCGTTGGCGAGCAAAAAGTTCCTCGGACTGCAATGGCCTCGGCTGCGTGACCTGCTGCCGGTCTTGGTGGTGTGGCTCGTCAGCCTCGTGATCATGGTCGGGCTACGGGACCTCGGTACGTCGTTGCTGTTTTTCGGCATGTTCGTCGCTGTGCTGTATATCGCTACTCAACGCGTCAGTTGGATCGTGCTGGGGCTGTCGATGTTCGCGCTCGGCGCCGCCATCATGTACCCGTTGTTCGACCATTTGCAGCGGCGCGTGTACATCTGGCTCGACCCGTTCGCCGACCCGACCGATAAGGGTTTTCAGATCGTTCAGTCTCTGATCGGTCTCGGATCGGGTGGCCTGTTCGGTGCCGGTCCGGGCGCGGGACAGCCCCAGTCGGTTGGCTTCGCGGCCAACAGCGACTTCATCATCGTGGGTTTGGGCGAGGAACTCGGCTTGTTCGGGCTCGTGACGATCCTGCTGATGTACCTGCTTTTCGTGGTGCGCGGCCTGCGCACGGCGTTGACCGTCCGCGACTCGTTCGGGAAGCTGTTGGCCGGCGGTCTGGCATTCAGCTTGGGTTTCCAGGTTTTCGTCATCGTCGGTGGCGTGACGAAACTGATCCCGTTGACGGGTCAGACGGCGCCGCTGCTGTCGGCGGGCGGTTCGTCGTTGATCGCGAACTGGATTCTGGTGACGTTGCTCATTCGGGTGTCCGATTCCGCGCGCAAGCCGCAGCCGGTTCCGCAGGGGCCGATTAAGGTTGCACCGCCGCCGAAACCTGCGGACAACTCACCGACCGAACTTGTATCGATACCGCATAATGCGGCAGACGAGACCGAAGTGATCTCGGGAGCCGAGGTGGAGAAACAAGCGTCTCAGGGCAGTGCGGAAACGCCCCAGGCCGACAAGGATGACCCGACGAACCCCCCCGAGGTGAAACCGTGAACGTGCCATTGAGACGAGTAACGGTAGTGATGGTCATCCTGTTCTCGCTGCTGTTTTTGAACCTGAACTGGGTGCAGTTCGTCCAACACGACTACTACAAGAACAATGCCTATAACCACCGTGTCACGATCGAGGAGTATTCGCGGCAGCGTGGCGCGATCCTGGCGGGCAGCGAAACGATTGCTAAGAGCGTCGCCACCGAGAACTCGGACCTGAAGTACCAGCGCGAGTATCCGGGTGGGAAACCGTACGCGCATTTGACGGGGTACCAGTCGCTCGCCATCGGCAATGGCGGTCTCGAAAACGCGCAGAACGACCTGCTGTCCGGTAACGCCGCGGCGCTGTTTGTGCAGCGCATGCGTTCGATGGTGACGGGCGAAGAGGTAGTGGGCGGAAACGTGATCCTCAGTGTCGATCCGAAACTGCAGGAGAAAGCCTGGGATCTGCTGCAAAACAGCAGTACGGATGTGGCGGCCGCTGTCGCTATGGATCCCCAGACCGGGCAGGTGTTGGCGCAGGTTTCGACGCCGTCGTACGATCCGACTCCACTGGCCAGCCACGATGTGGGGGAGGCCCAGTCGGCATGGAACGATTTGACGGCCGATGATTCGGGTAACCCGGTCTTGGATCGTTCTACGAACGAGTTGTATCCCCCTGGTTCGACAATGAAGGTGCTTGTGGCCGCAGCGGCGTTGGAGTCCGGTTTGACACCGGATTCGATGGTTCCGGCTGGGAACGAATATGTCCCGCCGCATTCATCCAACAACCCGATCCGTAACGCGAGTAATCAATGCCCGGAATCGGAGCTTCCGCTGAAGGAAGCGTTGGCGCGTTCGTGCAACACGAGTTTCGCCGAGTTGTGCGTCAACGATTTCAACGGCAAGGTCGATGACGGCGCCGAGACGATGACGGACATGGCTCACCGGTTTGGTTTCGATGAGGAAGTGGAGACGCCGCTTCGGGTCGAACCGAGCCAGCTCGGTGATGTCAGCGCGGAGTCGTTCCTGGCCCGCGCCTGTTTCGGGCAGCACGAGGTCCGTGTCACACCGATGCAGAACGCTATGATCGCAGCGGCTATCGCCAACGACGGCGACATGATGAAACCGCAGGTCATCAAGGAAACTCAGCGCAGCGACAAGACGAGTCTGTCTAAGACTGGCGCACACAAGATCAACAGCCCGGTCAGCGGCAGTGTCGCGAAAGACCTGCGCACGATGATGAAGGCCGTGGTCGACAACGGGACCGGTACTGACGCCAGAATCGACGGCAAGGATGTCGGCGGTAAGACGGGTACCGCGGAACGGGGTGTGGACGACAACGGGAATCCGTTGCCGGAACACGGGTGGTTCATGGGGTACGCAATGGATGATGACGAACCGCAGATAGCTGTTTCGGTGGTGTTGACGAATACCGGTGAAGGCGGCAGCAGCGAGGCCACACGTATCGGTGGTGAGCTAATGAAAGCCGGCTTGAAGGAATGACGACACTCATCGACACTGGTGGTTCACCCCTTGACGATAGGACGATGACGAAATGATGACCCCGGGCACGAAGCTCGGTGGCCGGTACCGGCTCGACGAGCGTATTGCGACCGGCGGCATGGGCGATGTGTGGCGCGCAACGGACGAGGTTCTCACCCGCGAAGTCGCGGTGAAGGTTTTGTTGCCGTCACTGTTGAACGAGCCTGGTTTCGTTGAGCGTTTTCGTGCGGAAGCCAGGGTCGTGGCGACCCTGACGCACCCCAATATTGTGCGCGTCTATGACTACGGTGAGTCACCGATGGAAGGCGGCGGTCATGTCGCTTACCTCGTGATGGAATTCGTCTCGGGTGAGGCGTTGACGGCCCGGCTGCAACGTAAGGGTCGGTTGACGGCGGCGGAAGCGTTGCCGTTGATCGCTCAGGCCGGCGAGGCTTTGCATGCGGCTCATGAGCACGGGATCGTCCATCGTGATGTCAAACCCGGCAACTTGTTGATCAAGCCGGATGACACCGTCATGCTGACCGATTTCGGTATCGCACGGTCGGCGATGAGCGGCGGCTTGACGCAGGCCGGTTCGATTCTCGGCACGGCTGCGTATGTTTCGCCGGAGCAGGCGTCGGGGCAGACGATCACGGGCCAAGCAGACCTTTATTCGTTGGGCATTGTGACGTACCAATGCCTGGCGGGGCAGCGTCCATACGACAGCGATAACCCGATGGAGTTGGCGTTGAAACACGTCAACGAGGAACCGCCTCCGCTTCCGGAGGATGTGCCGGTCGCGGCGCGCGTCTTCGTATCGGCGGCTTTGGCGAAGGATCCGGCGCAACGGTTCAAGACCGGTCAAGAGCTGGCGGCGGCGGCGCGTGCCACTGTCGAGGGTGAGATTCCGGCCTCCGGCGCGATGACGCCCGGCCCGGCCGCGCCCGGCCCGGCGACACCCACGTCCACACCGTATCCAGGACCACCGCAGCCACCACCGCATCGTCCGGAGCCACATTCCGCCCCGGCCAGCCAGGGATGGAACGCGCCTCCTGGGCCCCCGCAGCAACCACAACCCGGAGTTCCTGGTGCGGCGCAGCCGAACGAGGCGCCCTCGCAGGCTTTCGCGACTGGTCATGCCGCCGCTCCGCCGGGTAAAGGGCTCGATCCGAATACTTCGGTCGGCTTGGGGGCTCCACAGACTTTCTCGGATCCGCCTAAACAGTCCGGCAATAAGATGCTGCTGATCGTAGGAGCGGTGGCGTTGGTGCTGGTCTTGTTGGTGGGAGGCGGGATCGCCTTGTACGCCACTGGCGGAAATTCGGGCGGCCAGGAGCCTTCCGCTTCCGGTAGCGAAGACGAGTCGGGAACGGATTCGGAAGAAGACACCTTCGACATCGTCGTCGAGGACTACGTGGGCATGACGACGTTCGCGGTCAAGGATCGGCTCGAAAAAGAGGGCTTCACGAACGTCGTCATCACTGGGACTTCCAAGCGTCACACTTCTGACATTCAGCCAAACGGTCCGCAGCCGTTCGATGCGGAAATCGTGGTCGTCGGCAGTGAACCGGGAAGCACTTCCAGTTGGCAGGGTGACGAAGAACAGCAATCTGACGGTATGGGGCAACCGGGCCCCACGGGTGAAACGTGTATCCCTCGTATAGAGGATTGTTAACGGGGTGACGGTATGCCTGTAACGATGACACAAAGGATTTATGGACCATGACGGCGCAGCCTAGAATGCTCGGCGGCCGATACGAGATCGGTGGCGTCCTCGGCTACGGCGGCATGGCCGAGGTACATCGCGGGGCAGACCTCAGGCTCGGACGTGACGTTGCGATCAAAATGTTGCGTACCGATCTTGCTCGCGACGAGACCTTTCTGACTCGTTTCAGGCGGGAAGCTCAAAACGCGGCGTCGCTGAACCACCCTTCGATCGTTGCGGTTTACGACACTGGCGAAGACACCGGCAACGGAACCCCGGTGCCGTACATCGTCATGGAGTATGTCGGTGGCCGCACGTTGAAGGAGGTTCTGCTCGCGGAAGGGCAGTTGGCGCCTCGGCGCACCTGCGAGATCGTCGCGGATGTGTGTGCGGCGCTCGATTTCAGCCACCGTCACCAGATCATTCACCGGGACGTCAAGCCCGGCAACGTGATGTTGTCGCAAAACGGGCAGGTCAAGGTGATGGACTTCGGCATTGCGCGGGCCATGGCTTCGGGGCAAGCCACGATGACGCAAACATCTGCCGTGATCGGTACCGCGCAGTATTTGTCGCCGGAGCAGGCGCGCGGCGAGACCGTCGATGCGCGGTCCGATGTGTATGCCACGGGCTGCCTGATGTATGAGCTTTTGTGCGGCGACCCCCCGTTCACGGGCGACAACCCGGTGAGTGTGGCGTACCAGCATGTGCGTGAGGCTCCACGCCCGCCGAGTCAGGTCAACCCCGATGTGCCGCCAGCGGTGGACGCTATCGTGTTGCGCGCGTTGGCGAAGAACCCGGAGAACCGCTACCAGACGGCCGGCGAGATGCGCGAAGATCTCGAGCGCGCGATCGCGGGCCGGCCGGTGATGGCGCCTGCGGTCATGTCCGAGGACGAGCGCACCCAGATGCTTGACGCGTCCGAGCCCGGCGAACCGACGCGCACGGTGCCGGCTGCGGTCGAGGACCCCGAGAAGAAAAGCAAAACTGGCCGCAATATCGCGATCGTGGCATTGCTGCTGGTGTTGTTTGCGGGTCTGGGGTACGGCACCTATTACTGGACGGTCGGCAATAAAGTCGAAATGCCGAAGGTGACCGCTAAAACCCAAGAGGACGCGACCGACCAGCTCGAATTGCTGGGGCTCGAGGTCAAGGCCGAAGAGGCGCCCAACCCGACGTTCAAGGAAGGTACGGTCGCCGACCAGAAACCTAAACCGAAGACCCAGATCGCCAAGGGTGAGACGGTGACGCTCATTGTGAGCTCCGGTCCGGAACAGGTCACGGTGCCGCAACTGGAGAAGGTGTCCAGCTGTGACGATGTCGACGCTTTGCTAAAGAAGGCGGAGCTCGCCAGCGAGTGCACCACCGAGCCGAGCACCGAGGAAGAGGGTTCGATCCTGGAACAGGATCCGCAGTCCGGTGCGGAGGTCGACAAGGACACGACCGTCACCGTCGTGCTTTCAGGCGGTGGCCAGGCCGAGGTGCCCGGCGTCGTCAGCATGCAGTACGACAGCGCGTGTAGTCGCTTGGAGGAGAAGGGCTTCACCTGCGATATCGACTGGGTCGCCGGAGACGACGACAATGATCCGGGGGAGGTCATCTCACAGGAGCCCGGTGCCGAACAGACCGCGGAGGAAGGCACCACCGTCGTGGTGAAGGCGGTGGGTGTCAAGGTACCGAAATTGACCGGGATGTCCGTCCAGGAAGCACAAGAGATCGTGTCGTCTGAGGAACTCGATCTTGAGTTGGATATCCAGCCGGGTGAGCATAAGCCGGACTGGAAGGTGAAAAGCCAGGACGCTAAGCCCGACGATTTCGTGGAACCGGGCACGACCGTGGTGCTGGAAGCAGAGGAAGACGAAATAGGTATCTGAGCGCAGATACGACTAGACATGACATCGGGGCCGGTTCGTTTGAACCGGCCCCGACGTCATGTCTGCGCTTAGCCGATGGCGGGCGTGACCGTGCCGGTCACTTCGCCGAGCCCGATGACGCTGCCTCGGGGCCCGGGGGCTGTGGCGCTGATCGTCACCGTGTCGTTGTCTTCCAGGAACGCGCGAGTGGAGCCGTCGGACAGCGCGAGCGGCTGGCTGCCTGCCCAAGTCAGTTCCATCAGCGAACCGCAGTCTTCCCGGTTGGGACCGGATACGGTCCCGGACGCGTACAGGTCTCCGGTGCGTGCGCTCGCGCCGTTGACTGTCATGTGCGCTAGCTGCTGCGCAGGTGTCCAGTACATTTGGGCGAACGGCGGGCGGGCGACCTCGGTGCCGTTGAGCGACACCGACAGCGATAGCTCGTAGCCGAAACGATCCGATTCCTTCAGGTACGGCAGCACGACCGGGTCCTGCTCGGGGGCTTCGGCCCGGGCCGCGGCGAGGGCGTCCAGCGGGGTCACCCAGGTGCCGATGCTGGTGGCGAAGGATTTACCGAGGAACGGACCAAGCGGCTGGTATTCCCATCCTTGAATGTCGCGAGCCGACCAGTCGTTGACGAGCACGACCCCGAAAACGTGCTCGGCGAAGTCGTCGGGAGTGACGGGCTTACCGAGTCTGCTGGGTGCACCGACGACGAATCCGACTTCGGCTTCGATGTCGAGCCGGACCGATGGACCAAACACGATCTCACCGTCCGCGGATTTGCGTTGACCGCAGGGTCGCACGACATCGGTGCCACTGGGGATGATCGTTCCGGCGCGGCCGTGGTACCCGACGGGGAGGTGACGCCAGTTCGGCAGCAGCGGTTCGCTGTTGGGACGCAGGATACGTCCGAGGTTGGTGGCGTGGTGTTCCGAGGCGTAAAAGTCCACGTAGTCGGCCGGGGTGAACGGCAGGTGCATGATGGCTTCGTTGACGGGCACGAGCCCTTGCGAGACGGCGGTACGCATCTCGTTGTTCGTCAACGCTTCGGTGATCTGACCGCGAACCTGGGTCCACGCGTCACGCCCCAACGCCATGAACGGGTTCAAAGTGGTCGCGCTCAAGGCGCTACAGGTGTCGCAGCCGGAACAGGTCCCGGCAGCCACGATCATCCGCAGATCGAGGATCTGATCCGCGATGCGGACTCCGATGCGGGGTGTGGGGTCATTCTTCGTGGAAAACACTCCATAGGGGAGGTGATGTATTCCGTAATTGCTTTCCGCTGCGCCTTGGACCCAGCTCACTTCGTTAACTCTCCTCAAATACCAGCGACAGACCTTTAAGGTCGTTGAGTGGCTCGTGAATGCTGCACGAGCCGAAACCCGCCCATAGCGGGCGCGAATGTGCGAGCATGCCACGGATTTGGTCACGCAGTGTGTCAGACTCGGTAACTTTAAGCATGTCTGTCACCTTTGTGACATCCGCGCCGGAGTTCGCTTCCCACGCTGCGACGGCCACATTGGCGAAGCCGTGGTGAACGAAACCGGTCGCACTATCGGTGTGCCGGATCGCTTCGTGCAAACCGGCGGTCAATTTGAAGCCGAGGCCGCGTTTCGCGCACGCGACAATGCCTTCCGCCAACGATTCTGGCGAAGGAAACATCTGTGGCGTCGCACCCCCGGTGCGAAACTTCGGTGTCACTTCGGTGCCGACGAGCTGATCGAGCAGATCGTCGGGACGCGGGGTGATCGGCAGTTCCGCGAACACTGGTAGCGACAGTTGCGTTTGCAGCTCGATGAGCGCGGCGACGTTGTCTTTATCGGCGGCCCGCGCTTCGATCTGTTTCACGGTCACGGTCCGGGGCAGTCGCCTCATCGCGGACGAAACCTCGGCGATCCCGGTGTCGGCGACGATGCCGATCGCGAGCGGCGCGATGTCGGCGGGCAAGCGGTGCAGCGAACTGGCCGGCAGCAACAACGGCCCGACTAGTGACGCGTACCAGGATTGCCTGTGTTCGCGGTGGTTGTGGAGCGCATCGGTCAGTGCGGCGTTGCCGGGAGGGAAGACCGCGGCGTCGTCGACGAGCCCGGTCAGAAACGGCGGTATGGCGGCGCTTACGTCATCGTCAGGCACAGTTTGAGGATAGGCCTTCGGCCCTGTCGGCACCAGCTGCCGACGGTCCGGCGCACGTGTGAGATTGCACAGGGATACACGTAATGATGCATTGCTGTCGCTCAAAGTATTCGATATTAGCGTTAGGATTTTGGCATCAGCGATCGTCGAACGACGAGCCGACGACGTCAGCGCGTTCACGCCGAGGAGATGAAAGATGCCTTATTACCGAGCCGTCGGAGAGCTTCCATCGAAGCGGCACACGCAGTTTCGGCGCCCAGACGGCAGGTTGTATTCCGAGGAACTGATGGGACAGGAAGGCTTCTCTTCGGACTCGTCGCTGCTGTATCACCTGCATCCGCCTACGGCGATTGTTGATTCGGTGGCATACGAGCCGGGCACCGGACAGTCGTATGCGAACCATCCACTTAAGCCGCGACATCTGAGGACGCATAAATTGGATGGTTCGGGCGATCCGATCCTGTCGCGGCAGCCTCTTTTGTCGAATGCGGACTGTCGTATCTCGTAT
>DXIM01000065.1 GCA_019112895.1 Candidatus Stackebrandtia faecavium
TTGACCAAAACCGCCCGTTCACGTTCGCGCGTCAAGCGTTATCGTGCTGAGCGCGCCACATCTGCCATGCGCTGGAAACCATCTCTTTCAGGTCGCGCGTAGCCGTCCAACCCAACATGGCCTCGGCGCGATCCACGGCCGCCACAGCCCCGTCTGGGTCCCCGGGGCGCCGGTCCACGACCTCGTACGGCACTGGCTTACCGGTGACTGCCCTGACCGTTTCCAACAGTTCGAACACCGTGTATCCACGTCCGGTGCCGATATTGACCACTTCGTGGGCGTCGTCATGGTGAAGCAGATAATCCACGGCGCGCATGTGCGCATCGGCGAGGTCGGCGATGTGGATGTAGTCGCGCATGCCGCTGCCGTCGCGGGTGTCGAAATCGTCGCCGGTCAGCGGGAAGACGTGGCCCGCGTCTATGGCCTTGAACAGGGTCGCGAACACGTTGCTGCTGCCCACCTCCGCCAGCTCGGGGGCTTCCGCACCAACCGGGTTGAAGTAGCGCAGGGCCAGATACGAAAGGTCCGGCATGTCGCGCAGGATGTGTTCGGCCATCAACTTCGTCTGGGCGTAGGGACTCAGCGGCTCGACCAGCGTGTGTTCCGTGTGAACCGGCCCCGGGGCGCTGCCGTAGACGGACGCGGACGATGACTGCACCAACTGCCGCACTTGACAGGTCGACATTGCTTTCAGCAGCGAGATCAGGCCGGCCACGTTCTCGTCGTAGTACAGCAGCGGCAATTCGACGGATTCTGGTGCAGACTTTTGCGCGGCGATGTTGACCACTCCGGTCACCTTATAGTCTTTGAGGACTGTCACCAGGGTGTCGTGGTCGGTGATGTTGGCTTCCACCAACGGCACGCCGGCCGGTACACGTTCTTTGATTCCGCTGGACAACGAGTCCAGCACGACGACATCGTGCTGCGCCGCTACGAGCCGTCGCACGACATGGGAACCGATATAACCCGCGCCGCCGGTAACCAACCACATCATTCGCTCTACCTTCCTCACTGACCCACCGCAGTCATAGCGGGCCATTGCTTAGCCGTTGCAGCGCTGGCCCACAGCGAGCGCGTCGGTTGCTAACGGTACTCGACGCCGAAAACGCTTCAGTTGACGAAAATGGGCCGATATTTTTCGGCTGTGGCTTGAATATTGGGTTTCGATGCTGTGCGCGTGACCGCAGGGTTGGCCGAATGCGGATAGGCTCACAGCTATGACCGTTCGTCGCATCATTGGAACCGAAGTCGAATACGGCATCTCTGTGCCGGATCAGCCGGGGGCCAACCCGATGGTGACTTCGTCTCAGATCGTCAATGCGTATGGCGCACGACCTGAGCTCACCAAAGGGGGTCGCGCCCGCTGGGATTACGAGGAGGAGTCGCCGCTACGGGATGCTCGCGGGTTCACCTACACCGGTGCCCTATACGACCCGGCTGAGGCCCTCGCGGACGAGGACACCGGCTTGGCCAATGTCATCTTGACCAACGGGGCCCGCCTGTATGTCGATCATGCCCACCCCGAGTATTCGGCGCCCGAGACCACCAACCCGCGCGACGCCGTCCTGTGGGACAAGGCTGGTGAAGTCATCATGGCTGAGGCTGCCAAGCGCGCGGCGACCGTGCCGGGTAGCGCCGCCATCAATTTGTACAAGAACAACACGGATAACAAAGGCGCCAGTTACGGCTCGCACGAGAACTATTTGATGCGACGCTCTACTCCGTTTCCCGACATCGTGACGTATCTGACCCCCTTCCTGGTGTCGAGGATCGTGATGTGCGGTGCCGGACGCGTGGGTATCGGCCAAGATGGCTCCACGGCCGGATACCAGATCTCGCAGCGCGCCGATTATTTCGAAGTTGAGGTCGGGCTCGAGACCACCCTGAAGCGCCCGATTATCAACACGCGCGACGAGCCTCATTCCGATGCCGAACAGTACCGGCGGTTGCACGTCATCATCGGGGACGCGAACCTGTCGGAGACGTCCACGTACCTGAAGGTCGGGACGGTTTCGTTGATTCTGTCGATGATCGAAGCCGAAGCAATGACCAGCGACCTGTCGATCGCGGAACCGGTGAGCGAGCTGAAGGCCATCAGCCATGACCCGAGCCTCACGCACGAAATCCGGCTGCGCGACGGACGGAAGATGACCGCGCTACAGATGCAGCAGGAGTACCACAAACGCGCCACTGCGTTCGTGGAGGAACGGTACGGCAGCGATGCCGACCAGGACACCAAGGATCTGCTGGCGAAGTGGGGCGAGGTGCTCGGCCGTTTGGAGCGGGACCCGATGTTGTGCGCCAATGAGCTGGACTGGGTGGCGAAGTTGCGGCTCTTGAACGGTTACCGCGACCGTGAGGGGTTGTCGTGGGATTCGTCGAAGCTCGAGCTGATCGATCTGCAGTATTCCGATGTGAGGCCGGGTAAGGGCCTCTATCACCGCCTGGTGGCCAAAGGCGCGATGAAGACCATGTTCACCCAGGACGAGGTGAAAGCGGCTGTTTCGAACCCGCCGGAGGACACTCGTGCATATTTCCGGGGACGCTGTTTGGCGCAGTATCCTTCGGAAGTTGTGGCCGCCAGCTGGGATTCCCTCATTTTCGATGTGGGCCGGGAATCGTTGGTTCGCGTGCCGATGATGGAACCGGAAAAAGGTACGAAAGAGCACGTCGGAGCGTTGTTTGACCGGTGTCCGAGCGCGAAGGATCTGCTGGATATCATCACTAACCGCGATTAAATGATCGCAGGCGGCGACGCTGTCGGTGTCGCAATGACGTACTTTCGAGCTAGTCTTCAAGGACCACAACGGTCACCGAGGCTTCGGTGGCCCGCATTGAAGGGAAGAGCCGATGGCAGCCAAGGACACAGGTGGGCAATCGCAATCTCATCGTTCGGACAGCACGTCGGACGAGACGACTGAAGAAGCAGTCGTTGACCCTGAAGTCGCCGAACGGCAAGAAGAGCTGACCGAAGACGTCGACGATCTCTTGGACGAGATCGACGGGGTCCTCGAAGAAAACTCCAGTGATTTCGTGCGGTCCTATGTACAAAAGGGCGGCGAGTAGAAGCGGAGCCGGCGCTGAGGGCCGACGCGTCGGCGTGGGGCGAAAACCCATTGTGGATTTGCGGTGAAGTCGGCACTAAGTCGTATGGAGCCAGCGGTTTGTACCGCTGGCTCCATTTTGTATTCCGTGCGGTAGAGCGAGATGGTGGTGCAAAGCCGCTACGGGGCGGCGCGCATCGACATGGCTTCGGGCCGTTTAGTGTGGTAAGACAACGTCGACATACGACCGTGCCTTGTGCGCCCCAACTAAATGGAAACCGAATGTGAAATAAGGGTCGGCAAGGCGTTAAGGTTGCCGCACTGACATTGTGTGAAGTGGAAGGGTGATGGTGTGAACGCGAGGATGGAGTATCCGGGACGACTGCCGGATGCGTTTACTTCGGTGGGCTCTTCATCGTTTATTGACCTGGTTACGCAGGTAGCGCCGGACTTGCTGCCGGGACGCCGGCCGCTGCCTCCGGGGGACTTGTCGGACACAGCGCCGCACGGAACCACGATCGTGGCGCTGCGCTGCGACGAGGGCATCGTGATGGCAGGTGACCGGCGTGCGACTCAAGGAAACATGATCTCCAGTCGCGACATCAAGAAAGTCTTCTTCGCTGACGCATACTCGCTGATCGGTATAGCGGGCACCGCCGGCATCGGTTTGGAGATGGTGCGTCTCTACCAGGCGGAGCTGGAACACTTCGAAAAGCTCGAAGGTTCTGCGCTGAGCTTGCACGGTAAAGCCAATAAGCTCGCGAACATGATCCGAGGCAACCTCGGCATAGCCCTGCAGGGGCTGGCGGTGGTGCCTTTGTTCGCCGGCTTCGACGTGGACGCCCGCGACACGGCATCGGCCGGAAGGATCTTCAGCTACGACGTGGCCGGTGGCCTTTATGAGGAGCGCAACTACGACGCGATTGGCTCCGGTTCGATCTTCGCCAAATCCGCGCTCAAGAAGCGTTTCCACGGCTCGCTGGATACCGACGAAGCGGTGCGCCTGGCGATCGAGTCGCTGTACGACGCAGCGGACGACGACAGCGCCACCGGCGGCCCGGATACGACGCGCGGTCTGTACCCGATCGTGATGACGGCGACGGCCCAAGGCACCCGAGAGATTCCGCACGAGCGTGTGGAACAAGTCGCCCGGGAGGTCCTGGACGCCCGTGCTGAAAACCCGGGCGGTTAGAGCTAGCGCCTTCGCAAAGTGGTGTTTAAGGACTTGGATCGGAGTAATTAGTCGTGGCAATGCAGTTTTATACCTCGCCCGAACAGATCATGCGGGATCGTTCGGAGTTCGCACGCAAGAACATTTCCCGCGGACGCAACACGGTTGTCCTCAGCTACGAGGGCGGCGTTTTGTTCGTAGCCGAGAATCTGTCGAACGCACTCCACAAAATCAGTGAGCTGTACGACCGGATCGGTTTTGCCGCAGTCGGCCGCTACAACGAATTCGAGAATCTGCGTACAGCCGGTGTAAAGATGGCGGACCTGCGCGGGTTCTCGTACGACCGCAGGGATGTCAAGGCGCGACCGCTGGCGCAGGCCTACGCGCAGACTCTCGGCGCGATCTTCACGGAACAGACGAAACCGTTCGAGGTGGAGATCTGTGTGGCGGGAGTGAACGACCGACCCGAAGATGATGAGTTGTACCGGTTGACATACGACGGTTCGATCAACGATGAGCCGGGCTACCTGGTGATGGGTGGGCAGGCCGATCGGTTGACGACGGTGCTCAAAGAGGGGCACCGTTTCGACATGGATCTCAACGAGTCGTTCCGACTCGCGTTGAAGACGCTGGAGACGGTCGGCGGCGACAACGGTGAGTCGCGATCGATCGGAGAAGAACGGCTCGAGGTTGCGGTCTTGGAGCGCGAACGACCCGGTCGCGTCTTCCGGCGTATTAGCGGTGCCGCGTTGCGGGCGTTGTTGCCGGATACCGGAGACGACAGCGATGGGAAGGATTCGGCTGGCGATAAGCCGAAGAAAACGGACGACTCGTCTTCGAAGACGAGTAAAAGCAAGAAACCCGACGATTCGTCTAAGTAGACCAAATACGTCAGGCGCGGTGCCCGGTTCCTCCATAAGCGAGGAGCGGGCACCGCGTCGCGTTTTGCGGCCGAGATGCTTGTGTCAGTTGGATTTGATGGCGGACCGTTGTTCGTGGGACTACCCGATTGTCGGTTACACCCGGTAGTGTCGTGGCATGGACAGGCGCATATTTGGGCTCGAAACCGAATTCGGTGTCACATGTACATTCAAGGGGCAGCGGAGGCTCTCGCCCGACGAGGTGGCCCGTTACCTCTTTCGTCGAGTCGTCAGTTGGGGTCGCTCGAGTAACGTCTTCTTGCGCAATGGATCGCGCCTGTATCTGGATGTCGGGTCGCACCCCGAATACGCCACGGCCGAATGCGATTCGATCGAGGATCTGGTGCGTCACGACCGTGCGGGCGAACGCGTTCTCGAGGGCTTGCTGGTCGACGCGGAACGCCGCTTGCACGACGAAGGCATCGCCGGCGACATCTTCCTTTTCAAGAACAACACCGACTCCGCGGGCAACTCCTACGGTTGTCATGAAAACTTCTTGGTGTCACGACACGGCGAGTTCGGCCGTCTTGCCGACATTTTGATCCCCTTCCTGGTGACGCGTCAGTTGATTTGCGGTGCGGGCAAGGTGCTGCAGACGCCGCGCGGCGCCCTGTATTGCTTGTCGCAGCGCGCGGAGCACATCTGGGAAGGCGTGTCGAGCGCAACTACTCGGTCCCGTCCGATCATCAACACCCGTGACGAGCCGCATGCAGACGCCGAGCGTTACCGGCGTCTGCACGTCATCGTCGGGGACTCGAACATGAACGAGGTCACCACGCTGTTGAAGGTCGGCAGCGCGGATTTGGTGCTGCGCATGATCGAAACCGGCATGTCGATGCGTGATATGGCGCTGGAGAACCCGATTCGTGCAATCCGCGAGGTGTCGCACGACATCACTGGACGGCACAAGGTGCGCTTGGCCAACGGCCGCGAGATGAGCGCGTTGGAGATCCAACAGGAATACCTGTCCAAGGCCGTCGAGTTCGTCGATCGGCGCGGGGGCGACGCCACCACCAAACGCGTGATCGAACTGTGGGGCAGGGTGCTCGACGGTGTGGAAAACGGTGACCTGTCGGGACTCGGCCGGGAGATCGACTGGGTCTCCAAATACCAGCTCATCGAGCAGTACCGGAAGAAACGCGACCTGCCGTTGTCGTCGTCGCGGGTGTCGCAGCTGGACCTTGCCTACCACGATATTCGTCGCGGCCGCGGGCTGTACAACCTGCTCGAACGTCGCGGCTCGGTCGACCGTGTCGTCAGGGACATCGAGATCTTCGAGGCTAAGGAAGTGCCGCCGCAGACCACTCGTGCCCGACTGCGTGGCGAGTTCATTCGCAAGGCACAGGAGAAGCGGCGCGACTTCACGGTCGACTGGGTGCATTTGAAACTCAACGATCAGGCGCAACGCACCGTATTGTGCAAAGACCCCTTCCGGTCCCGAGACGAACGTGTTGAGAAGCTCATCGCCTCGATGTGAGACAGTTTCTTCGTGAACGAGACCCGACCCGATGATTCCGGCGAAGAACCCGGCGCGCGTGCACAGCGTGCCCACGAAGAGTCTGTGAAGAAGGAGAGTCAAGACTCGAAGGGGCCAGCCGATAAAGCGAGGCGTTTCGAACGCCGCCGCGAAAAAATCCGGGAAGAGATCGCGCGCAACCGTAGGGGCGAATACACGGTGCCGACTTGGGTGCTGGTGGTCATCCTGGTGGCTTTGGTCGGCGGATGGATCGCCGTCGTGGTGTTGGCCTAACCAGATTGCAACAGGGCTGCGGCGTGGCGGCCCGCCACTGCCTGCGACACGAAGTATGCGGTGTCTTCGTCGAGGCCCCGACCCATCGTTGACACGCGCACCGGTGACGCCGCGACGGCGCGGATGAGGCCGGTGTCGTCGACAGTCACAATGGTGTGGCGGTGCGCCAGCATATCCAGCGTAGGCGCGATACGGCGCGCCAGTTTTTCGTCGAGATTCCGTGGCACAGGCAAATCGGCCCGGGCCAGCGCGATCGTTCCGTATGCGGTCACACTGTGATGCGAAATGCCATGGTGCCGTTCGCGCGGGTCGACATCGGAGATCCGCAACGCGCCGATCGGCCGGCCCCCGAGTGCCGCGATCGCATTGACGGCTTCACCGCTTTGGACTCCAGAAAACCCCCATCGGGTGTCGGTACCCAAGTTCCCGGGGCCCTGCGACACGACGACGACGTCCGCTGCCAAGACGTGACGTGCAGCCAGCAGCCCGGAATACAGGTTCGTGGCTTCGATATCTCCACCGAACGCTTGCCCCACCGTGATGGTGCCGATGAGCTGCGGAGCAAGTGAATCGATCGTGCGTGAAAACCAGGCCG
>DXIM01000066.1 GCA_019112895.1 Candidatus Stackebrandtia faecavium
CTGAAATACCCGATGTTCACGCTGAACACGGTGCTGGGCATGTGCGTGTTCATCGCCATGGCCGGAGGCATGCTGATCCTGCCGCTGTACATGCAGAACATGAGCGACTTCACCGCGATGGAATCGGGCCTGGTGCTTCTACCCGGTGCCGTGGTGATGGGGCTGATGTCGCCGGTCACGGGCAGGATTTTCGATAAGTTCGGCGCACGAACCCTGGCGCTGATCGGTTTCAGCCTGCTCACTGTCACCACGTTTATGCTTTCGATGCTCGCAACGGACACATCCTTCGCCTACCTGGCGGTGGTCAACACATTCCGGATGCTGGGAGTTGCGATGGTCATGATGCCGGTGACGACGGCGGCCTTGAACCAGCTTCCACCGGAACTTATCCCGCACGGGACGGCCCTGAATAACACGATGCGGCAGGTCGCCGGGTCGACAGGAACTGCCGTGCTGGTGACAGTCATGACGGCGACGGCGCGCAACCCACGCGAATACGGTGTCGAAGGCCTGATCCACGGAGCGAACATCGCCTTCATCGTGGCGGGAGTCATCGGCATTGCCGGGATTGCTGGGTCCGTCTTCATCAAGGGTTCGCGGCCGCAGGTGCGCGAAGCCGAAATCGTCGAGAAGTGCGAAGAAGCATCGGTCGCGGGCTGAGCGCGGTCTCGGGCGTCACCGGTATCGCTCGGTGACGCCCGAAACGAGTCACTCGCGTCCGTACGGCCCGAATTCACGCACGTGCGCCCAGCGGCCGCCTGGGATGAGCAGGGCGATCGCGGCGGCGGCGACCGCATGCAGCACACCGAATGTCAGGTAGACGGCGGGCCCGTCGGCGGTCAGCAGGCCAAGCGTGCCGACGATGAAGTTCGCCAAATGGAACCCGCCGTGGATCCCGATCGCCGCCCACACCGAACGCAGCGCCACGGCGAGGAATCCGGCGCTGAGTGCAAACCCGAGCGGCAGGGCCAGGTAGACGATGCGGTCCAGCCAGTTCTGCTGACCGCCGCTCGACATCAGGTGCGGGACGGTGAACGCGATGGCCGTGATGAAGATGCCGAGCATGGGGCGCCGGCGCAGCGACTGCATCAGGTAGCCGCGGAACATGACTTCCTCGCCGATGCCCTGCAGCACGAAGGCTTGCAGCAGGATCACGACGATGCCGACGACCAGCACGCTCACCGAGCCTTGTGTGTCGGCGTTTGATGTATCGATTGGCCTGCCCAGCCCGAAAATGCTGATGAACCCGGCCGTGGCCACCGCCACGACGAGCGCGATGACGCACCCGAGCAACAGCGCGAGTAGGGCGCGAAGGTCGAGCCTGAAACCGAGGTCGCGGAAGCGGCGTCGGTCGACCCAATGCACCAGTGCCCAGGACACCAGCACGTATGCGGCCAGCGCGACAGCGGCCAACGGCGCGTAGGCGAGCAGTTGGAGGCTGTCGGAACGCTGAGCCAATGCACCGAATCCCGGGATCAGGTACAGGATCATGCTGACCGAAACGGTGGGGAGCATGAGCAGCGGGGGAGCCAGGGTCCGGGCCCAGGTTGGCCACCGGGGGCCCGGTTTGGCGGCGCTGTCGTCGCGTTGGACTGTTTCTGGCGTGGTGTCGGATGTATTCGCGATGTTCATAGCGTCGACGTTATGAAGGATCGATCATGTGGACTTCTGTTAGCGGTCACGATCTGCCTGCCGGAACCCGTGCGTGTCGCCTACCTGGACATGACCGTGGTCATGGGTCCGGCGAACCAATTCGCTTTAGGCTTGCACCGTGTTCGTTAGGGGAGATAGGTTCCGGCGACCCGATGCACAGGAAGTCCACACAGGAATTGATGGCGTACGTATCGGTCGTATCCTGGGCGCCTTGCAGGTGGGGTCCCTAGTCTGTTTCGTTTTCGCCGGCCTGGTGACGCTGGCTGAGGTGGGTGAATGGTCCACCACCAGCAGCTGGGTGGTCCTGATGTACAGCGTCGTGACCATCTCGGTCGCTGTCCTGTGGGGACTTCGGGCTCGGACGGGGTCGTCGCGGTCTCGGGCGGTGATAGCAGTATTGGTCGCCGCCGTGGCTCCTTTGGTTAATGTCATCGGGTCGATCGGCTTCACCACGCCCGTCCTGCTGTTGGCGATCGCGTTTCTGGTGACGGACATTTCGCCGGCGGCCGGACTCGCGGGTGCGATGTGGATGGGAGCCATCGGATTCACGATCCACACGGTGTTCGGTAACGGTTTCGCGGTCGCCGCCGTCAACACCATCCCCGTCGTGGCGTTGATGGGAGTCGGCGTCCTCCTCGGCGCCACCTTGCGCGCTCATGACGCCGCTCATCGGCGCGACGAGCGCGTGATCGCCGAACGCGATGCCGCCGTGGAGCGGCTCGAATCGGCGATGGATCGCCTACGGCGAACCGCGGAGGTCGAGAAGGAACTGGTCTTGGCTGACGAACGCGCCCGCTCGGCCCGGGATCTGCATGACGGCCTCGGGCACCGCCTCACGCTCATCTCGATGAGTCTCGAGTTCGCGCAGCGTACGCGCGACCGCGACCCGCAAGCCGCATGGAGCGAGGTCGCTACGGCCGACGAGACCTCGCGCGAAGCCCTGTCGCAGATGCGCACCTGGGTGCGGGCCCTCAGCCCCGTCCGCGATGCCGACGCCACCGGTATGGCCGCTTTCGAAGCGATCGCCGAATCGTTCCGTGGGACGGGCTTGGACGTCATCGTCGATAAGGAGGGCGACGACGTCGAGCTTACCGAGACCGCCTCGCTCCTGCTTTATCGCACCGTGCAGGAGGGACTGACGAATGCCTTGCGACACGGCCGTGCCGACAGAGTAGACATCACTCAACGGACCGATCGAGAACATGTCGGTTTGTGGATCAGCAACGACCTCGACCAAACAGCGCGCGGCGAACTCGCCCACGGCTCTGTAGCGCGCGGTTTCGGGTTGCGCGGCCTCGCCGACCGGGCGGCGAGCCTCGGTGGAAACATGACCGCCGACAGGGAAGGGGACTGCTTCGTGCTTGTGGTCCGGCTTCCGCGCAACAGCACCGTGGTGTCCGTGACGGGCCAGGCCCACTCGGAGGTGAGGGAATGAACGGGCGATCCGAACCGGCGAGGCCGTGGCGAGTGATCGTCGTCGACGACCAGCAGCTGCTGCGTCGCGGACTGACGATGCTGTTGTCCACGGTGGCTGCTGTCGAGGTCGTCGGCGAAGCCGCGGACGGACGGGAAGCGCTCACCGCCATCAATCACCACCGACCCGACGTTGTGCTGGCGGACGTGCGCATGCCGGGTATGGACGGGATCGAACTGGTCGCAAGCTGTGCGCGTGACCATCAAGGTTTGCCGGTCCTGCTGCTGACCACTTTCGATGACGAACCGATCGTGCAGGGAGCATTGGCGGCCGGCGCGGCAGGGTTCCTGCTCAAGGACACGTCCACGAACGCATTGGTCGACGCCATCGACTCTGTGGCGCACGGAGGCATGGTGATCGATCCTCGGGTGGCGCGGATCGCGATGCGCCCCATGAGCCCGGCCGGCGGTGACGAACCCGAATCGCTTGCGGTGTTGACCCGGACCGAACGCCTGGTCGCCGCGCGGGTCGCGGAGGGAAGGACTAACGCCGAGATCGCCGCGGACCTTGTGATTGCCGAAGGGACGGTGAAAAACCATGTGTCGTCGCTGCTGCGCAAGCTCGATGCGCGAGACCGGACGGCGCTGGCGTTGACGCTCTATAAGGCACTCAACGGATAGGTCCGCCGCACGGTTGGGGACAGTACGACGGTGGCCGAAGCACGATCAGGGCTACAGTGGTGTTTCTCGTATGATCCGTTCGACGTGGGACACGACTTCGTCGGGATCCATCTTCGTCGTGTTGATTCCCGCGAAAGCCGAATGAACCCACGCGGCCGCCTCGAATTCTGCGAACTTATCGAGACGCCACTGGGCCGCACCGGAGTCGTCGGTGTCCGCCAGCACGCGTTGACGGTGCATGTGCTTGTCGACCCTCAACGCCACGGTCGCCAGCGTGATTGTGGGTTCGAACTCGGCCACAATCTCGGACCCATACAGCTCGTTGGTGATCGTCTGGGGCACGATCACGAGGTTATTCTTGCCGTCCAGCTCCGCAATGATTGCGTTGATCGTGGCAGGAACGAGCGTCCGCCATGCCCGCCAATCCTGGAAATCCCGCACTGGTGCGACGGGCTGCAGGCTCGCCCGCAGCATCATGCCGACATGTTCGGGATCGATGACTACCGCGGAGGGAACCGACTGTGCGAGTACGCGTGCGGCAGTGGTCTTTCCTACGCCGAAAGCCCCGTTGATCCACTCGGGTCCGACATCGACCACGTTCTTGGGTCATGTTCCGATCATGGCGCACAACCGGATCTGCGCAAGGTTGAGGCACCTCACCGCTCGCCCCCATCCGTCCCGGCTATGCGCAGCCGGCTGCGCTGACGGCCGTCCGCATCGAAATTGGCGGGATCGAGCCATTCCTGAAACGCCGCCCGCACGCGGGGCCAGTCCCGATCGAGGAGAGCGAACCAGGCCGTATCGCGGTTCCGGCCCTTATAGACGACGGCCTGCCGGAACGTTCCTTCGTAGGCGAACCCCAGGCGCGCTGCCGCCTGACGTGAAGGGGCGTTGAGGCTGTCGCATTTCCATTCGTAGCGCCGGTATTTCAGGTCGTCGAAAACATGCCGCATGAGCAGGAATTGCGCCTCTGTGGATGCCGTAGTTGTCTGGAGGGAGCGCGAAAAGTTGACGTAACCGACTTCGATGACACCGTTATTCGGGTCGTGCCGCGCCAAAGCCATCGTGCCGAGGGCGCGGCCGGTGCCGTTATCGATGACCGAGTAATGCCTGGGGTCGGCGCTGGCCGCAGCAGACACCGCCCAGTCGCGATAGGACTCGAAACTTGGGAAGGGCCCGACAGAGGTGTAAGTCCAGTCCCGGGAGTCGGGCGCGGCACAGTGGGCGTC
>DXIM01000067.1 GCA_019112895.1 Candidatus Stackebrandtia faecavium
CGACCTCGACGAAGCCGTGCGGTTCCATCGGCTCGCCCGAGAAAGCTTCGCCGCCTGCGGGCTGGGCCGGGACGAGGGCTCCACGGCCCTGGAGCTCGGACTCGCCTATGTCGAGATCGGAGACTTGGAACTGGCACAAGAGACGCTCGAAGCGTCCAGTCGCCTGCTCGGTGCCTTCAGACAAGGCGCCCGCCGGGCAAAGGCGCTGAAGGCGCTGGGGACCGTCAATCGGCGGTCCGGGGACCTCGACTCCGCCAGACAATACTGGCGCGAGGCGCTCGAGGTTCACGCACAGTTGCACAACGTCGACGCCGCGGCCGTCGCCGAGCTGACCGCAGATCTGCAGACCCTGACGGATTAATCGCGAGCCCGACCATCGCAGTCCGTGCGGGCCATTGGCTATGGTCCGCGACAGGCGGGCTACCCGCGCTCACGCGCGTCCACCGGTTCCTTCCGATTCCATGACGCTGCACCCCGAGCCGACCGACTCGGGGACCACATGAAGGTCCGGCGTCGAAGCCATTGCGGCCACGAGGGAGCGCGTACGGCCGCGGCGGTCGGTAACTCTTCGGCTACGTTCATTGTGCCCCAACGAATGCACGCACCGGGCCGGCCATCACTTCGTTCACGAGCATCTTTAACGAAATGCGGCGCCTCGGTGACACGGACCGGTTAGTTGACGCGGGGCGCTCGGCAACGCTGGAAAACGGTAGCTACTATCGAAGAACACCATGGTGCTGGTGGCGGTCTTTTTTCCGTGTGGCCGCTACCCTGGCTCCGGTCTCTATCCGTGTGAGACCCGAGCCCCGCCCGCCTCAATTTTTCCGTGTTGTTGAGGCGGGCCCTTTCTTTATCCGCTTCCGGAAGCGACGACGTCCGCGAACCTTTGCCGTGCAGCGTTACGCGGACAGCCACGGGCCGGGGCCGTGATGGTGGGTCAGGCATAATCGTCGACAGGGCATCGAACGCGCGGTTTCGTCCCGACATCACCGTTGCCGCGTGGTTATCTCGTCATGAACAGGGGTTTTGCGTGGGTCGTCTCCTAGTCTCGACCAGCCGTCCCGGGGCGTTCCCGTCCCTGTTGGCGGCCGTGAAACATCCGGATTCTCGCGGCGGTCTCATCCTCATGGAACCCGGGGAGTACCGCAGCGAAGGACTGCGCCTTTGGGCGCCGATGGAAATCCGCGCGGTCGGCGGCCCCGGCAGCGTGATCATCCACTGTTCCGGCGATTACCTGTTCCGGGTCGAGTCCGGCGGCAAAGTCATGTTCAAGGACCTCGCCATGCGCACGTGGAAGGATGATGCGCCGGTAATCCAGGCCGTCGGCAGCACCGTCAGCGTGGATGGCTGCCGCATCGAGCCCCGGCATAGTATCGGGTTGACCGCCTGGAACGGCGCGAACATGTTCGTCAACGGCAGCACCGTTGCCGAAAGCGCAATCGTCTACAAGAACGCGGGCGGCATCGTGTCACACAGCCGCATTTTCGACGCGCCCAAATGCGGAATCGCTCTTCATGACGCCTCCAAGGTCAACATCGTCGACAGCAGGATCGAACGGTCTGGCGAGCACGGCGTTCTCGTCAACACGGGTTCGGCACCGCTTCTTGAACGCTGCGTGATCGTCGGTTCCGCGTGGGCGGGCGTCATGGCCCAGAAACAGGGAAACGCACTGATCCGCGATTGTCAGATACATGACAGTGACGAAGCGGGGGTAGGGGTGCTGGAACGCAGCGCCGTCACCGTAGAAGGCGGAGAGATCCTGAACGCCCGCCACGACGGGCTGCTGACGAAGGCATCCGGGAATCTCACGGCGTCCGGACTCCACATCGGCTCATGCGGTGCCAACGGTTTCCACATTGAGGACAACTCGACCGGCACCTGGCGAAACGGCAGCATCGACGGATGCACCAAGGCCGGGATACGTGTCGGTTCGGCCGGAAAGCTAACCGCAGACTCGACCGCGATATCCAACTGCGGCACCGGAATCGGCGCCGGTGTGGGCAGCCAGGTCCTGGTGCGAGACAGCCGAATCACCGGCAATAAGAAGGACGGCATCAGCACCAACGGCAGGGTCGACGCCACCATCACTGACTGCGTCATCGGCGAGAACGGGCGCCACGCCATAGCCACGACCGGTACCGAGGCCGTCATGCGCAACGTCGAATTCTTCGACAACGGCAGCGGCGACATCCACGTTGCAGAAGCGACGGACACGGCCGCACAGGCGGCACCGAAAACCGGCCACTCCAGCGCCTCCGGGCTCCTGGCGGAACTGGACGCTATGGTCGGGCTGTCCGCCGTCAAGGACGAGATCAAAAAGCTCGTCAGCCAACTGCAGATCGCCGCCCAACGCCGAGAACTCGGTGTGCCGACGGGCCCGACGTTGAGCCGTCATCTCGTGTTCGCGGGGGCGCCGGGGACGGGCAAGACGATGGTGGCGCGTCTGTACGGCAAGATCCTCGCCGCCCTTGGCGCTGTGCGGCACGGGAACATAGTCGAGGCTTCACGCGCCGACCTGGTCGGGAAACATCTGGGCGAAACGACCGCCAAGACCACCGCGTTGGTCCACAAAGCGCTCGGCGGCGTCTTGTTCATCGATGAGGCCTACGCCCTGTCCCGCAAGATCGGCAGCGGCGCCGATTTCGGACAGGAAGCGATCGACACGCTCGTCAAACTCATGGAGGACCACCGCGAAGATCTAGTCGTCGTACTGGCCGGGTATTCGGCCGAAATGGACCAGTTCTTCGATTCGAACCCGGGCTTGCGTTCACGGGTTTCGCGCGTACTCCAGTTCGAGAACTACAGCCCTAGCGAGCTGGTCCACATCACGACGCAGATGGCCGGCGCCCACGATATTTCCTTCACCCCCGAGGCCGCCGACAGGCTGTCGCAGCATTACCAGCGCATGCCGCGGGACGAGTCCTTCGGCAACGCACGTACCGCGCGCGGCATCTTCGAAGCGTGCTACGCGAACCAGGCCCTGCGTCTGTCCGAACAAGAATTCACGGACGCCGGGGAGCTTCTGATCATCACCGCCGAGGACCTCGACGGCATCGCCGATGCGGGCCTGGCGGCACGTTCCGGCGACGCGCGCGACGAGGATCAGGTCGAGGTCGTCCTGCGGCGCCTCCACGGGCTCGCGGGCCAGTCCCAGGTGAAACAGCAGATCAACGACCTGCGCGATCTCGTCGAGGCATCACAGATGCGCGCCGCCGCAGGGTTGGAGACGAGCGCGGTTCACGGGAACCTGATCTTCGCGGGCCCTCCTGGCACCGGTAAGACCACTGTGGCGCGACTATACGGCGAGCTGTTGTCCGCAATGGGCATTCTTGCCAAGGGGCACGTGATCGACGCCTCCCGCGCGAACCTGGTCGGTTCGGTGTTGGGGGAAACGACCAAGAAAACGACCGAGGTCTTCAACCGCGCCAAAGGCGGCGTGTTGTTCATCGACGAGGCTTACGCCCTGTCCCGCAAAATCGGCAGCGGCGCCGATTTCGGACAGGAAGCGATCGACACGCTCGTCAAACTCATGGAGGACCACCGCGACGAGGTCGTCGTCATCGTGGCGGGGTACGGCGACGAGATGGAAGGGTTCCTATCGACGAACCCGGGGCTGGCTTCCCGTTTCGATGAACACATCGAGTTCGAACCGTTCACCAACGCTGAGCTCGTCGCGATCGTCGACGATTTCGCCGCCTCATCCGGTTTCGAACTGACCCCGCAGGCACGCGAGGCCGTGTCCGTACACGTGTCCGCGCACGCCGACACTTTCGCGCAAGGAAACGGTCGGCAGGCACGCAAGCTGTTCACCCGTATGCGGGCCGCTCACGCACGCCGCATCAGCCAGCAACACAAGAGCGGGCAGCAACCCACCACCGAAGACCTGCGCCTGATGTTCGCCGGGGACGTGCCTTAGGGGCTAGAACTTGCAGAACATGATGTGGCTGCCGACTTTGCCGGCTTTCGGGTGCGCGAAAGCGCCCGGCACGGTGCCGACGATCTCGAAGCCGAGCCGTTCGTAAACCTTGACCGCGGCCTTGTTCAGTTCGACGACGGCATTGAACTGCATTCCGTCGTATCCCCCACCCCGGGCCCAGTCCAGCGCGTACTCGCACAGCGCGGTACCGACGCCTCTCCCTCTCGCCGAGGAAGCGACCATGAAACTCGCGGTGGCGATGTGCGCGCCCGGCCCGGCGCGGTTCGGGCCCATGTTGGCGGTGCCGAGAGTCTCGCCGTGGTCACGCGCGACGACGGCACGAAATGGTTCGGGCTGGATCCAGACTTGCTTCGCCTGGGCAGACGACATGGCCGCATCGTACGGAAAAGTCTCTTCTGCCCGAATGACTTCCCGCACGATCGGCCATACGTCATCCCAATCCCGGGTTGACAGTTCTTCAATCTTCACGACATGGACGATAAACGGTCTTCGTGAGGTGTCAATCGGTTAACACCGGCGGCGCCGCCGCGATCGACGGCGGCTTTGACAACCGCGTACACGGCGCCCTCGATGGCGGCGGCGCTCAACACGTGCAGCCACGGCACATTAGGGTCCTTCGCGTCCGGGGTTTGGTCCTCACCAGTGATCGCATGCCAGGTCTTGCGAATGACGATGCCGGCCGCCATAGCGCCCAGCATCCCCATGACCGCCCCGACCGGCTTATAGGCAAGTTTGATCATCACGTCCGCTTCCGTAGGGCGAAAATGACTCCGACGGCCGCCACGACCGTCCCGGCCAACGCAGGTACCCACAGCCACGCCATGTCTCCGACTGCCGCGCGACCGGCCGATGTGGCTTCCTTGGCCCGCTTGCGCATGTCCATGCGGCCGACGATTTGTTCCACCGTGTCGCCGAGGGCGGCCCGGGTCTCGTCGATGTCGGCACGGATCACTTTCGGGTCATCCAAGTCGGCTTCCTTCTTCGCTGGCGGCACATCGGCGACCGCTTCGGCCATGACGTCTTCGTCGTGGCTGGACCGAGGTTCGTTGCTAGTGATGCTCATCAATGGGCCCTTTCTCGGACTGCGGCGATATCGTTCTTGAGGCTATCCATTGTGTCTTTAGGCATTGGCGGTACTGCCTTTTTCAGGCTCGACTTGCCGATGAGCAACAACACCACGGCGATCACCAGCATGGCCCCGCCGATGATGAGCGCGGACAACCACATCGGAAGCACCGTTCCCAGCCCGAACACGGCGGCGGCCAGTAGGACCGTGACGGCATACAGCACAATCACGGCGGCGGCCCCGAGCATGCTCGCACCCTTTGTGGCCCGCTTGCGCTTCTCGTTCATCTCGATGCGCAGCAGCCGCATCTCGTCGCGGATCAGATGCGCGATCTGTTCCGATGCCTGCCGCATCAAAGCTGCGGTCGATTGTTCGGTGTTGTCGGTCGATTCCTTGTTCGTCACATCAGCCATGAAACCCTCCCTGTCCTGTTTATACCCGGTTTCGTGACCGGTAAACGTGCAATGCGCGTCCGGAGGGTCGGGGTGCGGATACGGCGTAACTGCAGAATACCGAACAATTTTCTCGCGGTTCTACTTTCTGACCAGCAACAAAACCTCATTCGGTTCGATCACACCGCGGGCCCGGTATTCCAACACCGAAAGCCCGGCGATCGCGGTCGACAAATGAGTCACACAGGGGCGCAGGGTCAACATGTCCTTATTGCGGGTGCGGGCATGCTCGCGTACGGCGCCCGCCACCCCGATCAGCGCGATGCGCAGGCACGCGAGATCGTCCACCGTGTGTGCGTGGCTGTGGGTCAGCGCGGCAGACAGACGTCCGAGCGTGTCGGCCAGCGTGTCCATCGCCAGGTCCATCCACACGGTGGTGTTTTCGTCGTCTTTGAACCTGCCGCGCAGCACCGCGTACGCGTCCTCGGCCGCCTTAGCGATCGAGTGCGGCGCCACGGTCTGCGAATGGTTGACGTCGGCATCGAAAATCCCGCGCGTCACGAATTCGTCGAACACTCCGACGGCGAGACCGTAATCGACCCTGCCGCGCGCGGGACGCGAAGCGAACCACAGCAACGCGCCGGCGGTGGCGAGGTCGCGGCGTTGACGGTCCGTCAGGCGTTCCAGGAACACGAACGGCAGATCGGCGTGCGCGGATTGCTGTGGATCGCGGCGGAAGTCCAACGACTTGGCGGCCAGTTCCTCCACGTATTCGATCATCCGCGCGATGTGCTCTCGTGCACGTGGATCCGTCACGTCCTCACCCGCCGGCGACAGATCGTGCCCACGCAGGAATTGGCGGCTGGCGGACAATTTCGGGTCCCGTTTCAGATCGCGGGGAAGCTCCAACGCGATCGTGCGGTCCAGGTCCATCTCGCCGGCGAGGTCGCGCGACAGTGGCCGGGCCATCGGCCCCAACACGGTGGCCAGCTGGTACATCAACAGCGTCATCCGATGCCGGTCGGCGGCGGCGACGTTGAGCCACCAGTTGTGGTCCACGGTGAAGGGGCCCTTGGCTCCTCGCGACAGTTGCAGGGTCGGGCGCGGCTCGTCCTGCAGCCAGATGTTGCGTCCGGGCGCGATCGTGGACAGGTCGCACTGAGGCTCGGCGAGTTCCGCGGATGTCGGCAACCAGTACATCGTGTCGTCGCTGCGCGGCAAGTCGTTGAGCCAGTTGACAAAGCCGGCAGCGTCGGCGGCCCACATGCCTCGCATCGGCTCGCGCTCGTCGGCGTCGATTCCGCGGCGTCCCCCGGACGAATACACCGAATCCAGGTAGGCGCAATACAGGCGGTTGCTGACCGGTTTGGCAGTCAACCGGGTGCCGCCGTACAGGCGCACCATGTCGCGGGTTTCCTGGGACGCTTTGACCGCGCCCATCAACCGGTTCTCGGCGAGCGTCTGTGTGGCACGCGTCAGCTGTTCCTTCAGTTGCGTGCGCACCGAGGCGTCAACGTTCGATTCTTCGGCGATGTCGAACGCCAGCGCCAGAGCCGCGATCGTCTTCGACTGCAGGCACGCCTCGACGACGCGCGTCGCGTTGGTGAACGTCGACCACAGCAGGATCGTGTCGCGCCACCATGGGTCGTTGATCTTCGTGGTGACCGCGGTCGAGTCGCCACTGTGGTACAGCTGGCACGCGGCCATGTAGTACTGCAGGTTGGCGTGAGTGAACCGGTAGTCGCCGGTGGTGGTGGGCATGAGCCAACCGGATTCGACTGCCTCGGCGATGAACGCGTCCACGTCGGCGCCGGGCAGCGATTCGGCCGCCGTCTCGCGCGTGATGTGGAAAGTCTTGCGGTTCATGAGGCCACGCGCGATCCACTGCGCGGCCTCGTACCGCTGGGCGATGTTCATGGTCGAACCGGACTGGCGTTCCAGGAACAGTTCCATCGCGTCCCCGTACAGGCCTGCGCGGGTGCCGGGCAGAATCCCGCAGCGCCTATGCACCATGACGATCAACGACAGCAGCAGCGGCGTCCCCGCGAGCTCGTGCAGGACCTTATTGGCCCGCAGCCGCGACATCAGCACGCCGGCTTCGGCTGCGGCCTCGTCGCGTTTCCACGATTCGGAGTGCCCCGCCTTGCGGTTCTCCACGACCTCACACCAGGCGTAGACGAGGCTGGCGATCTGCATTCCCGTGAGCCTGCGCAGCTGCCATATCGAATCGGCGGGCACGGCATGCGACGCCGACCCCGCCGAGCGGGTCGTCACCAGGAAGTTGCTTCTCGGGTATAGCTGCGCTTGCTCACGGATCCATGCCGTGGCTTTCTTCCGGTCGGAGTCGTTGGCTATCGAGTCCCATCCGTCGAGCATGACGACGCAGCGACCGGCGGACAGTTGCCTTTCGAACCAGGACGCGGGCAGTTGTTGCTTAATCCAGCGGGTGCGGGAGATCTCGGACGCCACGCTGGGCGGGTTGCTGTCGGCAAGGATCGCCGGATGATCTGCCAGGTCGAGCAGGATCGGTATACGGCGCCGGCCCCGCCGCTCGCGGCACAGCTGTATGGCTGTGCGGCGCAGCGTGGTCGACTTGCCCGATCCGGATTCGCCCACTATGGCTAGAATCCCGGTGCTTCTCTTGCGTAGCAAGGAAAGGAAGGGCTGGCGTTTATCGGTTTTGTGGTCGGTACCGACGAACGGTCGCTCGGCCGTTTCCGATTCGTCAGACCGCTTGATGCCCACATCGACGTATACGTCGGTGAGTTTGACGGCGGTCTCGGCATCGCTTCCGGCCAGGTCAATGCGGTTGAAATGCGCGTTGACCAATTGCGCGTAGGCCTGCCGGGACCCGACGAGGACGGGTGCCAGTTCGGCGTCGACGTACTCGCGCCGCGCGGCGTTTCGGCGTTCGATACGTCCCACGACCCGCAGACCATAGACGCCCGCTACACCTACTGCGAACACCACTATACTCCATAGTGGCTCGATCACAACGATGAGCAAAAATACAATGGCAACGCAGGTCAACGCGGCGACGCCCGACCAGCGACCGATGGGATTGCGCCAGAATGATGATGTGAGGGGTTTAGTTGTCATGTCCACTGCCTTCGCCGGACTCGGAGCGTCCTCCTCCAGTATGCGTCATTTTTGCTCACTCCGGTTGTCCGCCCATTTTGGTATGTCCATAGAGGTATAGGACATTCGGGGACATCGGGTGACGAACCCAGCGCCGATTCACATCGATGCGAGACGAAGCACACACGCACAGTTACATTTCGCGACGTAGAGTTGGCGCCGGAGCGTCCGCGACTACCCAAAGAAGTTGGAAAATGACGGTACGAACGGATAATGCGCACCACACGAAATGATGAAGACCTTGAGCCATTAATCGCATAGATTGTTTACCAAGGCTCCGGCAACTAGCCTCGACTAATCGGAGACCCACGATGCATACGACAAGGCACCCCATCGCTGGTGGGAGACACAGCGTCGGTTCAACGCCGAATCTCGTGACATCGCTCCAGGTGCTAGCCGATGACGGCCTTTACTACCGTCACGGCTTCACGCAACGACATAGCGTTTAACTCTGCAGCCCGTTACGTCTGCCTGCTACTGACTTTACGAATACGGACTCGCTCCGCTTCGACGCCAACTGATACCTATTCGTCCCATGCCGAGAATTAGAGGTTCCACTATGGTATCCACGACTTCTCCGGTCACTTTGTCAACCGAAACCGGCTTGCACGTCCGCGCTCACATCTACATGTCCGGCGCCGACGAATACCAACGCCTCGGCTGGTCGGGTGTCGTATCTTTCGAGCACACCGCCAACTTCGCCGAGACCGTTGCCGTTCATCAATCGTCACGTGTCCACGTTGATATGCCCAATGGGGAACGTTTCGCGATCGCGTGGACGGACACCGACATCGCGCACGGCTGGATCCGCTTCACCGTTTCCGAAGTGATCGACAGATCTTCGGTCATCACGAAGCAACTTATTCCCGCCGGCTTCGTTACTTCTACAAGGGGGTAAGACCAGGGCCGCCCAGCACCGCCGCGCAAACCGGAACGTATGGGCAACGTCCGAAGTACTGTTCGTCAGGAGTGGAGGGGATTCCTGACGAAGGATGCCGCACGCCAGGCGGCCCTGGTATTTCATCCCCCTATTGCAGCTCGATGATCCCCTCGACAATCAGCCACACACCGAACAGCAAGAACAGAGCCGAGGCTCCGTACTTGATGAGCTTTTCCGGCAAGTGTTTACCGAGCAGGCGCCCCACGAGAATCGCCAGCGCATCCGCCACGACCATGCCGATTGTGGATCCAATCCAGGTCCCGAACCAGCCGTGCTGGGTCGCCAGCGTGATTGTCGCCAGCATCGTCTTATCGCCGAGCTCGGCCAAGAAGAACGCACCGGCAACGGCCCAAAACGCGGCGGCCGTGGAACTTTCGGCTTTCGACTTCTCCTCGTCCGTCAGATGATCCCCGCGCAAGGTCCATGCGGCGAAACCCAAAAATGCCACACCAGCCAATAGCGATATCGGCCCTGTCGGCAACACCATGCCGAGTCCGTACCCGAGCCCGACCGAGACCGCATGCACCACCGCCGTCGCAGCCGTGATGCCCGCCAAAACGGGAAGAATTCGGTACCGGGTTGCGAACGTCATCGCAATGAGTTGCGACTTATCGCCAAGCTCGGCGACGAAAATGACCGCGAAACTGATGGCGAACGCGGCGAGAAAACCTTCCATGCCTTCCTTCCATACCAAACCGGACGGAAGGCACATAGACACTTCGGCCCGGCATAAACCAGAGCCGAAGGTCTCGCTCGCCTCAAAAGAGGCCGGGCGGCCGGGCGAAACCGTCTTCGCCAGTATGTCGACCACCACGTTGGGAGCTACTCCCCTTCGTGGTGGTGAGTTTAGCGAAGTCGATCTTCGCGCGATACCTCAGGTGATGCACGGCACCGAAATTCACGTACGCCGCGAAACGGCGTCGTTGCGCAGGTACTGCGCACCGGTCAAGTTCTCGGATGCACGCCACAGCAGGCGTTGCGGTGCACGGCTACGCGAGCGCCTGCTCGTGGCGACCCTGGTCGGTCCGCCACGTAGCTGCATGAAACCGGAAGGGCCGTAACAGTGGCCGCCGGATTCCGCGGGGTCGGTGGCCGCCCGGATGCTGGCCAGCGCGCCCCCGTTCGCGTCATGGAACAGCGTCTCGATGGCCGCGTGGGCGACGCCAGGCGTCTCGCCCTGGACATGACGGAACAGGGCGGTGGCCGCGATCCCCGGGTGCGCCGCAACGGAAATCGTGCGTGCCTCGTGGCGTTCCAGCCAATCCTGGAGAGCATAAGCGAACATGAGGTTCGCCAGCTTCGACTGGTTGTACGCCTTTGTCGGCCGGTAGCCACGGTCCAGGTTGAGATCCGTGAAGTGGATCTGGCCGACCCTGTGCAGCACGCTGGTGACCGTGACGATGCGGGAGTCCTCCACGTGGCACATCCGGTCGAGCAATTGTGCGGTGAAAGCGAAGTGCCCCAAGTGGTTGACGCCGATATGTGTCTCGAACCCGTCGCTGGTCTTTCCTGGAGGCGTCCACATGACGCCGGCATTATTGAACAACAGGTCGATGCGTCGATACCGGTCCCGGATCTCGCCGGCGGCGCGCGCCACCGAGGCCAGGCTGCTCAGGTCGAGTTCCACCACGTCGATCATCGATTTCGGATAATCGGCGGCGATTTCCTCGGCGGCAGTGCGCGCGCTGTGCACGTTCCGGCATGCCATGACGATGTCCGCACCGCACGAGGCGAGCATGCGTGCGGTGGCGAAGCCGGTGCCGGAGTTGGCCCCCGTGATGACGGCCCGCCGACCGCTTTGATCGGGCAGCGGGTCCGCTTTCCAATCCCGATTCGTGTCATGCATATATGCGATTATCTCGCGGCAACGCCACGCTCGGTAGTCTTAGGCGCACACTTTTATCGGATATATCCGAACAAAAGTGGACATACGCCCGACACCCGGGTTACGCAGACAGCAGCTCGAAAGCGTGGATTCCGAAATAGGCCACAAAGACCGCGGCTATCACCCACAGCAACAAACCGGGTTTGCGCCACTTTCCTTTCGCCGCAGCGATGACGACGTAGGCGATGATTCCCGCACCGACGCCAGCGGTCACCGAATAGGTGAACGGCGTAATCGCGATGATCAAAAACGCCGGCAACGAGATCTGGATGTCGGTCCAGTCGATGTGACGCGCCTGTGCGCACATCAGGCCGCCGACGAGCACCAGCGCGGGGGCGGCCGCCTGCTGTGGCACGACCGCCGCTATCGGAACCAGGAACATCGTGATCCCGAACAATCCGCCTGTCACGACGCTGGACAGGCCGGTGCGTGCACCATCGCCGACGCCCGCCGCCGACTCCACGAAAACCGTGTTCGCCGACGACGACGTGATGCCGCCGAAGGCGGCCGCGCCCCCGTCGATCGACAGGATCGTGCCGAGGCGACGCATCTTGCCCTTCTTGTCCACGAGCCCGGCCTCGTCCGACACGGCGATGATCGTTCCCATCGCGTCGAAGAAACCCGACAGCACGAGCGTGAACACGAAAACCAGTATTGTCACGATTCCCAGTTGCGAGAACACACCAATGAGGTCGATGTTCCCGAAGAGACTGAAATCCGGCCAGCTGAGGATCTGTTCTGGGACAGCGGGCGTGACGAGACCCCAATCTCCAGGGTGGACGACGGTCTCGATGATGATGCCGATGACCGTGGCGACCGCGATGCTGAGCATGACCGCGCCCGGAACCTTCCGCGCCCACAGCGCAATCATCAGGATCAGGCCGACGACGAACACGACGATCGGCCAGCCCACGAGTATTCCGTGATCGCCGAGCATGACCGGGACGGTCGTCTCGTCGGCGTCGGGACGGCGGTTCACGAAACCGGCGTTCACCATGCCGATGAGCGCGATGAACATACCCAGCCCCACGCCGATCGCCGATTTGAGATCACGCGGGATCGCGTTCATTATCGCCGTGCGCACCCCCGAGGCGGCGAGCGCCACGATCAGCAGTCCTTCGATCACGACGAGACCCATCGCCTGCGGCCAGGTCACGAACGGCGCGATCTGGTACGCGACCACTGCGTTCACGGTCAATGCGGCGGCCAACGCCAGCGGCGCGCGACCGATTATTCCCATAAGGACGGTAGCGATGAACGCCGAGAATGCCGTCATGGTGGTGACGCCGGCCATCGACAGGCGTTCCCCCGTGACGTCGACGGCGCCGGTCAGGATGAGCGGGTTGAGAACGACGATGTACGACATCGCCATGAAGGTCGTGAGTCCACCCCGGACTTCACGCATCGGCGTCGTGCCGCGGGCACTGATCTCGAACCAGCGATCGATCGGGCCGGGCCGTTTTTCCTGTTCGGTCTTGGTGCTCATGGGTTCCGCGGGCTCCACGGGTTGAAGTTCGTGACACGGTCCCGCCTGTGTGCGTCACCCGGTCGGGCCGATGCCGTGCGTCGCCGCAAATTTACGACATGGCCGTGCCGTGCATAAACGCAAGGTCATGTGATTGCTCCTGGTAATAGCCCCGGGTCACTTACGTGAGCACGCAACCGCATCGGCCGGAGGACTTCCGCCGATAGTCTGTCCTACTTCGATACCGAAGAGGCGCTGATGACCGTATCGAAGCCCCTGCAAGGTCGCGCGGGGCTACACGGGGACGGATTCGCGTTTCCGCATCAGCGAGTCGCCACGGAATGCGGGTGTAACGCAGGAGCGGCGAGTCTTTGACTCGCTGAGACCTGGCGCAGATCTACGAGGTGGCGGATCCCGACGGCGCCCGGCCGCATTTTGGTGCTAATACACCGAGGTGGTTCAAGCCCGTCAGACGGCACGACTCCGGTCATCGCCGGCCCGCCCGGCGCAAGTGAGGCCGCAACCGCGTGTCGCTCCAGCGGGAGGCGCGGTGTGCGCTGGCCGCAGCGCACGCGTGGCTCACAACCGAAATACCCCAAAAGAGGTAAATTTCGACCTTTCATCGGCACCAACCCCAAGACATTGATTGTGATCACTACCACGTGTTTCATCATACTTTCGGCGCCCCTGGAGACCACCCGTCGCCATATCGAGGACTTTAGATGTAACGATCTGACCATTAGGGTGACCCAAGACGGTCGGAGCCCGCCGACCGCAAGCCCACGAAAGGCCCAATCGTGAAGAACAGAAAATACTTGGCAGCCACTGCTGTTTTCATGCTCGCGGCCGGTACGACGATGGTCATGAGCGGAACTGCATCCGCCAACGAAGCCCCCGATGTCGATGATGTACGCCAACAGCTCCAAGGCTCGGTCGACTCCGAAATCATCGAAGCCATGCAGACCGATCTCGGCCTCAGCGCCGACGAGGCCTACCAGCGTCTCGCGGTCGACGAAGTCACCGCCCAGATCGAAGACATCGCCACCGACCGGTACGGCGCCGACTTCGCAGGTACCTGGGTCGCACATGGAGACATGCCGACGGTTGCCGTCACCGACTCCGCCCTCGCCGACGACGTCGAGGCGCTCGGAGCCGAAGCCGTGATCGTCGACCGCAGCCTCAACAGCCTGCAGGCAGACATGGCCAAACTCGATGACACCTCCGACGTGCCGTCAGACATCTATGCGTGGTCGATCGACGTCACCACCAACACGATCACAGTGGACGCCGCAAGCGTCGACGCGGCCGAAGCCTTCGCCGAAGACGCGGGCGTGTCGGCCATCGACGTGAACACCGACGCGCAGAAACCCGAAACCATGGCCGACATCATCGGCGGCGATGCGTACTACATCAACGGCTCCGGTCGCTGCTCGATCGGTTTCCCCGTCACCCACAGCGGCGGCTCCGGCTTCATCACCGCCGGACACTGCGGCAGCCCGGGCGACTCCGTCACCGGCAGCAACCAGCAGGCCCTGGGCCAATTCGAAGCCTCCACCTTCCCCGGCAGCGACTACGCCTGGGTATCGGCGAACTCGAGCTGGACATCCGTGCCTTACGTCATGGGCTACAACCAGGCCGACGTCGCCGTGTCCGACGCCAATGAGGCCGCAACGGGTGCCTCGGTATGCCGCTCCGGTTCCACCACCGGAATGTACTGCGGCACGGTCGGCGCCAAAGACCAGACCGTGTCATACCCGCAAGGAACCGTCTACGGCATGACCCAGACCGATGTGTGCGCCGAACCCGGCGACTCGGGCGGATCCTGGATCTCCGGAAACAGCGCGCAAGGCGTGACCTCCGGCGGGAGCGGTAACTGCACGTCCGGCGGCGTTACCTACTTCTTCCCAATCGACGAGATTTTGACGGCATACCCGCAGCTGACGCTCACGACCGTCTAGCGTCCGAGGACCGAATCTCAAGGTATGTGCCGGGTCTCGCCGCCTCCACACGTAGGGGCGGCGGGGCCCGGCACGCTACTGTCTGCGTATGAACGAACGCTTGCAACCCGGTGATACCGCGCCCGATTTTGAGCTGACCACCGCTGAAGGCTCGACGTTGAAACTGTCGAGCTTGCGCGGCACGAAAGTGATCCTCTACGCCTACCCGGCGGCGATGACTCCCGGATGTACGAAACAGGCGTGCGACTTCCGCGACAGCCTCGACGGGTTGGCCGCGCACGGCTTCCAGGTCGTCGGAATCTCGCCGGACAAACCGGAGAAACTCGCGAAATTCGCCGAACGGGACGGGATCACCTTCCCTCTGGTTTCCGACCCGGACAAGGAGGTGCTGACGAAATACGGTGCGTTCGGCGAGAAGAAAAACTACGGCCGAATCGTGCAGGGAGTGATCCGGTCCACTTTCGTCATCGACGCCGAGGGGCGCATCGAGGTCGCCCAATACAACGTCCGCGCCACCGGGCATGTCGCGAAACTCCACCGCGACCTCGGCCTCAACTAGGGACGACTCAGTCACGCCGCCGGGGCCGTGACCGGCCCCGGCTCCTCCTGCGCCCCACCTGTGGAAGCCTCGGCCACGACTCGGTGCCAGCGCCACCACGTATCGTCGAGACGATCCTGAGTGTGATGCGCTTCGACGGCAAGCGCCCTGGCGAGGCCCCCCGGACCGGCCAGCGTCGTTTCGTGCGTGCCGACCAACGACGGAGGTGTCACCCCCAGGAGCGCCACCGTCCCCAATACCCTGTTGTCGCCCAGGATTCCGGGCGCAGCGCGCGCCGCGGCATCGCGCAGGTCGAGGTCCTCATGCAGCAGCGGACGTCCTTCGTGGTCTGCCCGTAGCCGTGAACGCAGGGCGCCTCCGACCTCGCGACTACGGCCCAAGACGAGGGTTTCTCGCATCAACAACGCCGCCCGCGGGCCCAATTCGATGTCGAAGTCTCGAGATGTGTCCGCGCCCGCCGCTACCACGAACGGCGCGCACGACCAGGTCACGGCGGAACCTTCGGCGACCGTTATGGTGCCCGCCCAGGACGAGCGCGCACCCTTCGCGTCATAGGCGACCATCCCGGACGGTTCAATGAGGTCTAGCTGCACGCCCCGACCCACATCGATGTCGATGCGCACGTCGTCGCCGGCGAGCAGGGTGGCGCACAGGCCCACGAGCGCGATCCTCACCCGTGTTCCGTCAACACTGACGGGCCGCGGGCCCACGAAACGTCCGGCCTCCAGCCGAGCAATCCGGGCCCGCCGCCCGTCACCGCGCACCGCGATCCGGGTCGTCGACATGGTTAATGAGTGTGGTCGTGGTCGTCGCCGGCATGCGAATGCGGCGCCATCGGCCCCGGGTCGCGCGGCACGTGCACGCCCTGTCGGTGATCGGCGACGAGCGTGTGCACCCAGCCGCACAAACGGTCGATGGCTTCGCCGTCGTTTTGGCTCAATGCCAGCACCGGCAGGCCGTCGCGCGCCTTCTGCGCGTCGGTCACCATCTGCGCAACATCGACACCGACATGCGGCGCGAGGTCAGTCTTGTTGACCACCAACAGGTCCGCTCGTTCGACACCGGGCCCGCCCTTGCGTGCGACGTCCCCGCC
>DXIM01000068.1 GCA_019112895.1 Candidatus Stackebrandtia faecavium
CTGACATCTCACAGTGTCCACAGGTCATACCGGTTACTTGGTATTCGTTCGTGCTCATCGTTGGCTCCTTTCAGACTCACTACCGTTGGAATACCCAACTTGAGTATATACCCCATGGGGGTATGTGGTCACGGGTAGGTCGAGTCATTGTCATCACGCCGATCGAGCCCCAGGGTCGCAACCTGACGATCAAGCAACGCCTCATACCAACGCTCGGCGAACTGACGCTGACGAACCCGTCCGCACACGCCGGCGACTTCCGGCACCCGGGGTTCGGTACGGAGGCTGTTCCTATTCACTGTCGCCGAAACCAGCATCGACGTTGCCGCCTCGCGCACGCCGCATCTTCGGCGCGAACTGCCGGGGCGCGGACGAATGCAACATTTACCGCGCAGTTCGTCGTCCCGCAGACGGGAGGAACTGTCGTCGGGATCAGCTACGTGCTGTCCGCCGTGATCCTGAACCGCACCGATTCCCAGGGCAATGTTCAGCAGGAGCCATGTTGCCACCGGGCACAGGAAAAATTTGGGAAAGAATGCGGCAGAAAAAAGCACTGCACCGAGCGAACCATACGGTTTCGCCCGGTGCATTTCACCTTTGAATGGTGCGCCGTCAGGGACTCGAACCCCGAACCCACTGGTTAAGAGCCAGTTGCTCTACCACTTGAGCTAACGGCGCCAGTGCCGCATAATTGCGACCCAGGTGTGTGGTCAACGGGCTTTCGCCGTTCACCGGGGACAAACATTAGCACGCGCCAAACTTGGCCTCGCAGGCGTACTAGGGTTCCCTTTTGACCTGGTGATTCACACCTACACCGATGGAGCGATCCGAAAATCGACCTCCGCCAGTATTCCAGATCACACGAGATCGTGGACGCTGGCCATATTCGCAGTTCAGGACCCTTTCCAGGTTCCCATTGCCGCCCAACGATTAACAGGATCAGCCCTGTTCATCCAGTGTTAACTTTGATGTCTCCGGCAGCACACGCGCGCCGTCTTGAATGTTGATTGAAAGCCAAAGAGCAAGTCGATATTCAACAAAGACGGAGTAGAGACCAACCGTGAAACTTCAGAAGCGGAGCCGTGTAGTCCCGCTGTCGATAGCTGCGACTCTCGCCCTGAGCGCAGCTGCTTGCGGCAATGCGGACGCGGCCAACAGCGAGTCCGATCTACAGGCCGAACTTACCGCGGCCGGCGCGAGCTTCCCGGACGCTTATTACCAAACGGTCATCGAGGCGTACGCCGAGGAAGCACCCGGCGTCGTCATCACTTACGAAGCGACCGGATCGGGAACCGGCAAGGAACAGTTCTCGCAGGGACTGACCGACTTCGCCGGCACCGACAGCCTCGTGTCCGACGACGACAAGATCGATGCCGAATCCTTCTACTACGTTCCGACCGTAGCGGCCCCGATCACGATCCCGTACAACCTGCCCGGTGTCGAGGATCTCCAGCTGTCGGCGGACACGCTGGCGGGCATTTTCCAGGCTGACATCACCAACTGGAACGACCCGAAGATCGCCGAGGACAACCCGGACGCTGACCTTCCGGACCAAGACATCCTCGTCGCACACCGCTCCGACGGTTCCGGAACCACGAACAACTTCTCCACTTTCCTCGACGACGCCTCCGACGACTGGGAGCTGGGCGCTGGCGACGAAATCGAATGGCCCTCCAGCACCGAAGGCGGCGAGAAGAACACCGGCGTCGCGCAGATCGTGGAACAAAACGAAGGCGCCATCGGGTACGTCGACCTCGCTGACGCGAAAGCCACCGACCTGGTGACCGCGTCGATCCAGAATAAGGAAGGCGAATTCGTCCCGGCCACACTCGAAGGCGCGACCGCTTCGCTCGAAGGCGCCGAGGTCGCCGAGGACCTTTCCTACAACCCGCTCAACGCGGAAGGCGCCGAGGCGTACCCGATCACGGCACCGACCTACATTCTCGTGAAGTCGTCCTACGACGACGCGAACAAGGCCAAAGCCGTGAAGTCCTTCGTCGAATACATCCTGACCGACGGTCAGGAGCAGGCGGCCGAGGTCGACTTCGCCCGCTTGCCGGACGAACTCAAGGAAAAAGCCCTAGCCCAATTGGACAAGGTCGAAGGCTGACATGCAGCACTGCCCGACGGCAGCGATTTACCGCATCGGTACCGCGGAAGCCAACAGCGCACCAACGGAGTCGATATGACAAAGCTCAAAACGACATCCGAACGGAACGCGCTGGAAAGCTCCCGCGGTGCCGGTGCGGATCGCGCTTTTAAATACCTCTCTTTCGGCTCCGGGCTGACCGTCCTGGTCATCCTGGGGCTCATTGCTGTAGTTACCACCGTGCAGGCTTGGCCGGCGTTCCAAGAGGCCGGGCTGGCCTTGGTCACCGAGCGCCGCTGGGCCCCGAGTAACCCGGACGGCGCGATTTTCGGCGCGCTGGCGTTTATCTTCGGCACGGTCGTGACGTCCGCGCTCGCGCTCGTCATCGCGGTTCCCGTCTCACTCGGCATCGGCCTGTTCTTGACGGAGCTGGCCCCACGGTGGGTACGGACACCCGCGGTCACGGTCCTGGACCTGCTGGCAGCGATCCCGTCCGTCGTGTTCGGTCTGGTCGGGATCCTCGTTTTGGCCCCGGCCCTGAAGCCGGTCTACGAGTCGATCCACACGCTCTTCGAAGGCGTACCCGTGCTGGGTGCCATCTTCGGAAACGTCAACAGTGGACGCGGTTTCGCCACCGCAGCGATCGTGCTGGCGGTCATGATCATCCCGATCATCACCTCGATCTCGCGGGAGGTGTTCGACACCGTCCCGGTCGCCGATAAGCAGGCCGCGTACGCGCTGGGCGCCACCCGCTGGGAAATGATCAAAGGCGCGGTCATGCCGCACAGTTTCGCTGGTCTCGTAGGCGCGGCCATGCTCGGTTTGGGCCGCGCCATGGGCGAAACGATCGCGATTTCGCTCGTCATCGGATCAGCGACCCATATCGGCGCGAACATTTTCGCGTCCGGCAACACGATGGCGTCGATCATCGTGCAGCAGTGGGGCGAATCCTCCGGTGTGCACACTGCCGCACTCATCGCCATCGGGGTCCTGCTGTTCGCGATCACCATCGCGATCAATTAC
>DXIM01000010.1 GCA_019112895.1 Candidatus Stackebrandtia faecavium
GGGGACGTCGCCGATGCCGTAGAACGCGACGGCGGGAATCAGGTAGACGAATGCGGGCATCGTCTGCATGAAGTCCAAAACCGGTCGGACGATCTTGGCCATGGTGGCGTTCTCCGCCGCCAAGATGCCGACGGGAATCGCGATGATCAACGCAAGGATGCTGGCTATCAGCACCAGCGCCAAGGTCTGCATCGACTCGATCCAGAACTGGCTCCACGCCACAAGTCCCATGGCGAAGAACGTGATGATGCCAAAGCGCCAGCCGCGCACAAGGAATGCGATCGCGGTGAACACCAGCACCATGAGCGTGGCGGGCAAGAACAACAAGCCGTCGGTCAGCCCGACGATCATGCCGTCGATGATGTCGCGGCTCAGGTCAAAGAAGATTTCCAGGTTGTCGGTGCACCAGTCGACCAAGTCCGCAAAGAACTGGCCGATGGGCATCGGAGGCAGAAGGCTCCAGAAAACGGTATGGAAGAACGCCGCAAGTCCTTGCAGCGGACTGTCTTCACCAATCATGCTTCAACCTCCTCATCGCTACCGGCGGGGGCATCGCTGCCAGTCTCAGTCGAATGTTCGTTTTCACCGATACTTCCCAGGGCTGACAGCAACGAGAGTCGTGGAATGACCCCGACGACCTTGCCGTCATTGTTGGTGACTTGCAGCGGCAAATTCGACTCGGAGCTCGGCGCGAACAGGTCCGCAACCGGAGTGTCCTCGGTAACGCTGACACCGTCGGCTCCCACAGTTTTGCCTTGCGGCGGTGGGTCCATGACCGATGCGGCCGTCAGTACACGCGTGCGGTCGACGTCGGCAATGAATTCGGCAACATAGTCATTGGCGGGTTGCGTGAGGATTTCCTCGGAGGTGCCGATCTGGACGATGCGACCGTCACGCATGACAGCAATCCTGTCGCCCAGACGCATCGCCTCGTTGAGGTCGTGAGTGATGAAGACAATCGTCTTACCAAGATCTTTTTGCAGCTCGATGAGCTGATCTTGGACCTCGCGCCGGATCAAGGGGTCGAGAGCCGAGAACGCCTCGTCCATGAGCATGATCGGGGTTTCTGCCGCCAAAGCGCGAGCCAAACCGACGCGCTGACGCATACCACCGGACAGCTGCGACGGCAGTTTGTCTTCCCAGCCGCCGAGCCCAACGAGCTCGGTGGCGTGCGCAGCCTTTGCTTTACGTTCTGCTGCGGAAACTCCGGCAACTTCCAAACCGAACGCGACGTTATCGATCACGGTCCGGTGTGGCAGCAAGGCAAAGTGCTGGAACACCATGCTGATCTTCTGCTGACGCAAGGTGCGCAGGCTCGACGGCGCGAGTCCAGCCAACTCGGTCCCATCGACCTTCACGCTTCCGGAGGTGGGGTCAAGCAAGCCGTTCAACATCCGGATCAAGGTCGATTTACCGGATCCGGACAGGCCCATGACCACGAAGATCTCGCCTGGGTGTACCTGGAAGCTTGCGTCGATAACAGCGGCGGTGACGTTGAGATCCGAGATCTCGTCACGATGAATGCCGGTAGATAGGGGCTCTACTGCGCGGGAGGCGCGGCGGCCGAAAATTTTGTATAGCGACTCAACCTCGATGGCAGGGTCGTTCACGGAGTGAGTCGCTTCGGTGCTATTGGGCACGGTCACTTCTTCCGTTTTCGCGGCCGCGTATCGCGGCCCACTGAATACGTCCACTTCGTCTCTTTATAAGGAGCCCGAAAAGAAACAAGTCAGATACAACCAGGGGTGTATCTTTCGGGCGTAACAACCTCCTTATCTCAAACGTCTATAGCTGCCACGCGCGTATTCAGGAATTACAACACCTTGTAGCCAAATAGCCGCTAGATGAAACCCTGCCGCGCTCTGTTCAATGCCAACAACTCCTAGTTGTCGCGCCATCGTGCGGGCAGCGCTCGCACCCGCGCGAACAGGTGCACATGCTTCGAACTGTAGTTGTCGCCCAGTTTCTCGAGTGATCCGGGCTCGGACACACGTTACCGCGGGCGCTATCACTTCTCCTTGCATGACGCTTATAGCCATAAAGCATACTCATGACAGCCATATACAGCGGAAACGATAACGAATCATTCGTATCACGATTGTGTTGGGTGTCCGATTGTCGACGATCTGCAAACCCTACAATCCTACGGCGAAGCCAGTCATCGAGCCGCCGTGCGGCGGTTAAGCTAAAGACCGCAAGCTCTCCCCACCCAGCCCGTGCGTCAACACGCATCGCCGCAGCATGCAGGACAAACGATGAATTTTTGGCACGAACTCGGACTACTGGCCCTCGCACTGCTGTTGGGAACCCTGATCGGCGCCGAACGCGAGTACGAGGGCAAGCCAGCTGGCATGCGGACCCATGCACTCATCGCGCTGGGATCTGCCCTGTTCGTGACGGCCAGTAAATACGGTTTCGCGCTGGAGGACGGCACCGTCACGGACCCGTCCCGGGTGGCCGCCCAAATCGTGTCCGGAATCGGTTTTCTCGGCGCTGGCGTGATCTTTTTCCAGCGCAACCTCGTATTCGGTATGACCACGGCGGCTTCAATCTGGACCACGACCGCCATCGCGATGAGCACCGCGGCTGGCCTGCCTCTCATCGCGGTCAGCGTCACGGCGCTGCACATTTTCGTGGTGTTGGGACTGACCCCCCTCGAAAGGGTCATCACCCGGATTTCCCGCCGGTCCGGCACTCTCACTCTCACGTATACGCAGGCAGCGGCGCTACCAGCCGCCCTTCAGCTGTGCACACAGGAAGGGTTCACAGTCACCGAGGTTGGCACAGAACGCTCGATGGAGGGTTCTCGAATGACCCGGCTTACGTTGCATGGGCGCGGTTCCCTAGCGCAATTGACGTCGGCACTCAGCGAACAGGAATACATTCTCGCCGTGTCTTTGGACGACAAGGACTTAGCACAGTGGCCATACGGGGTTAAGCACCCTAAATACCGTTTCGGAAGCATTCGCACCGATTTCGAGGGATCCATCGCGCGGCGAGTAATATTTCATTAAGAATAGATAACAATATGGTATTGCAATGCGTTCAATTATTGGGAATGCGCCGCATCGGCCGGTTTCGGTTTCGATGCCCGGATAACAAATCGGTGGTGCCGAACCGGGAAATGACCGTCCTTTTGAATGCGTTTATGCAGCGCACGAAGTGACGTCTCGTTAACGTCAAGGTCAAAATCCGGTATATGCCACGGCGCTATTCGCAAAAACAGCGCTACCGCGCCTATATCACGAAAAAGCCCTGGAAGCATCTCTTCCCGGCATTCGAGAATATTCATTCCCGCCTGCACCAATTGCGCGTGGGCGACACCGAGATCCCAGTCGCCGAATTCGTGCGCCGTGCCACCAAGCGCCTCGTTCAGCTCACACAGATCCCGTCCACCAACTTGCTGCGTCACGAAGACACCGCCGGGACGCAGGACACGCACGATCTCGCTGGGCACGTACGCCTCGTGTCGGTTGATGATGAGATCGAAGGAGCCGTCCGCAAAAGGCAGCGGTGCCTCCTCGTCCTCCGGTATCTGCACGACGCTGACGCCTGCGGGCCGCAACGCCTCGCGGGCGACCGGAACATTCGGGCCGTAGCCTTCGGTGGCGACGGTGAACTCCGGTAGCGGACGCAGACTCAGCAGCAGCTCGCCGCCTCCCGTTCCCATATCGAGCATCCTCCGCCCCGAGTGCATGTGCGTGCGCACCATGTTCGGATAACGCCACGAGGGCTCTGATTCCTGCATACGGTCACCGAAAAGAGCGGAAAAATCCCACCCGCTTGTGGGTGCAGTTTTGGCCCACTCGATCAACTCCGGGTAGTTCATTCTTGTTCACTCCGCGGTTCTGGCGCCCAACGCGCACGTGTCATATCAATGCGCACCCGTGCCGCGTCGCCGCCGCGAAGAGGAGTGCCTTCTTTGCGGTAACACTCCAAAACCACGGCCGCCTTGCCGGGTAGAAAATCCCCATCGGCCCGTACGACGCGCCACCAGCACACGGCCGCACCGTAGAGCGCCATGACGCGACCGACCTGGCGGGGACCGCCGCGACCGACATGTCTGGCAACGTCGCCGTAGGTCATTACCGCACCGGGCGGGATCGATTCGACGACCGACAGGACATCATCGGCATAATCGGGGATGACCGCGTCCATACGGGCAGTATCGCAAACACGTCCCCGCCCATGCACTTGGTTAACGGCGTGCACGGACTGTCACCCCTGCCGGATGGCGAAACGTGACGCGTCGCGCAGTTTCGCGCGGATCCCGAGTACGTTCTTCCTTGCCGCCACCACATCCAACGCTTTGTCCGGGTCACCACCGGCACGCTGCGCCCGTGCCAACGCTTCGCCCAACGACAGCTGCGCACGCTGCATGCGCGCCACAAGCCGATCTCCGTGCGGCCCGTAGCTGTAGTCGGCCAGCTTGCGGGCGCGCTTCCGGGTCCCCAGTGTGCGCATCGACCCGATCTCTTCGGAGGTGATGATGTCTTCCGATTCGTCGGCCATGATGTTGATGAACCAGTGCCATTCATAGGTCGCCGCGTAGCGGTACAACGCCATGAAGAACACCAGGATCCCAATGCCTTTGCCGTAGACCATGAGCACGTTCACTGCGTCGGGAAGCCACGTCGGCAACGGTGCGTTCCAGAGCATGTGAGCGCCCCAAGCCGCCAGGTACAGCACCAACGCGGTCCCGTATCGGCGCGCGACACTGCGTTTGCCTTTGGTAGTAACGAGATAGGCGATTCCGAGTCCCGCCACTCCGGTATAGACGGGGTGACTCCACGGCCCCGCGACCAATATCCGCATGAGGGTCACCGAAACAGAGCCGGCTATGTCGCTGTTCGGGTTCGCCATCGCATAGTTGATCGCGTAGATCATGTTCTCGACCACTTGGAAACCGAGGCCAACCAGCGCCCCGTATATGAGACCGTCGATCGACCTATTGAAGTGTTCCTTGACGATCAGCACCAACAGCACGACGCCGAGGAGTTTGAACCATTCCTCATTGGTCGGACCGGCAAGGGCTGCGCCCCATTCGGTCGCGAACTTGGCGCCGAATATCTTTGTGATCAGCGACAACAAACTCGAGTTAGTCACAAGCGACAGCGACGTCGCCGCTAGTGCGCCCCACAGGAACGCGGCCGCGCGTACTGCCGCCGGTTCACGCTCGAACAAATCCATGCGGTCCAACAACACGATGAACACGGCCGCCAGCACCGCGTTCAGCATCGCCGCGATCCACATCGACACCGACAGCGTCTCGATGGCGCTGGACATCATCCGGCCCATACTGAACAGCCCGTACCCCACGAGGCCGATGTAGACCCAGTATGCGGGCCTGCGCACCCTCACGAACGTGCCCTGTCCTTCGACCACGATCCTGCCGACGTCGGTCATACGGGGATCTCCAACGAGTTCAGGAGCAAGACGATGTCGCCCATCTGCGCGGTCGTCTTCCCCGGCGGGGTCGTCACCACCACGACCGCCGCGACAGACTCGCGGCCGACGACGGCGAGGATGCCGGTGTATGACTCGCCCGTCAGGTTTCCCCACACGCCATCGAGGTCTTTCTCAGTGCTGTAGGGCTTGGTGTCGGTCACGAACATCGGTTGCGTCTCGGATGCGAGATCGCGGGCCTGACGGTCGAACAACACCGTGATGTCGTCCACGCCCGAGATGGCCTTGACATCCAGGTGCACCTGCCCATGCACCAGTGACCATTCGCTGGGCTTCGTGTCGGCGATGTCGGCGCTCCAGCCGTCGCCCGGGATGGTCATTCGGACTTTTCCGTCTATGGGCGGCGCAGTCAGAGGAGTCGACGTCGACAGCTCTATCGTGGAGTTCGGCTCCAGCGATTCCTTGCCCGAAATGATCGTGTTCAATTGTGACCACACCAGCAACGGCGCGAAGACGGCAACGAGCATCACGACCGCCGGCCACACCCGGCCTTTCTCGAGGCCGAAACGATTCAGCATCACAACGCCGTCGGCGGCCACACCATCCCCTTTCGGCGCGTGTCACGGTTGTGCCCAGACTAGTCCGGACACAACCGGCCTGTTTGGGCGCGGCGACATATAGAGGCACGGCATGTCGCCGTAGCGGCATACCGTGCACGGTCGAGTCGTCACACGATGGAATCATCACCGCATGACGGAATCGGTTCAGCTGACGGTCTGAGTCCAGCCGTACGGGTCGGCGACTTTGCCATGCTGGAGGTCGAGCAGTTTCTGACGCAGCTTCATGGTCAATGGGCCCGCCGCGCTGCTGTCGGTGCCGAATTCGCCTTTGCTGTCGCGCACTGTTCCCACTGGAGTGACGACCGCGGCGGTGCCGCACGCGAATACTTCGCTCAAGTCCCCGCTGTGCGAATCGTTGCGCCATTCCTCAATGCTGTATTGGCGTTCGACGACCCGATATCCGGCCTCCTCGGCCAGGCGGAAAACGGCGTCGCGAGTAATGCCGGGCAGGATCGTTCCCAACTGCGGAGTCACGATGGTCTTGTCGTTGTCGTAGACGAAGAAAATGTTCATCCCGCCTAGTTCATCGACATATTGACGGTGCACGGCATCGAGGAAGACAACCTGTTCGCAGCCGTTTTCGATCGCCTCGGACTGCGGCAGCAGCGATGTCGCGTAGTTGCCGCCGCATTTCGCCGAGCCGGTACCTCCGGGGGCGGCGCGCGTGTAGTCGGCGGACGCCCACAGGCTCACGGGCTTGGGACCGGATTTGAAATAGGCGCCAGCCGGGGATGCGATCAGGCAGTAGAGGTATTCGTTGGATGGCCGCACTCCGAGAAACTCCTCGCTGGCGAACATGAACGGCCGCAGGTACAAGCTGGTGTCTTCACCGTCGGGGACCCAGGCCCTATCGATTTCGAGCAGCTCGTGCAACGAAGCCAAGAACAGGTCCTGTGGCAGCGGCGGCATCGCCAGACGCTCGGCGGAGGCTTGGAACCGGCGCGCGTTCTCCTCGGGTCGGAACAGTCCTATCTTCCCGTCTGCGCGGTGGTAGGCCTTCATGCCTTCGAAAATCTCTTGCGCATAGTGGAGTACGGCAGCGGCCGGCGGCAGCGCGATGGGCCCATACGGCTTGACGGTCGGACTGTGCCAGCCGGCATCGGGCGAATACCTGATCGTGACCATGTGGTCGGTAAAGAACCGACCGAAACCCGGGTTGGCCAGGATCTCGAGCCGTTGCGCATCGCTGGTGGGATTGTGGCTGCGTTCGATCTCGAATTGAGGCAAGTCGCTGCGATTCACGTACGGACCTCCGTGAGACGTGGTAGGCGGTTGGGCGCACAGCCACGGGTGTAGCCACGCGATCGATCATCTTCCCCTAAAAACCTACCGCTCGTTAAGGCGGCGTGGTGCATCACGTCCAGCGACATCTTCGCCAAGACGCCGAGGGCCGGTTCACTCACCTTGCGTGTGGGTTGCTTTGTCGGCTATGTCCTGCCCCACCCGTATCGTGGAGACCGCGGCGTGAGGATCGCGTTGCGCCAAGTGAGTCGCCACGGCATCGCGGACGGCCGCGGCGCGCGGCGCGAGTCCCAAATGGTCCAGCAGCATCGCGGCCGACAGGATCGCCGCAACCGGATCCGCGGTGTCGGTGCCGGCGATATCGGGCGCGGAGCCGTGCACCGGTTCGAACATCGAGGGATGCGTGCGATCGGGGTTGACATTGCCCGATGCGGCAAGCCCGATGCCTCCCGACACACTTGCGGCGATATCGGTCACGATGTCACCGAAGAGGTTATCGGTCACTATCACGTCGAAATCCCACGGCCGCGTCACCAGGTGCATCGCGGCCGCGTCGACGTGCTGATATTCGCATTCGACTTCGGGAAATTCCGCACCGACCTCGCGCACCACCCGTGACCACAAGGCCCCGGCGTGGGCGAGGACGTTGGTCTTGTGCACCCAGGTGAGCTTCCGGCGCCGCTGTTTCGCCCGCCGGAACGCGTCGCGCACCACCCGTTGGGTGCCGTACCAGGTGTTCAGGCTTTCTTCGGTGGCGATTTCAGCGGGCGTGTCGACATGCAGGGCTCCACCTGCGCCGGTATACAGGCCCTCTGTTCCCTCTCGCACGACAACGAGATCGAGTTCGCCCACCCTGATGTCGCGCAATGGACTGCTCGTCCCGGGCCACAGGCGGCTGGGGCGCAGGTTCACATACTGGTCGAACGCGAAGCGCAGGGCCAAAAGCAGGCCGCGTTCCAGAATCCCGGGCGGGACCTGTGGGTCACCGACCGCGCCCAGCAGGATCGCGTCGTAGGTGCCCAGCCGCGCCAGTTCCGACTCGGGCAGTATCTGTCCTGTTCGAAGGTAACGCGCGGCACCGAGATCGAAATGATCGACCGCCAGCTCAGGCGCCACGGCCGCGAGCACATGGCAGGCCTGGGCCGTGACTTCGGGGCCGATTCCGTCTCCGCCTATCGCTGCGATCCGCATCGTGTCGTTCGTCCTTCCGTGCCGATGATCCTCGCCCGCCCACCGTAAACTCCTGTTCCGCATTTTGAAATTCGACTCCCATACTTCCGTCGCGGTGGGCATAGCAAAGCTACGAAACATAGTAGGTGTACTATCTCTCGCGGTAGATATACGCGAATTGGAGATACACATGTCCTCACCCGGACAGTCCAGCTCCGCACAACCCGCGGTCAGCGTTAGCGACCTGCGCATGCGTTACGGCACCAAAGACGTGCTCAACGGAGTGTCCTTCGAGGTTCGACGCGGCGAAGTCCTCGCGCTGCTCGGCCCGAACGGAGCAGGCAAGACGACGACGATCGAGATCCTCGAAGGCTTCCGATCTCGTTCCGCCGGTGACGTATCGGTCCTCGGCACCGACCCCGACAACGGGAACGAGGCCTGGCGGGCGCGCCTCGGCGTGGTCCTGCAATCGTGGCGGGATCACGGAAAATGGACCGTGCGCGAACTGCTCAAGCAACTACGGATGTACTACGAGCCCTACGGCAACCCCTGGCCCGTCGACGAACTCATCGACGCGGTCGGCCTCGGTACGCACGCCAATAAACGCATCCAGGCGCTGTCCGGTGGGCAACGCCGCCGCCTCGACGTCGCCGTCGGGATCGTCGGCCGCCCGGAACTGCTCTTTTTGGATGAACCGACAGTCGGCTTCGACCCCCATGCCCGACAGGAGTTCCACGAGCTCATACATCAACTGTCCGACTTCGACAACACGACGATACTGCTCACGACGCATGACCTAGCCGAGGCGGAGAAACTCTCCGACCGCATATTGATACTCGCCGGCGGCGTCATCATCGCCAACGGATCCGCGGAAGAACTGTCCCGCCAGGTCGCCAACGAAACCGAGGTGCGCTGGCGCTTCGACGGACAGATGCAGGTGCACTCCACCGCTGACGCCACAGCTTTCGTCCGGAAGCTGTTGGCCGAACACGACGACGGCATCAGCGACCTCGAGGTGCGCATGCCCACCCTGGAGACGACATATCTGGGGATGGTGCACAAGTTCGAGTCGGGCGAAACAGAAGACGCGCTGCGTCATTTCCAGGAGGCGAACCGATGAGTCGTACATGGACACCCTATAAAGCCGGGCTCCAACGTGGCCTGCTCGAAACGAAACACACGCTGACCTCGCCGGCCGACCTGATGGGGATGATCATGCCGACCGGTATCGCGTTGGCAGTTATCTTCTTCCTTCGTGGCGTCGATCTCGACGGCACATCGGTGTCGCTAGGTGCGATGTCGTTGCCGAGCCTGCTGGGTATGAACATCGTGTTCGGCGGCATGATCGGGGTCATCGGGAAGCTCGTCTCGGAACGCGAAGACGGCACGCTGCTGCGCAACAAGGCAGTCCCGGGAGGCATGACCGGTTACCTGCTCGGGTCGACCGTGTCGGTGGCGATGTTCGTCGTCATCGGAGTCGTCGCCGTCATGATCCCGGGTTTGCTGCTGTTCGACGGCGTCGCATTCAGCACGCCGGACGCCTGGTTGACGCTCACCTGGGTCCTATTGCTCGGCCTGACCGCGACCATGCCGATCGGCGCGATCTTCGGTTCACTCATTGAAAACCCGCGCGCTATAGGCCTGATCATGATGCCGATCATGGGCCTGGTGGGGATCTCCGGGATCTTCTACCCCATCACCGGACTGCCGGAATGGGTCCAGTGGATCGCGCAGGTCTTCCCGATGTATTGGCTCGGCCTCGGTATGCGTTCGGCGCTGCTGCCGGATACAGCGGCCGCCATCGAGATCGCGGGGTCGTGGCGCACAGTGGAGACCTTCCTCGCCTTGGCACTGTGGTCCGTCATCGGTTTGGTGTTCGCTCCGCGAATCCTACGCACAATGGCGCGCCGCGAATCGGGATCGGCCGTTGCCGACCGCCGTGAACGCGCCATATCGCAAAGGTGAGGTGACTGGCAGCGGTGAGCGACAGCGACATCGTCTACAACCGGATCGCAATGCTGCGTGCGGAGCGTGCCATCACGCGTCGGCAGCTGTCCGACGCCTTGGGCGTCCACTACCAAACCATCGGATACCTGGAGCGCGGCGAGTACAGTCCCAGCCTTCACCTAGCTCTTCGCATCGCCGAGCATTTCCAAGTGGACGTCGAGGTCATCTTCTCGACCAAGCCGTTCCCACGCATCGGCAGTAACGAATAGGCGCTACGCCTCGGCCGGCGCACCCGCGTCGGCCGACGGCGGCGTGCCATCACCGAACGGCTTACCACCCAAGGCTTCCCGCCCATGCGGCGCGGTGAAACCCGACAGGTCGGGGCCTTTCGGGACTATTCCTGTCGGGTTGATGTCCGAATGCACGACGTAGTAGTGCCGTTTAATGTGGTCGAAATCGACAGTATCGGTGAACCCCGGGGTCTGGTATAGATCCCGCGTGTACGCCCACAGGGCAGGCATCTCGCTCAACTTATTGCGGTTGCATTTGAAATGACCGTGATACACCGGGTCGAAACGCACCAAGGTGGTGAACAGGCGGATGTCGGCCTCGGTGATCGTGTCGCCAACGAGGAAGCGCCGCCGGCTCAGCCGTTCCTCGAGCCAGTCGAGGCGCGCGAACACATCGTCGTATGCGGCTTCATACTTTTCCTGGTTGGTAGCGAAACCCGCACGATAAACACCATTGTTGAGGTCGCGATAAACCAGTTCGCTTACTTCGAGAATCTCATCACGATGCTTCTGCGGGAACAGATCCCAAGCTCCCGAACGGAAGTGCGTGGTCCATTCGGTCTCAAGGTCGAGAGTCATCTGCAGATAGTCATTGGTGACGAGCTTGCCGCTGGGAACGTCCACGATCGCCGGCACGCTCACGCCGCCGTCGTACTGGGCGTCGCGCGCCGCATAGGCGTCGGCCAGGTATCTGATTCCCAAGACCGGGTCAACATTTCCCGGATCCAATGTGAATCGCCAACTCTTCTCGTCTTGGATCGGGTCCGTGACCGCCAGCGACAACGCCGACTCGAGCCCGAGCAGACGCCGCACGACGAGCATACGGCTGGCCCACGGGCACGCCTTTGAGACCACGAGCCGATACCGGCCGGGCTCGACCGGCCATTGGGCGCCAGGCGCCGACACAATCCGGTCGTCAAAATGACTGACGGACCGTTTGAATTCGCCCGTCTCGTCCGTGGAGTGGTTGTTGTCGACCATGCCCATGACCTTTCGTTGCGGAACGATAGCTGTGCGACACAGCCTACGCGGCACAACCACCACTGTGCTCCAGCCACTGCACCCGCCGCGCGCACAACTCAGTCGAGCAGAGTCACGGAGCTCACTTTCGCGCCGACCTCTTCGGCCAGCTTCGCCTGCAGGTCCGCGGGCGCTTCGGCGTCGATGGCCAACACCATCAACGCTTCGCCGCCCGGTTCGCGCCGCGACACCTGCATGCCAGCGATGTTGATCTGGGAGTCGCCCAGCATGCTACCGATCAAGCCGACCACGCCCGGGCGGTCGCTGTAACGCAGCAACAACAACGGGCCCTCGGCCTCGATGTCGACGCCATACCCGTCGACGTCGATGATCTTGCGGGTTTCCTTGGGGCCCTGCGTTACCGTGCCGGACACAGTCACTCTGCTACCGTCGGCCAACGCGCCGCGCACGGTCACCTGGTTATGGAAGTCGGCGCCTTCTGGCGACGTGAACAGGCCGACGTCGACGCCGCGTTCGCTCGCCACGAGCGGCGCGTTGACATAGGTGACCTGCTCAGCGACATCAACGAACAGACCCTTGGTCGCGGCCAACTGCAGCACCGATACATCGCTGTCGGCGACTTCGCCGCGCACCTCGACCGTCACCGATTGCACGGCCGCGTCCGACACTGCAGTGAACAGCTGTCCCATCCGCTCCGCCAACGGCAACAGCGGACGCACGTCCTCGTCGACGATCCCGCCGGACTCCACATTCACCGCGTCGGGGACGAACTCGCCGGCAAGCGCCAGCCGGACGCTCTTGGCGACGGCCAAGCCCGCATTGTCTTGCGCTTCCCGCGTCGATGCGCCCAGGTGCGGGGTGACAACCACGTTGGGCAAACCGAACAACGGTGAATCTGTACACGGCTCCGAAGAGAAGACGTCGATACCGGCGCCGGCGACGGTGCCTTCGTGGAGTGCCTCCGCCAAGGCATGCTCGTCGATGAGGCCCCCGCGGGCGGCGTTGATGATGCGCACCTGCGGTTTCACCTTGCGCAGCTGCTCCTTACCAATGAGACCGAGCGTTTCGGGTGTCTTTGGCAGGTGTATCGAGATGAAGTCGGAGGTCATCAGCAAGTCGTCGAGGCTGGTGAGCCGGATGCCCATCGCGGCCGCCCGTGCGGGCTGGACATATGGGTCGTAGGCAATGACATCGGTGTCGAAGGCGGCGATGCGGGAGGCGAACAGTTGCCCGATCTTGCCGAGCCCGACCACGCCGACAGTCTTATTGGCGATCTCGACGCCGCTGAACTCGGATCGTTTCCATTCGCCACGTTTCAACGACGCGTCGGCGGCCGCCGTGTTGCGGGCGGTCGCCAGCAGCAGTGCGACCGCTTGCTCCGCCGCGGACACGATGTTGGAAGTCGGGGCGTTGACGACCATGACGCCGCGGGCGGTCGCCGAGGCGACGTCCACGTTGTCTAGACCTACGCCGGCGCGGGCGATGACCTTCAGTTTCGGGCCCGCCTCAATCGCGGCAGCGTCGATGCGTGTGGCGCTTCGCACCACGACCGCGTCAGCGCCGGCAAGCGCTGAATGCAGCGCAACCGTGTCGGTCCCGTCGATGGAATCGACCTCGAAATCGTGTTCGAGTACCGCTACTGCGCTGGGCGCGAGCTTATCGGCTATGACGACTGTGGGACGTGTGTGCGTGGTCATGAAGGTGCGCTCCTAGTGGGCACGAAATTGCGTTGTTCAGACGATGGCCACGCTGCCATCGACACGAAAAATCCCCAGCTAGCGTCGCCGCAGCGGGGCGATTTGTATCGTATGTCGACTACGGGCAGGACCACGCACCGGGGGCGCTGTGAAACGCGCCATAACGTCGCTCGGCAGCCGTCTAGGCCTCTTCCACGGTGAGCCCGCGCGGGATGACGCACCACACGACTATTGCGGTGCCAATCATGATGAGCCCGCCGACGAGTCCTGCCATACCGAGTCCATGAATAAAGGCAGCGTGGGCGGAGGCGATGACCCCATCCGGATCGGATAGACGTTCGGCTACTCGTATTGCGCCACCCAGCGACTCGCGCATCTGTTCCTGCTGGTCAGCGGTGATCCCCTGGGCCGTCAGTTCATGGGCCGACAAACCGGCGCGGTACATGACTGCGGCGATGCTGCCGAGCGCGGCCACGCCGATCGCGCTGCCCACTTGGAAACTCGTCTCCTCCATTGCGGCCGCGTTGCCGGAACGCGCTTTCGGGGCCTGCGCCAGGATCACGGCAGAGCCAACCGCCAGAGTGGCGACACTGATACCCACAAGGGACTGCGAAACGGCCACGAGTCCGTAGCCCATCGAGTCCGAGCCCAGGTACAGCGAAGCGAAACCTATGCCTCCCACGAACAGGCCACCCGCCATGACGGCGCGTACGCCGATGCGTTCGGCGACGAGCGGCGCCAACGGAGACAACACTCCGGACACGACCGCCAGCGGTAGGAGCCGGATTCCTGTCTCTATCGGCGAATAGTTCTCCACCAACTGCATCCATTGCGCCAACAACAACAGCGTCGCGGCCATTGCGATCGCCGACACGAATGCACCGATCAGTCCCGCAGTGATTCCACGGCGCCGCAGCAGCCCGAGATCCAGCAGCGGCCAGCGACTACGCAGGCAACGGCGCACAAACCATCCCAACGCGACGAGACTGATCGCGGTACACGCCCACGCCGCGGGGTCGGTGATGCCGTCGCGTCCCCAGGCTTTGATCGCGTACATCGCCGCTCCAACGCCGAGGATCGATAGAACGGTACTGAGCACATCCCACGGGATCGATTCCCCGCGCGTCTCCGGGAGTATCCACATGGCCACGAGGATGGCCACGACCATCACGGGCGTGTTGAAAAGGAATGCGGACCGCCAGCCGAACCCTTCCACAAGGAAGCCACCGACGATCGGCCCGAGGCCGGCACCGACGGCGGCCATAGTCGCCCAAATTCCGAGCGCAATGGCGCGTTCTTTCGCGTCGGCGAACAGGTCGCGGATCATCGACATCGTGGACGGCATGATCAGCGCTCCGCCGATACCGAGTAGGCCCCGCAACACGATGAGACCTCCCGCGCTCGACACCACCAGCACAAGGAGCGGAAGGACCCCGAATACGGCATATCCGACGACGAGCATGCGCCTGCGCCCGTATCGGTCGGCCGCGCTGCTGGCCGCTACGAGGAGCCCGGCGACGACCAGACCGTATATGTCGACCATCCACAACAGTTGCGTGGAGCTGGTGGAGACCTCGGTACTGATCCGCGGCAGGGCCACATTCAGGATCGTGTTGTCCATCACCACGATCAACAGGCTGGCGCAAAGAACCCCCAGCCCAGCCCAGCGGCGCGGGTGGCCCTGATGGCCGCGTTCACGCGTGCGGGTTCGTTCGACGCCGGTCGCGATGCTCATGCAGCGATCCCCGTGCTGATCGTTTCGGACAGCAGCCTCTTGGCGTCGGACGCGGCGATGTCCCCGCAGCGAAGCGCCTCCCGCAGCCCGACCAGCATGCCAAACATGGCATGGGCGAACCATGCGGCCGGCATGTCGCTGCGTAGCGCGTCGACTTTCTGCGCCCGAGCGTAAAAGTCCAGCTCGCGGTTTTGGAGTACTTCACCGGCGGCGATGATTTCGTCGTCGGCCTGCAACGACTGCTCGGTGAGCGTGAAGCCGTATTCGTCGGCATCGCGCACGAGTTCGGCGCACAGGGCGTCAAGCGCGGCGCGGCATTGCGCGAAGTCTCCGTCGCGGGCGGCGGCATCGATACCGGAGTCGTCGAGAGCGCGGCGCCACGATTCCAAGCTGAGATGACCGAGGTATGTCACGAGGTCTTCACGGGTGGCGAAGTGTCGATGCAGCGTGGAGCGACTAACCCCTGCCCCGCGCGCGATCTCGCTCATCGAGGCGGCCGGGTTGACGTTCAGGAGGCGCAACGCCGCTGCCGCCACATTCTCGCTACCCACGTAGCTTTCCTCTCGTTTGAAACAAAGTTGTCTCAAACGATACATTTTTGTTCCATTCCGCGCGATATGACGTATGCAACCGTCTCCGCCACCGTCGTCGTAGGACACAACTTCTGCGAAGCGCCCTAGACTGCAGTTGCGCACGACCGAGGGGGCAACATGAACGATTCGACATCACCGCTGGCGGAACTTCGCGAGGACAATTGGCAACGCGCGCTGGCGATCGTGGCCCATCCCGACGACCTCGAATACGGGGCCGCGGGGGCCATAGCCCGGTGGACGCGTATGGGTAAAGAGGTCGGTTACCTGCTGGCTTCCCAAGGCGAAGCGGGCATGGACAACACCCATCCACGGCAGGCCGGGCCACTGCGCGTCGCCGAGCAGATCGCCGCGGCCGAAGCCGTTGGGGTCTCCAAGGTCGACTTTCTCGACTATCCCGACGGCTTGATCGAAAACAGCATCGAGTTGAGGCGAGACCTCGCTGCAGCAATCCGCGTCGCACAACCGCAGCTGGTGATCACCATCAACCATCACGACTCATGGGGGCCCGGCACACTCAATATGGCCGACCACCGCCATGTGGGCACCGCGGCGATCGACGCGGTGCGTGATGCGGCAAACCGCTGGCTGTTCACGGAGAGCTCCGAACCCCCGTGGTCCGGCGTCCACACCGTCGCGGTCGCCGGTTCCATCCACGCGACCCACGCCGTCGACATTTCGGACACCCTCGACGCCGCCATCGCATCGCTGGCGTGCCATCGGCAATACTTGGAATCGCTTGGCGACCATGCCATGTCCGACCCGGAGGATTTCCTGCGTGGCCTCGCGCTGCAGACGGGCCAACGCTTCGGTTCGCGCCCAGCGGCCGCTTTCGAGCTCATCGGCATGTGATTTTTGAGACCGCCTTTAAGCAGGTGGTTGGTGTTACGAATGTTACGATTCGGATTCCGTCTGCCATAAAAACTCTGCTTCCGTAAGCCGTCGCAAGGCTTTGATTCACGATACGGATGGACAACCATGACCCAGCCCCCCTGGTGGGAAACCGTCACAAAAGACCCCCTGACCCAAGAGCTCGGGATCTCGTGGCGTGACCCCGAATCCTTCGAGCCAGCCGCGGAGCAGGCCTGGACCGGGACGATGAGCAATGCCCGGCTCGACAGCATCGACTATGCGCGACGCCGCCGGAAGCTGCTTGTGGGAACCGGGCCCGAGGTGGCGCGTCGGGATCGTCAGCACCCCTCCCGCGTCCACTGGTACGTGGACGCCGACGAGCCGGAGCTGCTGTGGTGTTCACTCGACCGCAGCTATTCGGCGTGGCTGTGGGTACCGATCGAGCCGACCCCTCAGGCCGTCGCCGAAGTGCTGAGCCACAGCCATCCACGCACGCCCCTCACCAGACTCGACATGAGTGCCACGGCCCGCGGTTTCCTCGGTTTCCGCAACGACCTGCTTATCCCTCAGGTCGAAACCGACGACATGGTGCCTTTCAACGGTGCCGACCTCGACACGTACTTCACCGGCGTGAAATACCTCGACGACGGCAGCTGGGCCAGCAACCGTTTTGACGATCCTTACGACGACGATTCCGTGGCCGGCTCCCAACGCCGCGCACGGACGCAACGCCTGGGGCGCATACCGTCGAAGAGCTGGCGCACCCTCCACTCGCGTTCTTACCTGTCGATCGAGGTGCATTCTCGGGCCGTCGTGTGCGCGAAGGCGCAGTACCGGCCGAGCCCACGAAGCCATCGGACGGTCGTCTCGCGACTCAACACCGAAGCGGAGACCGATTTCCCGATCGACCTACCGCTCGATGTCGTGGGGGCACTGTCGGGCTTCCAGTTCGCGCGCGAACGCGACCTGATCCACAACCTGACCTCCCCCGAAAACAACGAGCAGTTGGCGTCCGGAATCCAAATCTTCGCGGCACTGTGGTGCGGCGACCTGCGCGAAAGCTACCGTCTACGCGACTACGCAGCACACGAGGACGCCGACGTCCGGCTCGCCACCGCCCAGGTCGCGAACTGGTACGGCTACCGCTTCCTCCTCGAGGAGATGGCCCTGTCCGAAACGGACCCCGGACTGCGAGAGAGCCTCGAGGGCCTGATCATCCAGGGCGGCAGTCCCGACACCTACAACGCCTTTTCTGAATCGGCAACCGACGGTCCTGTCATCGCCGACAGCAACGGCGCTCCCATCGAGGCCTTCGACGGCAGCGGCAGCGACGCCCCGATACCGGCAGGAGAACACGCGTGAACGCCCACGAGCCACACGAACAGACCCTGGTGCTACGCGACGACGCCAACTACGACGACCTCGCCAGTCATGCCGAGGGCAACGGCTGGAACGTCAGCTACACCGGGCCCTACAGTCACCACGAGTATCGCCAGGTCCTGTGGGTCAGCAACGAGGTGCACATCCGTTATCTCGAGCTGCACACCACGGGCACGCGTTTCGTGTCCGTCTACGGCAGCGATCAAGATAAAGTGGACGCAGCAGTGTCCGATGTGGTGGCAACCGTCGGCACCGTCTCGACCAGCGAGCTCCTCGACGCGCTACTCGCCGACGACGAACCGGTACCAGTGGAGATCGTCCGAGACTTCCGACGCCTTGCCGCGGCGCACCATGTCATGCGGGTACACAACCATGCCGCTCCGCCACTCGACCCGCGATACCTCGAGGCGGTCACCCGCCACATCGCGCACCCACACCGACAGGTACGGCTGACGGTCATGCTGGTCGCCGACGAACTGTCCACGCTGTGGCGCGAAATCACCGACCCGATCGTGGCACGCCAAGGCGTCGAAGAAGAACACGCCGAGCTCATCGAGGCGTTCGTCGACGTTGCCGAGTCACGCGGCTAGACACCAATCACGTCGATCGGGGCCGGCGCGCCGCCGACCCCGATCCACGGTTGATATTCCATTTTCGCGCCGACGTCGGGCCGAATGAACTGCCTGTGTTCGACTATGCCGTCTTATCCCCGCGCGCGGGCTTACCAATCCACGGCATCATTTCCCGCAGCCCGGTACCGACCTGTTCCACGCCGTGTTTTTGCTGATCGGCGCGTTCGGCGTTGAATTTCTCGTAACTAGCCGACTCGGCGACCCATTCCCGGGCAAAACTGCCGTCTTGGATCTCGGCGAGGATGCGCCGCATGTTCTCGCGAGAGTCCTCGTTGATCACGCGACGACCACGCGTGATGCCACCGTATTCGGCCGTTTCCGACACCGAATACCACATGTTCGACAGCCCGCCCTCGGTGATCATGTCGACGATCAGCTTCATCTCGTGAAGCACCTCGAAATAGGCCGCCTCCGGCGAGTAGCCGGCGTCAACGAGTGTGTCGAAACCGGCACGGATCAATTCGGACACGCCACCACACAGGACGGCTTGCTCACCGAACAGGTCCGTCTCAGTCTCCTCAGTGAACGTTGTCTTGAGGACGCCCGCACGAGTGCCGCCAATCGCCTTCGCGTAGGCGAGACCGAGCGCCAACGCGTTACCGGTCGCGTCTTGTTCGACCGCGACCAGGCACGGCACGCCCTTACCCTCGACGTACTGGCGCCGAACCACATGACCGGGGCCCTTCGGGGCGACCATCGCGACATCGACCCCGGCAGACGGCTGAATCAGGTCGTAACGGATGTTGAAGCCGTGGCTGAACAGCAACGCATTCCCGTCCGACAGGTTCGGCGCGATCTCTTCGTTGTACAGCTTCGCCTGAATCGTGTCCGGCACGAGCACCATGACCACATCGGAATCGGCCACAGCCTGGGCGACCGTGGTGACCTCGAGCCCTTCCTCCTCGGCCTTCGGCCGTGACTTGGAGCCCTCGGCGAGCCCCACCACCACGGAAACGCCCGAGTCGCGCAGGCTCAGCGCGTGGGCGTGCCCCTGGCTGCCATAGCCCAGCACCGCCACTTTCCGGCCGGCAAGGACGGACAGGTCTGCGTCGTCGTCGTAAAACACTTCGGCGGTCATAAGTCCCAGTCTCCTTTTATTGGGCGCGATTGCGCGCCATCGATGTCATGGATTTCGCACCCCGGCTCAGACCCACCAAGCCGGACTGTGCAAGTTCAGCAATCCCAAACGGTTCGATGACCTCTAGGAAGGCGTCGATCTTCCCCGCGGAACCGGTGGCCTCCACGGTCACGGTATCGGCCGTGACATCCACCACTTTGGCACGAAACAGGTTCGCGGTTTCCACGACCTGCGAACGGGTCGCGGCGTCCGCGCGCACCTTCACCAGCAGCAGCTGCCGCTGCACCGATGATTGCTGCTCCAATTCGACGATCTTGAGAACGTTGACGAGCTTATTGAGCTGCTTCGTGACCTGCTCCAAGGGTTGCGCCGCGGCATCAACCATGATGGTGATTCGGGAGATATCCGGGTCCTCGGTCTCCCCGACCGCCAGCGAGTCGATGTTGAATGCGCGCCGCGAAAACAGGGCCGTCACGCGGGACAACACGCCGGGCTTGTTCTCGACCAGGACCGATAGCGTGTGCTTAGTCATTGCTTCCCCCGTTCAAGGTGTGCCGCATGAGGCTGGGTGTGTGCGTCAGCATTCGTCCCCCTCGAAGATGGGGCGGACATTGCGTGCGGCCAGGATCTCGTCGTTGCCGACGCCAGCGGGCACCATCGGCCACACCATCGCGTTCGGGCCGACCGTGAAATCGACGACGACGGGGCGATCGGTGACAGCCATCGCCTTTTCGATAGTGGCGTCGACATCATCCGCCGTTTCGCACCTCAAGCCGACGCAGCCCAACGATTCCGCCAACTTCACAAAATCGGGGACCCGGGTGTGCGTACCGAGGTCCGTATTCGAGTAACGTTCCTCATAGAACAGCGTCTGCCATTGGCGCACCATGCCCAAGTTTCCGTTGTTGATAACCGCGACCTTGATCGGGATGCCTTCGAGCGCGCACGTAGCCAGTTCCTGGTTGGTCATCTGGAAGCAGCCGTCTCCGTCGATCGCCCAGACCGTCGAATCCGGCTTGCCGAATTTCGCGCCCATGGCGGCCGGCACGGCGTACCCCATGGTGCCGAGGCCGCCCGAGTTCAAAAATGTGTACGGCCGCTCGTAGGAGATGAACTGCGACGCCCACATCTGGTGTTGGCCCACACCGGTGGCGTAGATCGTTTCGGGACCGCAGACCTCACCGAGGCGCTCGATCACGTACTGCGGCGCGAGCGGCTCGTCATCGTGCGTCTCGTACCCCAACGGGAAGCGGCGGCGCAGGTCGTCGATTTGACTCCACCAATCGTCCATGCGGGACTTCGATGCCGATTTGGGATACTGCTCGCTGATCTGCGAGATCGCGAATTTCGCGTCCCCCACGATCGGCACGTCCGCGACCCGGTTCTTGCCGATCTCGGCCGGGTCGATGTCGACATGGATGATCGCCGCATCAGGCGCGAAACTGTCGAGTTTGCCCGTGACCCGGTCATCGAAGCGCGCACCCAACGCCACGATCAGATCCGACCGCTGCATCGCATACACGGCCGGAACACCGCCGTGCATGCCCGGCATCCCAACATGCTGCGGGTGGCTGTCGGGGAACGCGCCGCGGGCCATAAGGGTCGTGACCACCGGAGCGCCCGTTTGTTCGGCGAGCTCTTTCAGTTCGGCGCAGGCGTTCGACTTCAGCACGCCGCCACCGACATACAGCACGGGCCGTTGCGAACGTGCGATGAGTTCGGCGGCCTGACGAATCTGCTTGCTGTGCGGCGAAACCGTGGGTCGGTATCCCGGCAGGTCCATCTGCTGTGGCCAAAAGAAGCGCGTCGCCTGCTGTAGCAGGTCCTTGGGGATATCCACAAGGACCGGACCTGGCCGGCCGGTCTGAGCGAGGTGGAAAGCCTCGGTCAGGATCCGCGGAATGTCGTCGGCTTTCGACACCAGGTAGCCGTGTTTCGTCACCGGCAATGTCACGCCATGGATATCGGCCTCCTGGAACGCGTCGCTGCCGATGCTCGAGGTCGCGACCTGACCGGTGATGGCCACGATCGGGACCGAATCCATATAGGCATCAGCCAGCGGCGTGACGAGGTTCGTCGCCCCGGGGCCGGAAGTCGCCATGCACACGCCGACTTTGCCGGTCGCTTGGGCGTAACCGGTGGCGGCGTGCCCGGCGCCCTGCTCGTGCCTCACCAGCACGTGCCGGACCTTCTCGGAATCGAAGAGCGGGTCGTAGGCCGGAAGAATCGCGCCACCCGGAATGCCGAATACCACCTCGGTCCCGAGTTCCTCGAGGGAGCGGACCAGCGCCTGGGCTCCCGTCATCGTCGTCGTGTTCCCCGAATCCGTACTGGACGGTGAACCCGGCGGCCTGGGCTTAGCGAACTTATGTGTGCGATTCATCCCATTTTCCCGGTTGAAGGTTGTTCTTCTTGACGTGGTTTCTGACCGATCAGCAATGGATGCGCCCGCTTTCGGGCAATAAAAATCGCCCGCGTGCAAAGACGCACGGGGCGAGCGCACCATCGCTGCAGCGACAGTGCGCTAAATAAGTACTACGACAGCCCCGAGCGCGCGGGTAATACCCGCGTTCGGGGAAATAATTCGCTGCGTAGTCACGCGGCAAGAATGCCTCACTCTCATGCGCAATGTCAACTATTCCCGGATATCGAGACACGTGGCGCGTGTCCATCGTCACTCAAAGTGTCCCCGGCGCTCAGGATTCGATGGCCAACGGTTGCTGCCTCAATTTCGAATCCTCGCGCAGCAGGGAGTCGACTTTCTCCACCGACATTGGACGCGCGAGGAAATAACCCTGCACCATGTCGCAGCCGGCCTGGGCAACCACATCGAGTTGCGTCTGCGTCTCGACGCCTTCGGCGATGACATCCAGGTCCAGCCTTTCACCGAGACGCACCACGACATCGGCTAGCGGCGCGGCACCGTCATTGGTTCCGGCGACGAGATCCCGGTCGATCTTCAAGATGTCGACCGGCAGCCGGTGCAGCTGCCCCAACGAGGAATAGCCGGCACCGAAATCGTCCAGCGCGATACGCACTCCGGTACCGCGCAACGCGCCGAGCTGCGCCACCAGCACGTCCATATCCTGGGCGACGTCATGCTCCGTCACTTCGACGACGAGTCGGGAAGGCGGGACGCCTCGTTCCAACAGCGCCTGGGCCAGGTCGGTGGCGAACATCGGCGAATGCAGTTGGCGCACCGACACGTTCATGGAGATCCACGCGGAGTAACCGCGCTGCCGCCACACCGCTAGCCTCGCCGCGATCTCGCGAGACGTCCACGCGCCGAGCATGGATGTGAGCCCCGCGTCCTCAACGACCGGAATGAACTCCGACGGCGGCACCGCCCCGAGCTCGGGATGGTTCCACCGCATCAGGGCTTCGGCACCGACGATGTGCCGACTCGTCAACGAGATCACCGGCTGGTACACCAACGCGAGCTCGCCGCGGGCAATTGCCCCATGCAGCTCGTTTTCGAGCAGGTTCTTGCGCCGAACGACCCGTTCGAACGACATGTCATAGATGGCGACCCGGTTCTTGCCTTGCTGTTTAGCGGAACGCAACGCCAAGTCTGCGTTACGTAGCAAGGATTCGACATCATCGGCCGTGGAGTATCCCGCCAGTCCGATGCTTGTGGACACGTGCACGTCGGCTTGGCCTTCGAAACAGTACGGCTGTCGCAGCACCTCCAGCAGACGCTGGGCGATCTCGTAGCCGTGCTCGGGCGGACACCACAGCAGCACCGCGAACTCGTCACCGCCGAGCCGTGCCGCCACATCCGTAGGCCGCAGGCTCTCCTTGATCCGCGAAGCAACCTCTTTAAGGACAGCGTCGCCGATGTCGTGCCCCTGGGTGTCGTTGACCTTTTTGAACCCGTCGAGATCGATCGCCAACAGGGTGCACGGCATCGTACCGCCGGCCACATCCGATTCGAGCGTGCGCAGCAAGGCGCGCCGGTTCGACAGACTCGTCAGTGTGTCGGCGTAGGCCAGCTTCGCCAGCTTCCGCTCCAGCTTGCGCCGCTGCCCGACGTCACGTGAGTGCAGCACCAGCCCCCGCACCTGCGGTACGTCGCGCTGATCAGCCACAGTAGATTCAGTGTCGCGCCAGTTGCCTTGGGCGTCCCGAATGCGTGCATCGACACGGATCCGGGCACCGCGCCTCGATGCCATCAGCTCCTTCAGCTGCCGCTCAACACTTTCGGCATCATCGGGATGAACAATGTCGATGAACGGCGTCCCCTCGACCCGCGCGTGGCCCTCCACGGGTTTCCATGTCGGCGCCGCCTCCTGCCACACGACCCGCAGCTTATCGTCAACAACAGTCGTCACATCGGCAGATCCGGCCACAATGGATCGGTAACGTTCTTCCCTGTCCGCCAGCACCTGGGCCGACTTGCGTACATCCATGCGCGCCAATATCTGACGCACCGACAGCACCGCGGCGGTCACGATCGCCAGGACTATCGCATCGACACCCAGCGGACCGACCGCGATTCCGTGATACACGGCCACCGCCGCCGCAATCACCGCCGGCCCGGCCGTCAACATGAGATCCACCAACGGGAGCGGCCGCGCCGTCGCCGGGCCGGGGAACGTCTGCGCAAACCACACCGCCGCGGCGGACGACAAGCACCCAAGACCCCACACCAACAACAGAATCCCGCTGGGCCATACCGCATACGTCGTCTGCGTAGTCGTCACTATGCCCACATGCGATAGTGCAATGACGCTGAGGCTGACACCCAACAGCAGATAACGTCGGCGATACGTCGTGGCGCGCACGGTCGTCACCGCGGCCACCCCGATCAACACGGCGGCGGCGCCGCTGGTCAACACGATCATCCAATGTGACGACAACGTCTCCAGCGCAACCGGTTGCGGCACCCACGTCACCCACACGCAGAACGTGACGCACCCGGCAATGAACAAACCATCCAAAGTCCGATGCAACCGAACCGCCACGCTTTCCGTGTCGTCCGGAAGGCGCACGAACGATTCGGTGAACAGCCCGATCACGCCTACGCCGACCAAGGTCACCATCAGGTCGTGGTACGGAGGCGCCAAGATCACCGCCAGCGCCACGCCCAAAGACGCGGTCACGAGCGCGATCGCGTGCCGCTTATACGATTCCTCCTGCAGCGTCGCCCTGCGGGCGATACCCAAGCGCCACACAAGCATTCCCGACGCAGCGGGGATGAACGCAAGCAACGCCGCCCACGCTCCTGAAGGAACAAAACCAATAAAAGCGCGCCACACTGCGACGATCAGCGCTATGACCAAGACAGACACAATGGCCACGATGGCCAGTAAAGTGTTCGGTCGAGGTTTCAATCCATTGGGGTGCACGGTACAAGCGTGCCATCAACCCCCGGTCGAACTCCAGGGTCCCACCGATATTCACAACCGCCCACAGCGGATACGTAAGTTATGCAGCGGTTACGTCACAGCCCCCGGCGTACCGACATCGGACACCTTGCGGTACGCACCGTCGCTGGCCGATGTCGCCATCGAGGCATATGCACGCAATGCCCGAGTTACGGGCCGCTGCCGAGACGCGGGAGTGAATGGCGCTTCCCGTTTCGACTGCACGATCCGACGCTGCGACAGCTCCGTCTCGTCTACGCACAGCTGGACCGCTCGGTTCGGGATGTCGAATTCGATCTCGTCGCCGTCCTCGACCAGGGCGATCGCCCCACCCGAAGCAGCCTCGGGCGAGACGTGCCCGACCGAAAGACCAGACGTCCCCCCTGAGAAGCGTCCATCCGTCAACAGTGCGCACGAGGCGCCGAGCCCCTTACCCTTCAGGAACGACGTTGGATGCAGCATTTCCTGCATCCCGGGCCCGCCACGCGGACCCTCATACCGAATGACCACCACGGCCCCGCTTTGGACCGTGCCATCGAGGATCCCGGACACTGCGGCCTCCTGGGATTCGAACACGACCGCCGGCCCGCGGAAGACGAGGCTCTCCTGCGGCACCCCTGCCGTTTTGACCACGCAACCGTCCGGGGCAATATTTCCGAATAGGACGGCCAGGCCGCCGTCGGCGGAGTAGGCGTGTCGAAGCGACCGGATGCAACCATTGCGTCCATCTGTATCGAGACTCGACCAGCGGTTCGACGTCGAAAATGGCGACGTCGTGCGCACACCGCCCGGTGCCGCGTGGAAAAGCTCGATCGCCTCCGCAGATGGTGACTCGCCCCGGATGTCCCACGCCCCCAACCATTCGTCGAGTGACGAACTATGGATCGACGACACGTCCGTGTGCAGTAGGCCGCCGCGGTGAAGTTCTCCCATGATCGCCGGAATCCCGCCGGCGCGGTGCACATCCTCCATGTGGTACTTCGGGGAGTTCGGCGCGATCTTGGCCAGGCACGGAACCCGACGCGACACCGCATCGATGTCGGAGACCTCGTATTCGAGCTCGGCCTCGCGCGCCGCAGCCAGCAGGTGCAACACCGTGTTGGTCGACCCGCCCATCGCCACATCCAACGCCATCGCGTTTTCGAACGCGTGACGTCCAGCGATGTTGCGCGGCAGCACCGACTCGTCGTCGCGCTCGTAGTAGCGTTTCGCCAGCTCGACGATGGTGCGGCCCGCCTCCACGAAGAGGTTACGCCGCGCGCGGTGAGTGGCCAGGACCGAACCGTTGCCGGGCAACGCGAGGCCAACCGCCTCGGTCAGGCAGTTCATCGAGTTCGCCGTGAACATTCCCGAACACGAGCCGCAGGTCGGGCAGGCCGACTCTTCGATGGTGTTGAGCTCGTCGGTCGAAACCGCCTCGTCAGCGGACGCCACCATCGCGTCCACCAGGTCGAGTTTGCGCTGCACCACGCCGTCGACGTCGACGGTCTTTCCCGCCTCCATCGGCCCGCCAGACACGAATACGACAGGGATGTTCAACCGCATAGCCGCCAGAAACATGCCGGGCGTGATTTTGTCGCAGTTGGATATACACACCAAGGCGTCAGCGCAGTGAGCGTTGACCATGTATTCGACCGAGTCGGCGATCAGCTCGCGGCTGGGAAGCGAATACAGCATTCCCCCGTGGCCCATCGCAATGCCGTCATCGACGGCGATCGTGTGGAACTCCTTAGCGACCCCGCCGGCGGACGCTACCGCTTCGGCGACGATTTCACCCATATCTTTGAGGTGGACGTGGCCCGGCACAAATTGGGTGTAGCTGTTGGCGATGGCCACGATCGGCTTACCGAAGTCGTCGTTGGTCATCCCGGTCGCCCGCCACAAAGCGCGGGCCCCCGCCTGTGCGCGGCCGTGTGTTGAGGTTCGTGAACGCAACGCTGGCATAACCGCCAGTCTGCCACTGTCCGCATCTTGGAACAAACGGCCCACATGGCGGTAGACGCACAGATCGCGATAGGTGAAGCGCGCCAGGAAATCCAGGAACGCGACGCGCTACGTGTTGCTGGCCCCCGAGTCGTCCCGGTCCTTACCGCGCAGCTTCGCGTGCCGAACACCGTAGACGAAATAGATCACCAAACCGATCAACAGCCATCCCACGAACCTCAGCCACGTCAGTGCGGTCAAATTCAACATCAACCAGACACACGCGACCACCGCGAGAATCGGCACCAACGGCACCAACGGAGCACGGAATCCACGCTCAAGATCTGGGCGCTTACGCCGCAGCACGATCACACCGATCGACACCAACACGAACGCGAACAATGTCCCGACATTAACCATCTCGCCGAGCTCGTCGGCATCGAAGAAGCCTGCCAATATCGACACCAGCACGGCGATGCCGACGGTGATGCGTACAGGAGTGCCCCTACCGCCGGTCTTGGACCAAGACGCGGGCAGCAACCGGTCGCGCGACATGGCAAACAGCACTCGACTCTGGCCCAACAAGAGCACGAGCGTGACGGTCGTCAAACCGATCAACGCACCGAACGACACCAAGATCACTGCCCAGTCGACGCCGTGCGCGGCGAATCCGGTCGCCAGAGTCGACGTCTCGCCGTCCGGCGTAGTGGCCAGGTCGGTGTATTTCTGCATCCCGGTGATGGCCAGCGCGGTACCGATGTACAGCACTGTCACGATCGCCAGCGAACCGAGGATCCCTCGCGGCATGTTGCGCTGTGGGTCACGCGTTTCCTCCGCCGTCGTCGCGACAATGTCGAAACCGATGAAGGCGAAAAACACGATCGACGCCCCCGCCAGCACGCCGTACCACCCGTAGGTGACGCCCGCGTCGCCCAACAGGTACGAGAACAGAGACGACTCGAGTCCGGACGCTTCGGGCGGTGCCGGCTTAGACGGCGGGACGAACGGCACCCAGTTGCTCGGGACGATATATGCGGCACCGACTACGATCACCAACAGCACGACGCTGACCTTGATCGCCGTGATGACGGTATTGACTTTCGCCGACAGCGACATTCCTGCGGCCAGGATCGCGGACAACACTACGACCAGAAGCACCGCGCCCCAGTCAAACGAGTCGATGGTGATCGGGCCAAGCTTCCATGGCCCGATCGGCACATTCGATGTCAGGTGGACGCCAATTTGCGCCGTGGCCTCCTGCAGGTACGTCGACCATCCCTTGGAGATGACGCCGGCGGCCACAGAAAACTCCAGGACCAAGTCCCAGCCGATGATCCACGCGATGAATTCGCCCATCGTCGCGTACGAATACGTATATGCGCTCCCCGCCACGGGAAGCGTCGAGGCGAACTCGGCGTAGCACAGCGCGGCGAGACCACAAGCGACCGCGGCGATGACGAAGGAAATCATGACGGCGGGGCCCGCATAGTCGCCGGCGGTTTCGGCTGCGACGGTAAAGATACCGGCGCCGACCACGACCGACACACCAAAGATCGTCAGATCCCAGGGGCCCAGTGTCCGTTTGAGCCTGCGCCCAGGTTCATCGGTATCACTAATGGATTGTTCAATGCTTTTGGTGCGCCACAAACTGGACATCGTCACCTCTATAGAGCCGATACCTGCCTAGGGGATCCTGGCACGTGGCATGCACGATACGGAGTCGCCGCGCCGCGAAAACGACACAGACCGCCCATAAGGGCCATGGCACGCGCGCCTTGTCGGAGGCTAAAACATCCCGACGTCGCTGACAAGACATGTCACAGACCGGCCCCACACATCGACGATCCCTACGGGAACGAAACGGCAGCGCATGCCGCTCGAATCACGCGGCCTGGCTCGCCAATTTCCGAATCTGGACGCCCAGAATCTGGTCAACCGGACATGGTCCATATTGTTTCGAGTCTTCACTGTGCGGGTGATCGCCGAGCACCGCGACATGCCCTGACGGGACCGTGCCACTGCGACGCAGCTCCGCCGGATACGGATCGCCCGCCACCGCCACCACGCGTTTGATGAACCACTGAGTTTCTTTGAGGTCCCCGATGGCCGGCGGCGCGCCGTGCCAACCCGTGACGGTATGCGGTCGCGCCACGACGACGATTCGGCCACGGCGCAGCCCGAAAATGCCTCTCCGCACGAGCACACGGTCCCGCGGATACAGGCTCGGGCTCATGCTGAAGCCATCGACGCTGATCGCCACGAGTCGTGCCCGCGCCCATGCCGCCACCCCGGCGGCTCCCGCCAGGACTCCCGCTCCAGCTGCCAACGCGATAACTTTACGACTCATGGCGGCCAATATATCTGCCATGTCTACCCAGTAGGGATCGGATGGTGTCCCAGCGTCACGTCTCCGCAGGGCCGCCGCTCGGCAATGCCGAAGACTCAACCGAATCCGCTACATAATTGGCGGCCTGGATCGTGAACAGCCGCGCATACTCGCCCCCCGACTCCAGCAGCGAAGCGTGATCACCGATCTCCGTGATCTGACCGTCCTGCAGCACAACGATCGCGTCGGCATGCCGCACTGCCCCAAGCCGGTGCGAAATGAGGATGCTGGTGGCGCCCTCGCGATATTCGCGGAGCTTATCGTGCATCTCCTGTTCGGCCGCGGCGTCCAAACCGGCACTGGGTTCGTCGAGGATCAGCAAGTCCCGTTGGACACGCATCATTGCCCGCGCCAACGCTATGCGCTGCCATTGGCCGCCCGACAAGGTCATGCCGTTGACGGGGTCCTCATTGTCTTCTCCCTGGAAAAAGATGCGCGACAGCATCGTGTCGTAGCCTTTGGGCAACTTCGAGATGAAGGAATGCACATCGGCTTCCGTCGCCGCGTGGACAATGCGTTCACGGTCATGCAAATGTTCCAGGTCGCCGACGCCGATATTCTCGTCTGCCCTCAAGTCGTAGGACATGTAGTCCTGAAAGACCGCACTGATGTGATCGCGGAACTCGGACACTTCGGCGTCGCGGATGTCCACACCATCCCATTTGATAGCCCCATGGGTCGGGTCGTAGAGACGGCACAGCAGCTTCACCAGGGTGGACTTACCGGCGCCGTTGAGTCCGACGAGCGCCAGCGACTTACCGAACGGGATGTGCATGCTGACCCCTTGGAGTACCCACGGGCCGTCGTCGGTGTAGCGAAACCACACGTCCTCGAGGTCGATGCCCTGCCGCAACGGCGCAAGCGCGACGGGGTCGTCGGGTTTCGGCAGGTCGCTGTCCATGTCCGCGACATCGACGTAATGACCGAACAGCAGTAGATTCTCGTAGCCGGTAGTCGCGCCCGACACTCCCTGCGAGATCGCGGCCTGGACTCCGGCGACGGCGGCCACGAACGCCGACACGTCACCGATGCTGAACTCGCCACGCAGCGTCGCCGAGATCATCCATATCAGACCACCTCCGGCGATGATGGCACCCAGCGCCGATAGTGGCCCCTGGCTGATCACTACTTTGCGATCGACCCGTTCCTCAGCCGCATTGATCTGTTTGGTTTCGTTGCGCATCCGTTTGGCCAGGAAATCGCCGAGGCCGAACAAGCGGATCTCTTTCACGGCCGCCAGGTCGAGCATCAGCATCTGGTAGAACAGCTGCCTGCGGTTACGCGGGCTTATGCTCCACATCATGCTGGCTTGTTGGCGACTGATGCGAAGCTGCACCAGCAGCGCGGGTACGGCCGCCAAGATGGTGATCACGGTGATGAGCGGACTGATGACAAGCAGGACCCCGAGGAAACTGGCCACGCTCACCGCGCTTTGCACCAGCCCGAACACGGATGTCGCGACCTGGTCGGGGGCGGTGGTTGCGGCCTGCTGCGCCATTCGCAGCCGATCCAGGAATGCCGGATTTTCGAAACGACGCATGCCTTCGAAGCCGTTTACGGATTCGTAGAGCCGGTCCTGGACGATCAGGGTCACGCCGCGTTTGAGTCTGGACTGGACGTATTCACTGACGAACGGCGCGGCGGAAACGAGCACACCGAGGATCGCGATCCCGGCGACCAGCACCATAGGGCTGACGTCGGGAGGCGCCTGGCCGGCGGGTATCGCGTCGTCCGCGACACCGTTGTACTGCAGCGCCTCCAACAGCCATTTCGTCAGCAGCGTGACGGCCGCCGGCAGCGCGCCCTGCGCGACCGTCGCGAACAGGTAAACGGTCGCGGATATGGGCCCTGCCTGCCAGATCAGCGCCAACGCCCGCCCGCCGCGGGAACACAGTCCCCGGAAACCGCCGACCTTCGTCACCTCGGGTTGGTCCATCGGCTTACGCCTCCGCAAGTGGTTGCCGACCGGCCACGGAGCGGGCCGCGGTCGCGGGTACGTCGAACATCACGGCCGAAGGCCCACTGGTGACACAGACTGCATTCTGCAGGCGGCGTTTTCCACGAAACGCGGTCAAGAAGGCCATGAGGGGGTGGCTCCTAGTCGGGAGGTGGACACGTTAAGTCCACATTGCTCGACACTACGGTCGACCACATCCTAACAATAAATCTCGCCATAACTAGATACGTCGAACCGCAATTTCCGCCCACTCTCCACTTACTTCGACGACGCCGGCTCAACCGCCAGCTACCGACGGCAATATGTGTACCTGTACCCCGTCGACGACTTCGGTATCCAAACCAGACAACGTGCGGCACTCGTCCATGCCGACGAAGACGTTGACATACCGACGCAGGCGGCCCTGTTCGTCACGCACCCGCCGGTCGAAGCGCGGATACTGCGCCGACACTGCGTCCAGAACCTGCCGCAGCGTCCAGCCGGCCTCGGCCGGAACCGGCATCCTGGCCCTGCCACCACACTCGCCGCGCAAGGCACCGGGAATCAAAACCGTCACCATCATCACGTTCACACCCTCGCCACGCGCACACACAAAACGTCGGGAAGGTGACCGACGACCTGGTGCCACTGGCCGTCTGAATCGCGCGCGGCGTACACGTCCCCGCAACGGGTCCCGAAATAGAAGCCCGGATCCGTGTCTTCGTCGTCGGTACAGGCGGCATCGCGCAGCACGATCCCGAAATACGGCCCGGATGACAAGCCATCATTCATCGCGTGCCAGCTGCGGCCAGCGTCGTCTGAGCGGTACACCTGCAACCTGTGCTGCGTCGGGAAACGCTCCATAGCTGACGACACCGGAAAGCTGAAGACCGTATCGTCCCGGCTCGGGTGCGCGACGATCGCGAAGCCGAAATCGGACGGCAAACCGTCAGCGATCGACACCCACGTCGCACCCTCGTCGTCGGACCGGTACACGCCGCCATGGTTTTGCGCGTATAGGCGTTCGCGGTTCGAACCGGCGCGCGCAACCTTGTGGACGCATTGCCCGAACGTCGGGAAGCGGTCCGGCATGAAGTCGGCCTCGATGCCGTTGTTGCGCGGCACCCAGCTGCGACCGCCGTTGTTCGAGGCATACACGCCGCCGGTCGACATGGCGACGAGGAGCGATTCCGGGTCATCCGGGTGCGGCAAGACCGTATGGATGGCGGCACCGCCTGCACCGGGGAACCATTCGCTGCGATGCGGGTGGTCCCACAACGCCCGGTTCAGGCCGAAGGTGAGCCCGCCGTCGTCCGACCGGAACAACGCATGCGGCTCGACGCCCGCGTAGACCGTGTCGGGCCCCGGGCCGAAGGAGAACTGCCAGGCGCGTTCCAAGGAAGCGCCGTCGTTCGCACCGAAACGGATCGGTGCCTCTTGCGGCTCCGTCCACGATTTACCCAGGTCGTCCGAATGCCACACCGACGGACCATAATGGGCGCTATCGCCTCCGGCCAAGATGCGCGGTGTGGCACGGCGCCTATCGATGCCGACGGCATACACGCCGGACGGTCCGGTGCTGTCTCCATCTGGCCCGACCGGCCCCTGGATATCCCAGTCGCGCCGGTCGCGGCTGGAGGCTGTGAAAAGGCCCTTCTTCGTGCCGATGGCCATCAAATAAGTCATGCTTCCCCCAGTTCACTCGCACGGTCCGTAACACCATGCACCGCGGCTGTGACATCGAGATCGCACCGACCGAGCCCACGGCATTCATCTCCCACCCATATGACAGCATCGATTCCATGACGGTCGTCAAGAAAAAGCCCACTCGCCTGCAATTTCGTCGCAGCGGAGCCGTCGCGCTCGCCGCGATACTGGTGACGGTGATCGTGATGCCGTTCGCGGGCGCCGTGTTCCTGGAGCTCGAGGGCCTGTCAAAGGTCGTGCTCGCCCCCGTCGCCCTCGCCGCCCTCATCGTCCCGTTGCTGATCGCCGCATGGTCCTTGCGGTCAGGCGTGGACGTAACCGCAGACGGCATTACCGTGCGCGCGCTAGTGGGCCGCCGCGTCATCCCGTGGACTCAAGTGGACGGCTTCGACGCCTCCGACCGGGTCGTGCACCTCGTCACGACACACGGCACCCATCTGGCGCTGCCGGGCGTCCCGCCGTCCGATGTGCAACGGCTCATCGACCTAGGTTCTCCGCACAAAGACGACGCAGGCGACGACGTCACGAACTGAACCTCGACGCCGTTGCGGCGCGAGCAAACACACGTTCCCCGCGCCGCACGCTCGGCGTCAGTAATCGCCCGAGATCACGTTCTCCAGCGGCTCGTCGCGCGCAAACCGACGCAGTTGTCCGCCCACGAACTCATAGGCGGTAGGGACCATATCGTCCAAGGCTCCGCCCACATGCGGAGTCAGCAACAGTCCCGGCGCTTCCCACAGCGGATGGTCCTGCGGCAGCGGTTCCGGATCCGTGACATCCGCAGCCGCCGTGATGCGCTCGCTCTTCAGCTCCGCCAACAACGCATCCGTCACCACGACGGGGCCGCGCGCGGCGTTGATGAACAACGCCCCGTCCTTGAGCCGAGCGAGGAAGGCCGCATCGACCATGCCTCGGGTGTCGTTGGTCAGCGGCAAGACCATGACAACGACGTCGGCATCCGGCAGCAGTGTGGGGAGCTCGTCGACGCTGTGGACCCCATCGCGTGCGCTGCGCGCCACCAGTATCGGCTCGGCACCGAATACGGACACGCGAGCGGCGATCGCCTTGCCGATGTCTCCGGCCCCGACGATGAGGACCTTCTTACGCGCCAGCGACGTCGTGACGCGGGGTTCCCATTGCGCGTTCTGCTGGGAGCGCACGAAATGGTCGAAACCGCGCAGCGACGTCAGCATCGCGGTCAACACCCATTCAGAGGTGGACGCAGTATGCACGCCGCGCGCGCTGCACAGCGTCACCGAATCCGCAACCTTGCTCGTCCACGCGTCCACGCCGGCGGTCAGAAGCTGAACCACGCTCAGCGCGGTCATGTCGGCGAGCCTGTCCGTCGTTCCCTGCGCCGACAGGAACCCTGGAACCCAGAAATCGACCGTCGACGGATCCGAGGGATAGTCCCCCTTACCGTCGTATACCTCCAGCGTAATGCCCTCAGGAACTTCCCCGAGTGCCCGCTTCCCCGACTCATGCGCAATCCATGCCTTCATGACAAGTCATGTTACTGTCGGCGCCCGTTACCCTGGCAATGTGATTTTGCGTGCATCCCGAACCCTTGGCGTCGCCACTGCCGTCCTCGTGTGCGCCTCGGCGTGTGCCTTCGGCGAACCGCCCCCCGACTCTTCGGGCGAGCCGCCGGACCTTCCCTCCCCGTCCGAATCCTCCGATGCCCCGGATGCCTCGGTCATGTCCGGTGTCGTGGCTGAAAACCTCGAAGTCCCGTGGGACATCGAGTTCCTCGACGAACAGACCGCCATCTTCACCGAGCGCGATTCGGCGACGATCAAGCGGGTGACGATGCCGAAGGACGAGGAAGGCGCGCCGAAAGTCGACGAGGTTCAGGTCATCGACGACGTGGAGGCCTCGGGCGAAGGCGGGCTCATGGGGCTGGCGGTGTCGCCCGACTATGAGTCCGACGACACCATTTTCGTCTACTACACCACCGCACAGGACAACCGCATCGCGAAGCTGAAGCTCGGTGAGGACCCGGACCCGATCGTGACCGGGATCCCCAAGAGCGAGAACCACAACGGCGGACAGATCGATTTCGGCCCCGACGGCTACCTGTACGCCGGCACAGGCGACGCCGGCGACGGCGAAACCGCCCAAGACAAGGACGAGCTCGCCGGCAAGATCCTGCGCATGGACGAGAAGGGCGAAGCGCCCAGCGACAACCCCTTCGACGATTCGCTCGTCTACTCCTACGGCCACCGCAACGTGCAAGGACTGGCGTGGAGCGAGAACAAGGAGCTGTTCGCGACCGAATTCGGGGGCGATAAAGCCGACGAGATCAACAAGATCGAGGCGGGCAGCAACTACGGCTGGCCGAAGATCGAAGGCAACACCGACAACGATTCTTATGTCAACCCCGTCGTGACTTTCAAACCGGCCGAAGCTTCCTGCTCGGGAGCCTCCTTCGCGGATTCGGTCCTGGTAACGGCGTGTTTGCGCGGCGAGAAACTGTACACGGTCGAGTTCACCAAGAAAGGCACTGTGGTCGGTAAGCCCGCCGAAAGCCTCTCCGGGGAGCTGGGCCGGCTTCGTGCCGTCACCGAAGCTCCCGATGGAAGCCTGTGGGTGAGCACCTCGAATAAAGACTCCCGCGGCGAGCCTCAAACAGGCGACGACAAGATCGTGCGCATCATCGCCGGGGGCTCAGCGGAAGGAGCCACCTAATCAACAGGCAAGCATGGGTGAGCAACGTCGTTCGCGCCTGTCGAGTTATCGCGGCCCGTCTCGCGCGGGCGGGCGTGTTGACAGGGCTGTGGGTGAAGCGCTACACACCCGGGTTCGTCCGCTGGTGTAAGACATCGCGCTATCCGCGTTGGTTTGGCAGAGCCATCGTGTATGTCGCGGTCGCCACCGTGACGGCGTCGATCGGTGTCTATCTCGGCGGTACCAGTCACACCAACGTCGGACCGTTCAACACGACGATGTCGGTCGAACCGTCCACGACCGGTGAATCCGAGCTTGCCCTGCCCCCGTTGGGGTCGCTGATCTTCGACAGTCATGAAGCGCCGGTGCGCATGTCGGTGCGGCTGGATTCGTTGGATCCGGCGTTGACTCAAGAGCTCGTCACCAATCCCAAGGGCATCCGCGCCGCGACCGATTCGGCTCCGGATGAGCTTTTGGAAAGCGTCGTAAACGTCGGTGTCGGCGCGGTCGCGGCGGCGGTACTCGTCAGCCTCATCGTGGGGCTTGTGCTGTTTCGCAACATGCGCCGGGCCGCGATCTGCGCCTGCCTGTCCCTGGTCATGACCGTATCGGTCCTGGGGATGGCCGCCGCCAGCATCCGTCCGCAATCGATCATGGAGCCACGTTACGAGGGCTTGTTGGCCAACGCCCCCGCGCTCGTCGGTGACGCCGAAAGCATCGCGGACCGGTATGAGAAATACCGCGACCAGCTGCGCCAATTCATCACCAACATGTCGCAGTTTTACACGGTCGCCAGCACTCTGCCGTCGTACGAACCGGACCCGGATACGATCCGCGCCTTGCATGTTTCGGACATGCACCTCAACCCGGCCTCGTGGGACCTGATTTCGTCCATCGTCGCGCAATTCAACATCGACGTCGTCGTCGACACCGGCGACATGACCGATTGGGGAAGCGAACAAGAATCCGACTTCATCAGCGACGGACTGTCTAAGTTGAATGTTCCGTACGTATTTGTTCGGGGCAACCACGATTCGGAGCAGACCGCGAAAGAAATCGCCGAGCACGAAAACGCGATCGTGTTGGACAACGACGTGGCCGAAGTCGCCGGATTGACCGTAGGTGGCATCGGCGACCCCCGATTCACGCCCGACAAGACCGCGACACCCTCGGACTTCCGCGAGGAACAAGTCCTACTCGATTCGGGTACCCAGCTCGCCGATACGATCGCGCTCGACGATGGCGCCGACCTGGCGATGGTTCACGACCCTGCCAGCGCGGCGCCGCTGGCGGACTCCGTGCCGTTGGTGTTGGCGGGCCATAAGCATCAACGCGAAGTATCCGAACTGGACGATGACACGCTCCAGATGGTGCAAGGCTCCTCCGGTGGCGCCGGCCTGAGCGGGCTCGAAGGGAACGAGCCCGTCCCGTTGCAGATGTCCGTCCTGTATTTCGATAGCGCTAACGACAACCAATTGCAAGCGTTCGACGACATCTCTGTGGGCGGTCACGGCGAGACCGAAGTGTCGCTGGAGCGCCACATCCTGACCGACGGGATGCCGGACGAAGAAAGCGACATCATCCCCAACAAGGAAGATTCTAAACAGGACGACAAAGGCGATTAAACGCGTGTGCCCCTCACCACGGCTCCGTGGTAAGGGGCACACGCGCGTCGGTTAAGACAGTTTCTCCAGGATCAGCTCACGCACCGTCTTCGCGTCAGCCTGTCCCTTCGTGGTTTTCATGACCGCACCGATCAAGACACCGGCGGCGTTATGCGCGCCGCCACGGATCTTCTCCGCGACATCCGGGTTCGCCGCGATCGCGTCGTCGACAGCCTTAGTGAGCGCGCCGGCGTCCGACACGACTTCGAGCCCGCGTTCCTTCGCAACCCGCTCAGGGTCGCCCTCACCGGCCAAGACACCATCGATAACCTGCCGGGCAAGCTTGTCGTTCAGCTTGCCTTCGTCGATGAGGCTTTGCAGCTGCGCCACCTGACGCGCGTCGATACCCAGCTCGCTGAGCTCGGTTCCGGTCTCGTTGGCGCGGCGCGACAACTCGCCCAGCCACCACTTGCGGGCGGCATCGCTGGAAGCGCCGGCCGCGATCGTGTCTTCGATGAGCTCAACGGCGCCCGCATTGAGGACTGACGCCATCTCATGACTGGAGATACCCCAATCGGCCTGCAACCGTTGCCGCCGAACCCGCGGTAGCTCCGGCAACGCAGCCTTGAGTTGCGACACCCATTCGGCGTCGGGAGCCATCGGCGTCAAGTCCGGTTCCGGGAAGTACCGATAGTCGGTCGCCGTCTCCTTGCTGCGGCCCGGCGACGTGTCACCGGTGGTCTCGTGGAAGTGGCGCGTCTCCTGGAGAATCGTTTCGCCAGCATCCAGGAGTGCCGCTTGCCGCTGGATCTCGGATGTGACGGCCCGTTCCACGCTACGCAGCGAGTTCACGTTCTTCGTCTCGGTACGGGTGCCCCATTCCTGACCGGGCCGGTTCAGGGACGTGTTGACGTCGCAGCGCATCGAGCCCTGCTCCATGCGCACATCGGAGACGTTGAGGCCCCGGATGATCTCCCGCAATTCGGTGACATAGGCGCGCGCGACCTCGGGAGCCAGCGAACCAGCGCCCGCGACCGGATTGGTCACGATCTCGACCAGCGGGATCCCCGCGCGGTTGTAGTCGACGAGAGATTCTTTCGCGCCCTGGATACGACCGGTGGAGCCGCCGACATGCAGGCTCTTACCGGTGTCTTCCTCCAGGTGCACGCGTTCGATCTCGACGCGCACGGTCTCGCCGTTGACATCCACGTCGACGTACCCGTTCTCGCACAACGGTTCGTCATACTGCGACGTCTGGAAGTTCTTGGGCATGTCCGGGTAGAAATAGTTCTTCCGCGCAAACCGGCACCAGCTGGCGATCGTGCAATTCAATGCCAGGCCGATACGAATGGTGGCTTCGATCGCCGCCGCGTTGGCGACCGGCAATGCACCCGGAAGTCCCAGACACACCGGGCACACCTGCGTATTCGGTTCAGCACCGAACACTGTGGCGCAGCCGCAGAACATCTTCGTGCGGGTACCGAGCTCGACGTGAGTTTCCAGGCCGATGACCGGTTCGAATGCGGCTATGGCGTCCTCGTAGGACATTGGTGTCGTGGTGCTCATTGTGCTACTTCCTTTCCCGCCACATCCGGGGTTTGATCCGACAGCAACGGCGCCTGCGTCGACTCGAATGCCGCACCAATGCGATATGACACGTCGTCGCGCATCGTCGGGGCCATCACCTGCAGACCGGCCGGCAAGCCGTCCGAGAGACCACTGGGGACCGACAATGCGGGACCCCCGGCCAAGTTAGACGGAATCGTGTACAGGTCCGCCAGGTACATCTGGTACGGGTCTTGTGTACGGGAACCGAACTCGAACGCCGTGAACGGCGTCGTCGGAGATACCAACGCGTCCACCGACTCGTAGGCGGCCTCGAAGTCACGCATGATGAGGGTGCGCACCTTCTGCGCCTGGCCATAGAACTGGTCCACATAGCCGGCGGACAGGGCGTAGGTGCCCAAAATGATCCGGCGCTTGACTTCGGGACCGAAACCGGCTTCGCGCGTGGCCGCCATGACTTCCTCGAGCGAACGGGTGCCATCGTCGCCGACGCGCAGCCCGTAACGCACGCTGTCGTAGCGGGCGAGGTTCGACGAACATTCGCTCGGCGAGATCAAGTAGTAGGCCGGCAGCCCGTACTTGAAGTGCGGACACGAAACCTCCACGACCTCAGCCCCGAGCTTCACCAACGCGTCGACCGACGACTGGTAAGCCGCAACGACCCCCGGGTCCGCGCCTTCGCCGGTGGCGAACTCTTTGACGATGCCCAACCGCACGCCGCTGAGATCACCGGATGCTCCGCTCCGGGCAGCTTCGGTCACCGACGGCAACGCCTGCCGAATCGAGGTGGCGTCCATCGGGTCGTGGCCGCCCATGACCTCCTGCAGCAGCGCCGCGTCCAACGCTGTGCGCGACACCGGCCCCGGGGTGTCCAAAGACGAAGAAAAGGCAATCAGACCATAACGGCTGTTGACGCCGTACGTCGGTTTGGCGCCGAACGTGCCCGTCACGGCACCGGGCTGACGGATCGATCCGCCGGTGTCCGTGCCCACCGCCAGCGGCGCCATTCGTGCCGCGACCGCGGCGGAAGAACCGCCACCGGAACCACCCGGGATACGGCCGAGGTCCCATGGGTTACGAGTCGCGCCGAACGCCGAATATTCCGTCGACGAACCCATCGCGAACTCGTCCAAGTTCGTCTTACCGAGTATCGGCATACCGGCGGCTTTGATGCGTTCCACGATCGTCGCGTCGTACGGAGGGATCCAGCCCTCCAACATCTTCGAGGCCGCGGTAGTCGGCATGCCCTTGGTGGCGACGATGTCTTTGACCGCGATCGGCACCCCCGCCAGCGGCCCCAGTTCCTCGCCCTTGGCGCGTGCCGCGTCGACGGCGCGCGCCGTGTTCAACGCACCTTCGGCGTCGATATGCAAGAAGGCGTTCAACTTCGGTTCGACAGCGTCGATCCGGTCCAGGAACGCCTGCGTGACCTCCTCGGACGTCACTTCGCCGGCGGTCATTGCCTGCGACAACTCCGCGGCGGTCTTATTCGTGATCTCGGCTGAACTCATTCTTCCTCCCCCAGGATGCGCGGCACCCGGAACCGGTCCTGCGCCACATCCGGCGCCCCCGCGAGTACGTCGGCTCGCGGCAGGCTTTCACGCGGTTCGTCGGCGCGCGTCACGTTAGTGAGCTCGACCGCGTGCGACGTGGGCGGAATGTCCGCAGCAGCGACGCCGCGGATGCTTTGTATCGATTCCAGGATCACGTCCAGTTGCTGGGCGAAACGGTCCAGCTCGTCATCCGTCACGTCCAGGCGCGCCAAATGCGCCAGATGCGCGACCTCTTCACGCGAGATTGCGGTCATCTATTAGATCCCTCAGTCAATGTGGTTGCTCGATTAATCGCCTGACCGATCGAGTCTAAGGACCCGCGCAGTCGTGCCCACACCGGCATCACCGGGTCCGGCTCGGCGACAACCTGGACGTTCACGTCGCGCGAGTATCGATCACTGCGGTTTCGTCACCATCGATGTCTGCTGCTCCGCGACCCGCAGTTCCGGCGGGCGGTAACGCACCATCCATTCGGCGAGGGCGGCTGGTGGCATTGGACGCGCATGGAACCAGCCTTGCGCGCTGGGGCATTTCAAACCGATCAACTGACGCCACGTCGCCTCGTCCTCGACACCTTCCGCAACAACATGCAGATTCAGCGAGCGTCCAAGCTCGATGATGGAGCGCACGATCGCGACCGATTCGGTGTCGTGACGCATCCCCAAAACGAAGGATTTATCGATCTTGACTTCGGAAACCTGTAGCCGCCGCAGATGTTGCATCGACGAGAACCCGGTGCCGAAGTCATCCAAACTGAGGCTGACTCCGCCGCGCTCGAGACGTTTCAGCGTCGTCACGACCCTGCGAGGATCCGCCATGAGCGCACCCTCCGTTATCTCCAAGCGGATGAGCTCGGCGGGAACCTCATGCACCTCGAGCCGTTCGAACAGGTAGTCGCAGAAGTCCGTGGCATGCAGATCGCGCACGCTCACGTTGATCGAGGCGCGCAGTCGCAGACCATCGGCGAGCCACCGCGACAGCTGAGCCACGCATTCCTCGATGACGCGATACGTCAGCACCCGCATCACGGCGCTGTGTTCCGCCAACGCGATCAGGTCGCTGGGATCGATCGGGCCCTGCGTCGGGTGCCGATAGCGAAACAGAGCCTCCACCCCGACGACATCGCCGTGCTTCAGATCGATCTGCGGTTGGTAATACAGTTCTATCCCCGGCAGCGCCTCGGTCTCCAGGGCGCGGCGCAGGTCGCCCAACAGCGAAAGCCGCTCGGGGGAATGATTATCCGACTCCGGCGTGTAGACGGCTATCCCGCTACCGCGTTCCTTGGCTTCGGCCATCGCCACGTTGGCGCGGCGGAACAGGTCATCGAAGTCGTCGCCGTGGTCCGGGTAGCACGCGATGCCGATCGTGCCGGACACGTCGATACAGACCTCGTCGAGCCACACTTGCTCCTGCAGGGCCGTTTGGATCGAACTCGCTGCGGTATAGGCATCTTGGACGCTGTCGATTTCGCTGAACAGGAACGCGAACTCATCGCCGCCGATACGGGCCACGACGGTGCCGGGGCCACTGCAGTGCTGCTGGAACCGTCGCGAAAGTTCATTCAGCATGCGGTCGCCGACGCCGTGGCCGAGCGCGTTGTTCACCGAGGCGAAGTTGTCGATATCGCAGACGACGACGGCCATACGGAAACGCGAATCCGCCATCTGCGCCAGCGTGTCGCCGGCCAACTGTTGGAAGCCTTTGCGGTTGGGCGTGAGCGTCAAGCCATCCGTCAAGGCCATGCGTTCCCGGTCGGCCGACAGCCGTGCCATGCGCGACACGGCGAAGATGGGCACCGCCGCCAACACAACCAACCACGGGTTGACGGCGGCCGCGACCGCGAGGATCGGGGCCAAACCGAGCAAGGCGCAATGCACGACGGCTTCGTAACCGAATGAGGATGTGAGCGCGCGCCACCACGGCTGCGCGAACCGCAACGACCACGCACAGCCGACGAGTACATGACTGGTGAAGAACCACGCGAGACCGGCCAGCAGGAAGGTACCGAGGCCGGCGGCGCCGGCGATGAATTCGGTGCCCGACAGGTCGAACATCAGCAGTACGAGTTGTGAAGCGGACAGCGCGAGCGCGAACTGCGCCGCGTTGAAACCGATCCTCCACACCGGAGCACCCATGCCTCCAAAAACGAGGATCGCCACGATCGTCTGCACCACCAGCGCCGGAATGAACCCCCAGGTGATGAGTATGGCCATGACGAAACTGAGCGAAATCATCGCCGTCAACGAGTAGCGGGATCCCGGCGTCAGAATCGGACGGAGCTCCACGATGATCGCCATGATCGCCATGAGCCAGACCGCGGGACCGCCGCTTTCCGGGATCGAGTCGGAGAACCCGCGCCCCGTCAACAGCAGCACGAACACGACGACCGGCGCGACCGCGCATATACTCAGGACATAACTGAAGAAGGCGCTGCGGCGCGGTGGCGGTACGACATTTCGCAATGAGGTCGTTGTCATCGCATCTCCCGACATCATCGCTATTGGGCTGAGCATGCCACTGCTATCAGGTGTGGCTCAATTGAGAGTGACACAACCCGGCTGACGGTAAAAGTCCTCTTATGGGCAACGAACGTCGAAGTTCCCGGTAACGGCCGCGGTCTCAGTCATGGCCAGCCCGTGATACCTAGCGTCTGAATTGGTCTCGAGTATCGCCGCGAACCGTATGTTACTGGGGAAACGACTGCCCGGATACGGGGGTCGTCTCGCACGGTGCCGCTGTATATCGCGATGCCGCCGGCGCCCCGCGACTCGGTGTTCCTTTAGGCGGTGTCCGATATCACTCCCGCAACGCCCTTTTCGAGTAGCTGAGTGAAGCCCTGCTCGCTCACAATCGGCACGCCCAAGGACACGGCCTTATCGTATTTTGACCCCGGCGAATCGCCTGCGACCACATAGGAGGTCTTCTTGGATACGGAGCCTGAGACCTTCCCGCCGCGCTGACGCACGGCCTCGGAAGCACTGTCCCGCGTCCATTCGGTCAGCGAACCGGTGATCACGACCGTCAGCCCTTCGAGCGTCTGCTCCTGTTCGGGCCCCCTGTCCTGTGTGAAACGCACGCCGGCGCGCCGCCATTTCTCGACGATCTGCACGTGCCAATCCTCGCTGAACCATTGCCGCACCGCCGCCGCGATCGTCGGCCCGACGCCGTCAACCGCGGCCAGTTCGGACTCCTGCGCGTCCTTGATGCGATCGAGGTCGGCGAAAGTATCGGCCAATGCTCGCGCGGCGACCGGCCCCACGTGGCGGATCGACAGGCCATTGATGATGCGCCACAGTTCCTGCTGCTTCGCCCTCTCGAGGTTGCGCAGCAGCTCGGTCGCGGCCTTCTTCGGCTCACCGTCCTTAGTGGCGAAGAACGACACCACCTTGTCGTTGCCGTCATCGTCTTTCCGAGGAATACCGGTATCGGGATCGCGCACGACGACCGTGATCGGAAGCAACTGTTCCAAGGTGAGGTCGAACAGATCCCCCTCGTCGCGCAGCGGCGGTTGCTGCGGCTCCAACGGTTGCGTCAACGCAGTGCATGCCACGAAGCCGAGACCGTCGATGTCGAGACAGGAACGGCCCGCCAGGTAGGTCAGCCGTTCGCGCAGCTGGGCCGGGCACGAGCGCGAATTGGGGCAGCGCAGATCGATGTCACCGGCCGACATCGGCCGCAACGGCGTGCCGCATTCCGGGCAGTCTTCCGGCATTTGGAACTCGGTCTCGTCACCGGTTCTCACCCCCAGGACTGGCCCCAGCACCTCGGGGATGACATCACCGGCCTTACGCACCAGCACCCGGTCCCCGATCAGCACGCCCTTCGCGCGGACCTGATCGGCGTTATGCAGGGTCGCGAACTCCACCTCGGACCCGGCCACACGCACCGGCGACAAGACCGCATACGGCGTGGCGCGGCCGGTCCTGCCGACGCTGACCTTGATGTCCTCAAGCGTCGTGGTGACCTCCTCGGGAGGGTATTTGAAGGCGACCGCCCACCTCGGTGCGCGATTTGTGGCCCCCAAGCGGCGTTGCGCAGACACCTCGTCGAGTTTGACGACGACCCCGTCGATCTCGTGCACCACGTCATGCCGGCGCTGCTGGTACCACTCGATGTAGCCATAGACCTCGTCGAGGGAATCGACCACGTCGTAATACTGGCTCGTGGGCAGGCCCCACGCCTTCATGGCGGCGTAGGCCCGGGACTGGTGTGTGGGGTCGAAACCCGTCGCGGCGCCGACGCCGTACACGGTCATGCTCAACGAGCGACTCGCCGTCACCTGCGGATCCTTCTGCCTCAGCGAACCCGCGGCCGCGTTACGGGGGTTGGCGTACAGCGGCAGCGTCTTCGCCAAGCGTTTGCCCGACTTCTTACGTTCCTCGTTCTGCACGGAGATGCGTGCGTTTTCGTCCAGTCGTGCATCGTTGAGGCGCGCGAACGATTCACGCGACATGAAGACCTCGCCGCGTACCTCGATGAAATCCGGGACCGGAAATTCCGACGTGCCTTCCAGCTGTTGCGGGATGTCGGCGATGGTGCGCACATTCGGGGTGATGTCTTCACCGGTGCTACCGTCGCCGCGCGTGGCGGCCCGCACCAGCCGACCGTTCTCATAGGTCAGGTTCACGGCGAGACCATCGATCTTCAACTCACACAGGTAGCGCGCCTGTGGTGCCTCTTGCGACACTCGCTGCGCCCACGCCTGCAGTTCATCGGTCGTGAAGGCGTTATCGAGGCTCAGCAGGGGCTGCGCATGCGTGACTGAGGCGAACAATTCCGAAACATCGCCGCCGACCTGCTGTGTCGGGGAGTCCTGGGTCCTCAGCTGCGGAAACTCTGCTTCCAGGTCCATGAGACGCCGGATACGCACATCGTATTCGGCGTCGGAGATCTGCGGTGCGTCGTCACGGTGGTACAACTGGCGATGCCGTTCCACATCGGCCGCCAGTTCGGTGTGTTCGGCGCGCGCAGCGTCGAAGTCATCCGGCAGAGGCTTACCTGCAAAAGCGTCGGGACTCATACCCCGAATCTAGTCGGTGGATACGACGTACACCCCTGTGGATGGCGCGGTGTCGCGCGATCAAATCGTGAAGCGACGCATCGCTTCGACGCATGTCGCCGCCAGCACGCGGGCCTGCTCCAGGTTGCCTTCGGCGGTGCCACAGCTGGGCGAGATACAGACTTGTTCGCGCAGCACTGCCGCGGAGAAGCCCAGCCGACTCCACAAGACCTGCACCGAATCCGCGACGCTCTTCGGCGACGGGGGTTCGTGCCACGCGGTGGCGTCCAGCGCGCCCGCAATGAGCCCCACCCCTGCCTCGACCGCTTCACCGATCGGGTCGAGGCTGCGCGCGGAGTTCAAATCCAGCAGCGACAGGTCCAGGGAGATCGCGGCGACACCAGCGTCCTGCAACAGACGCACCGGCACGTTTCCGGCGCAGCAGTGCGCGACGACGGGAACCCCAGCCCTATTGACCATTGTGGTGAGCGTCTCGATAGCGTCCGGAACCTCCACGGGTGCGTAACGCGAGAAACCGCTCGGCGTCGCAATCCCGCCCGCCAAGACCGCGGGAAGGCTGGGCTCGTCCAGCTGCAGGAATACGCTCGCATGAGGCATCCTCGCGGCGACCTGAGCGGCATAACGCGCCAGGCCCTCGGCCAACGACTGCGTCAGCTCGCGCGTCGCCCCCGGGTCCGCGAGCATCGGACCACCACGGGCGCGCTGCAGGGACGCCGCCAACGTCCACGGCCCGCAGGCAGCGATCTTCACGGCACCGTCATGTTCGGAAACCAGATCCGTCAAGGTATCCAGGTCCCGCTCCAGGAAATCCGTGGCGCGACTCACGTCGATACCGTGCCTCGCCGAGGTCTGCCAGCGTCCCGCATACAGCGTCACGGGCAAGTCGACGAGCATGGCGCAGGTGCGACCGACCATGTCCGCGCCGGGGCCGCGTTCGGGCAGCTCCGGCAGGTATGCGAAGTCGGGCAACTCGCCGAACACGGTTCGCACGGCCTCGGCCACGTCAGTGCCCGGCAAAGATCCGATACCGGTCGCGACTCCGCCGGGGAATCTAGGCATTGCTGGCCGCGAGCGACTCGGTCCGATCGATCGTCGCCGAAGCCACCACCATGTCGCCCGCTGCGTCCGGTCGGTACACGACCATCGCCTGACCGGCCGCGACGCCCTTGGCGGCCTCATGCAGCCGCGCCGACAGCACGCCGTCCTCACAGGTCACTGTGGCGGGGTAAACCTCGCCGTGGGCGCGCAACTGCACGTCGCAGTCGAACGGGCCGTGCTGCGCTTCGCCGTCCGACCAGACCGGTTCGGTTCCGTGCACCACGTTCACCTCGAGGGCTTCGCGCGGACCCACTGTGACGGTGTTGTCGACCGGAGTGATCGACAGGACATAACGCGGTTTGCCGTCCGCGGCCGGGCGTTGCAAGCCCAAGCCGTGACGCTGACCGACCGTGTACTGGTGCGAGCCGTTGTGCGACCCCAGCACCTCGCCGCTGTCGGCGTCCACGATGTCTCCCGGTTTCTCGCCGAGCTGACGGTTCAAGAACCCGCGCGTGTCACCGTCCGCGATGAAGCAGATGTCGTGGCTGTCGGGCTTGTCCGCGACCGCCAAGTCGCGCCGCGCCGCTTCCTCGCGGACCTCGTCCTTACTGCTGTCTCCCAACGGGAACACCGCGCGGTCGAGCTGGTCCCTGCGCAGCACGGCCAATACGTACGACTGGTCCTTGCCCATGTCGACGCTGCGACGCAACTCGCCATCGCGCAGGCGCGCGTGGTGTCCTGTCACGACCTTGTCGAAGCCCAACGCGACCGCGCGATCCAAGACCGCCGAGAATTTGATCTTCTCGTTGCAGCGCAGGCACGGGTTCGGAGTGCGGCCCGCCGCGTATTCGGCGACGAAATCGTCGACCACGTCTTCGCGGAAACGTTCGGCCATGTCCCAGACATAAAACGGGATCCCGATGACGTCCGCGGCGCGGCGCGCGTCCCGCGAATCCTCCAGGGTGCAGCAACCGCGCGCCCCGGATCGGAACGTCTGCGGGTTCGACGATAGGGCCAGGTGCACGCCGGTCACGTCATATCCCGCGTCGACGGCGCGCGCCGCGGCCACGGCCGAATCCACGCCGCCTGACATGGCAGCCAATACTCGCAAAGTCACCGGTCAAGCGTAACGGTCGCTGGTGAGGCCGCATCTATGCCCCACCACTGCCTGCGGGTAACGACAATCCGGCCGCCTGCGCGCGTGCGACCGCCTGCGGCAGAGCATCCAGCAACGCATCGACATCGGCTGCGGTCGAACTGTACCCCAAGGAGAAACGCAACGACGAACGCGCACGCTCCTCACTGGCACCCATCGCCAACAGCACGTGCGACGGCTGCGACACGCCTGCCGAGCAGGCCGAACCGGTAGCGCATTCGACTCCGGCCGCATCGAGCACGAGCAACAGCGCATCGCCTTCGCATCCCGGGAAGGAGAAGTGAATATTTCCGGGTAGGCGGTCGTCCGGATCGCCGTTGAGCACGGCGCTGGGCACGACCTCGCGTACCCGCCGGATCAGGTCGTCGCGCAGTGCCCGCATCCGCTCCGCGGTCTTGTCCATCGAATCGATGGACTCCGTCACGGCCGCTGCAAAAGCCGCGATGCCCGCGACATCGATGGTCCCTGAACGCACCTCGCGTTCCTGACCGCCGCCGTGCAGCACCGGCGTGCACGCTGCATCCCGACTCAATAGCAGTGCGCCGACACCCATTGGGCCGCCGAGTTTATGGCCGGACACGGACAGCGCTGTCAACCGCGAAGCCTCGAAGTCGATGGGCACGCTGCCCGCCGCCTGTACGGCATCCGAATGGCACGGGACGCCCGCGTTCACGCATGCCGCTGCGATTTCGGGTACGGGCGCGATCGTCCCGACCTCGTTGTTGGCCCACATGACGGTCGTCACCGCGGTCTCGTCACCGTGTTCCTCCAGGGCCGAGACCACGTCGGCGGGACTGATGTGCCCCATGGCGTCGACGGGCAGCCACGAGATCCGCGCGCCCTCGTGTTCCTGCAGCCAATGGACCACGTCCAAAACGGCGTGATGTTCGGTACCGGAAACGAGAATCCGGTTCTTGCGTTCGTCGGTTCGCCGCGCGCCCCAAAACAAGCCCTTGATCGCGAGGTTGTCGCTCTCGGTGCCGCCGCTGGTGAAGACGACTTCGCTCGGGGAGGCGCCCAAACGCTCGGCGATCTGCTCACGCGACTCCTCGACGAGACGCCTCGCCGCCCGGCCCGAAGCGTGCAACGAGGACGCGTTTCCGAGACGGCCGCTTGCATTCACGTAGGCTTCGCGCGCAACCGCCAGCATCTCGGTGGTCGCGGCATGATCGAGATAAGTCATAACCGTCCTAGCCTATGCGGTGCCCGTATGACGACATATTCCAGTTAGCGCGCTGGTCTTCGCCACACGAAACGGCCCCAGCGGTGTGTGAGCCCGCTGGGGCCGCGATAGCAGTGTCGTGTCCTAGCGCCGGAACTTGCCGACCAGGGCCCAGGCACCCGGCAACGCGATCGCGGCGATCGCGAGCTTGATGAGGTCGGTCACGACGAACACGCCAGCACCGCTGACGAGCGCCGCCTGCCAGGGCATTCCCGTGGACAACGCCAAGTACGGCACGCCTACCGCGTAGATGCAGGCGCTACCGGCGATCATGGCCAGGACCGTACGGCCCGCCGTCCTGTCTGCACCGCGGCGCGCCAACTTCCCCACCACGACCGCGGCCAGCACGAAACCGAGGACATAGCCCAGCGTCGGTACTGCACCGTGAGCACCCTCGGTGAACCACGGCACTCCCGCCATGCCGGCGACGAGATACACGCCCATCGACGCCGCGGCACGGGCCGGGCCGTAGGCGGCGCTCACGAGCAGCACGGTCAACGTGGTGAGCACGAACGGCACCGGCGAGATGGCTGGGATCGCGATGGCGACCTGGGCCGATGCACCGGTCGCGATCGCGCCGCCGAGGATCAGGGCGGCATCGCGCACCCACGCAGCGGTGCGCGCGCCGGGGATCAGGTCCGCAAGCACGAAATTGGGTTGCATGGTCGCAGCTGGTGTCGCCATGGACGGCTCCTTAAGGACTCTTGGGCCACTGGCCACAAAGTGGAGGGGGACCGTCGAACGATACCGCAATGAGGCGCCGATCAAAGTGATCGACGCCTCATGGTTTCGCAGTAGACATGCCTTGCGGCCGGTCAATACCGGCTGCCGCCATGTCGGCTATCCGCGCTTTTTGATCTCTTCTTCGGCTTGCGGCAGAACCTTGAACAGGTCGCCCACGACGCCGAAGTCGGCGATTTCGAAGATCGGGGCCGCGTCGTCCTTGTTGACGGCCACGATCGTCTTCGAGGTCTGCATGCCGGCACGGTGCTGGATGGCGCCCGAGATCCCTGCCGCCACATACAGTTGCGGAGACACGGTCGAACCTGTCTGCCCAACCTGGAATTTGTGCGGATAGAACCCGGAATCGGTCGCGGCGCGCGAGGCACCGACAGCGCCACCGAGCAGGTCCGCAAAGCTTTCGATCACGGAGAACTGTTCGGCCGAACCGACCCCGCGGCCACCCGACACGACCACCGTGGCGTCGGTCAGTTCGGGACGGTCACCCTTGGGCTCGACCACACGCTCGGTAACCTCCACAAGCTTGGCGGCGTCCGACAGCTCCACCTCGACAGCGACCTGCTCCGGCGTTGTCGGCTGCGGCGACGGCGTCAGCGAGTTCGGCTTCACCGTGACCAGCGGTATTCCCTTAGTGACCTTGGAGGTCACCACTGTGGCACCGGCGAAGACCCCTTGGGTCGCGGTGCCATCGGCGGCGAGTGCCGACACATCGGTCAGCACGCCGTTGTCGAGGGCGACGGCCACCCGTCCGGCAATCTCCTTGCCTTCCTGGGTGCTGGGCAGCAGCACAGCCGCCGGCGAATGCTCCTTGATGAGCTTCGCCAACACCTCGGCGTGGGGGGCCACCAGGTGGGTGTCGATCTCGGGGCTTTCTGCGGCGTACACCTTCGAGGCACCGTATTCGCCCAGGCTACTGGCGATGGCCTCGGCGGCACCAGGGGCGCCCATCACGACCGCGGACACGTCGCCGAGGTCGCGCGCCATGGTGAGCATTTCGTGCGTGAGTTTGTTCGCGCCCGTAGCGACGACGAAAACTTCAGTCATGTCTGTTTCTCCTTCGCTACACGAACTTCTGGGATGCCAGGTAGTTGGCGAGTTCTGTGCCGCCTTCGCCTTCGTCGGTCACGCGCACGCCCGCTTCGCGCGGCGGACGCGGCTGCGCATCGACGACCTGGCTTGTGGCGGCGCCGGCACCGACTTCGCTTGCGTCAACGCCGATGTCGGAGAGGCTCTTGACTTCGATCGGCTTGCGCTTGGCGGACATGATGCCCTTGAGCGACGGGTAGCGCGGCTGGTTCATCGAGTCCCACACCGAAACGATGGCGGGCTTGGCTGCGGCCAGTTTTTCGTACCCGTCTTCGGTCTGGCGCTCCACGAGGACCTTGTCGCCGTCGATGCTCATCTCGCGAGCACCCGTCAGCGCTGCCACACCAAGGCGCGCGCTGAGCATGTGCGGCATGGATTGAACCCCGCCGTCTGTCGACTCGGCGCCGCACAGGACGAGGTCGTATTCCTGGTCTTTTAGAGCGGCCGCGAGGACTTTGGATGTCGAAACGGCACAGGAACCGGCGATCGCGTCGTCGACGACGTGGACGGCGGCGTCGGGTCCCATGGACAAGGCTTTGCGGATCGACTCCGTCGCATGGTCGGGGCCCACGGTCAACAGCGTGATGTCGCCGCCGTGTTCTTCGACCAATTTCAGTGCTGCCTCGATGGCGTGCTCATCGATCTCGTTTATGACGTTGGATGCCGACGCGCGGTCGACCGTGAAGTCGTCTGTGCTCAGGTGGCGGTCCAGACTCGAGTCTGGCACCTGCTTGACGAGGACAACAATCTTCATTGGCCCGACTTTCCTCCTGCTGCGGCTTAACGGACGTTCAGCGTTTCATCTTCGCTTGCGTCCTTGTGGCGGTTGCGAGCGGGTGCCCTGCCACATGGCAAATGTTACCCGGCGATGTTACCGCCGAGTAACCAGTGTCTGTTCGTCCGTGTGACTCATCCCATTTACACTCTTTTCCGTGGCCCGCAACAAAGAACAAGCGACCATTGCATTCGTAGGCATCGACGGAGCGGGAAAGACCACACAGGCGTCCTTGCTGACCCGACAACTAAAGCAGCTCGGCCGCCCGGTCACTTACCGACTCGCCGCCAGCGGGCGCAGAGCGTTCAGTCGCGGCGCCCGCCGCCTCGGCCATGCCGACGCGATCTCCCTATTCGGCCCCAGGTTCGCCATCCGCGCCGAAACCTGGTTGCGATACGCGAATCTTCGTATCGCGCAACGGTCGTACCTGCTTGTCTCGGACCGTTACGACGTGTGCCAATACGCGCGAACACGGATCATCTGCCCAGAAATCGAGCCATGGGTCAGGCGACGCATGGGGAGACTGCGCAAGCCCACGCTCACTCTTTTCTTCGACCTCGATCCGACGATCGCCCATAAGCGAGTCATCCAGCGCGGCATCGACAAGGAAAACCTCGACGACCTCAAGGCCCTCGACGCCGCATACCGGTCGCTACCGGAGGCTCGCGAGTTCGTGCACGTCGACGCTGCCGCGCCTATCGACGACGTTTTCGAAACGATCCAGCACGAAGTGCGACGCAGACTACCGGGTTTCTACGACGGCGAGGCATGATGGGTACATGGGCCGAGTCCTGCTGTTTACCGTCCTGCTGTACCTGGCGGCTTTGATCACCGGCATCGCCGACTGCCTGGGCAGCGAGGAAGAGCCGCGTCGGTTTCGACGCGGCATATGGGCATTGCTGATCGTGGTGCTACCCATCGCGGGCACCGTGTTGTGGTTCACCCACGGCCGCCCGACGAAGAAGCGCCGCTCGGCGCGGGCGCGCTCGGGCCCGGTCGCGCCGGACGACGACCCGCAATTCCTGGCTGACCTCGAACGACGGCTGCGCGACGACCAGAACTAGGCCCGTCCGCGACACGACGGGCATATCCGCCCGGGGCACTGCGGCCCCACGTGCCACAATCCTCGCTGTGCGTATCTTGATGCTGTCCTGGGAGTATCCACCGGTCCTCGTCGGCGGCCTCGGTCGTCACGTCCATGCGCTGGCCACCACGCTTGCTGCGCACGGCCATGACGTGACAGTGGCGACCCGCTACGGGCAACACGCCGACGGCACGGACACGCTCCAGGACGAAACGGTCGACGGAGTCCGGATCGTGCGCGCACCGGACGACCCACCGTTGTTCCCGTTCAGCAACGAGACACTGCTGCAATGGACCATGGCGTTCAACCACGCGTTGACCCGCGCCGCTTTGTACGCCAGCCGCACCCAAGACTTCGATATCGTCCATGCGCATGACTGGCTCGTCACGCATGCCGCGGTCACGGTGAAACAGCACCTCGACCTTCCCCTCATCGCGACGATTCATTCCACAGAGGCGGGACGGCATCGCGGTTGGCTACCGGACAACACCTCCCGCACGATCCATTCGGTGGAATGGTGGCTGACATACCAGGCCCGGAGCGTATTGACCTGCTCGCAACACATGAAGTGGGAAGTCAATCAGCTGTTTTGTCTGCCGCCAGACAAGACCGAGGTCATCCCCAACGGCGTGGATCTGGACACCTTCGCCGTCGACGATGCTGCGGCCCGCGATGTCAGGGCCCGCTACGGCGGGGGACCGTTGATTGTGTTCGCTGGGCGCCTCGTATACGAAAAGGGTGTACAGGACCTTTTGGATGCCGCTGCGACGCTACGCACAAAGTATCCGCAGCTGCGCGTCGTCGTGGCCGGCGAGGGCAGTTACGACACCGAGCTACAAGAACAAGTCGAACGACTCGACCTGCATGAGACCGTGACATTCCGCGGCTTCATCGAATCGTCGCAGTTGGCGCCGCTGCTGGCCGCGGCGGACTGTTTCGCCATGCCGAGCAGATACGAGCCGTTCGGGATGGTCGCCCTGGAGGCCATGGCCGCCGGCGCCCCCGTCGTCGCCGGTGACTGTGGCGGATTGTCCGAGTTCATCGACAACGGCCGCACCGGGTTCACGCACGAGCCCGGCAACCCGGAATCGCTGGCCCGCGCGATCGACCGTGTCGTCTCAGACGAGGGCGCAGCGTCGTCGTTGAAGCGTCACGCCACGAAGATGCTCGCCGAACATTTCACATGGGACACGATCGCGCGTCGCACCGTCGCGGCCTACACCAATGCCGCCCAGAAGGAACGCCAGGTCGAGGCCGCGCTCGCCGCCCAGGAGCTGAAGGTCGTGATCCCCGACGGAAACCTGCTCGGGACATAAAAATCGGGCTGGGAGTAATACCCAGCCCACCGTGCGCGGTTGCTTATTCTTCGCCGCCGAACGCACCGGCCTCAACAAGGCGCTTAGTCGTGTCGCCCCAGCCCTGATCCGGGTAAGACTCGGCGAACGAGTCCAGCTCCATGCGAATCTTTTCGCCGTGACCCGCCTCGGCCAAGCCCTTTACTTCTTCAGCAAAGGCGTCCGAGTCGGTCGCGAAGTGGACCGTCTTGCCGTTGGTCAAGTTACGCACATAGACGTGCTTGCCCTTGTTCAGCGGGATCAGGTACTTGTACTCGCCAAGAACGCTTAGGCCACCGCCCTTGCCGGCTTGGCCGGCGCGGACGGATGCGCGCGCGGTTTTGGAGGTGTTACTTGCCATTGCCGGCACTCCTCATCTGCTTGCTAATGCTGTGTGGACTGCTAACCACGACATACTTTCGCGTGGTCTGAATAACCGTCGGCCGATATACCGACTTAAGCAACAATACCCGACGCCATATGGTGCCAAAATCGGCGGCCCGAGGCACGCGGGAGACATCCGTGGGTATTGCAACAAAATTAATCACCAATACCACTGGCGCATCACAGGTATCGCAAGTCATGATAGAGCGAACAATCGCGCAACGTGGTGCGACACCTGGTCCGATTAGGCAATTGGGTTGTGGCTTAAGTCGAAACGAAGGCGACAACACTTGCGAATGCGTTGGGGAAGGCGCATTACCGCTCATCTGCCAGGAGGTTTGACGTGCCAACGCGTGGCGTTATATATGTGCACTCCAGCCCACCTGCGGTATGTCCTCATGTCGAGTGGGCTGTTAGTCGTGTCCTCGATTACGAGGTTGAGCTCGAGTGGACCACTCAGCGCGCCGCACCTTCGATGTGGCGTGCCGATTGCCCGTGGGCGGGCGCTCCCGGGACGGCGGCGACGATCGCGACCGCGTTGCAGCAGTGGTCGATGCTTCGGTTCGAAGTCACCGAGGACCCCAGCCCCGGCGTCGATGGCGAACGCATCATGTTCGTCCCCGGTCGCGGTGTCTATCGCGCCGCCACCAGCGCCAACGGGGATCTGATGATCGCCGAGGACCGTATCCGCGCCCTGTTGGCGACGACGCCGGACAGCGAAAACCTCAGGCACGGTCTCGACAGTCTGCTGGGCGCACCCTGGGACGACGAGCTCGAGCCTTACCGATTCAGCGGAGACGACGGCGCCCAAAACTGGCTGTCGCAAGTTAGCTAGTCGGGCGTTCACGGTGGTGGCACCCGTTTCGCGCCACCACCGCAAGCACTTAATCGAAGATCGGGCCCTGCTGCCGCGTGCGCTTCAGCTCGTAGAAGCCGGGGGTCTGTGCGACCAGTACCGCGCCATCCCACAGTTTTCCAGCCGCCTCCCCTTTCGGGGCGGGGGTCACGACCGGACCGAAGAACGCGATCTGTTCCCCATCGGGCCCCGGCAGTGCGACGACCGGTGTCCCTACGTCCTCACCCACCAGGCCGATTCCAGCGGCATGCGACTGCCGGATCTCGTCGTCGTAACGGGTCGACGACGCGGCATCGATGAGGTCGGAAGACAGGCCCAGCTCGGCGATCGCCTCGGACAGCACCTCGTCGTCTTGACGCCCCTGAGGATGGAAACGGGTACCAAGCGCGGTGTATAGGTCGCCCAGAACCTTGCGGCCGTATTTGTGCTGCGCGGCCGCGATCACCCGCACCGGTTTCCAGATCCTGCCGGACGCGATCATGTCGCGATAGTCGCCGGACAATTCGTCGAGCTTCGGCTCGTTAAGAACCTGCAGGCTCATGATGTTCCAGCGGACCTCGATGTCGCGTACCTTCTCGACCTCGAGAATCCACCGCGACGTCATCCACGCCCACGGGCATACGGGGTCGAACCAAAAATCCACGGTCGTCTTGCTGGACACGCGTCACACTCCCTTGTCTGTCTTCACCAACATCAGCGCTGTTCAAGCCTGAACTGTCGATGTTACGCCGGGACCAACCAGCGCACTCATGCCCGCACCGAGCACAAAGAATCCGCAAGAACACTTTCCGTTAATATTTTGATTTCGCAGGAACTCAACTGTTGCGTGCACCACGTTTCGATGCCAGACTCCTGCAAGTGGGAACCGCTGAACACATCGACGCATTGCGACTACAGGGCGCATTGTTGGCCGACGCCGCGGATGAAGTCGGCCTGTACGCCCACGTACCCACCTGCCCAGATTGGACCGTCCGCGATCTCCTGTGGCACGTCGGAACGCTCCACCGTTGGGCGAAGACGATCGTGACGCAGCGCCGCACGAGCCCTCCTGCTGACGCGGAGGTCGACCTGATTGCGGGACCAATCCCCGACGACGCGCTCCTCATCGAGTGGTACCGGGAGAGTCATAGTCAGCTACTGCGGGTACTCGAAACGGAACCTGCGGACCTGTCGTGTTGGCAGTTGTTCGACGCCGCCTCCGCTTTGGAAGGTTGGGCGCGTCACCAGGCGCACGAAACGACGATCCATCGTGTGGACGCGGAGAGCGCCCGGGGCGACGAGATCTCCCCGATCGATGCGAATCTGGCCTCTGACGGCATCAATTCGCTGCTGCACGGTTTCCATGGCAGCCCCGCCAGCAATGTCCGCTCCCCCTTGCCCAAGACGCTGCGCCTGCACGCGACCGACGAACTTCTCGATGGCGGAGACTGGTTCATCCACATTTCCTCGCAGGCGCCGATCACGACCCGCACAGCGACCGGGCCCGCCGACTGCACGATCAGCGGACCGGTCGAGTTGCTGTACCTGGCCCTATGGAACCGTTGCCGCACGGACGACCTCAGCGTGAGCGGGGATAACAGCGTGGTCAAGCTTTGGCACGAACTGTCGCCAGTCGAATGGCCACTTTTGACTCGGACTTGAGTCCGGACCCCACACGGCGCTCGCCAAGTCGAATCGACTGGCTATTGTTTGGTTTAAAGCGGTGCCATACGCTTTGCGGCGTGGAAGAAGTCATTCTTGAGATCATGCGTCCGCTGATGACGTCAACATGGATCTTTGTCATCATCTTCGGCGTCGCCTTCCTGGATGCGTTCTTCCCCGTCGTTCCCGGAGAGACGTCGGTGATCATCGCCGGGGCTTCAGCCGCGGCCATCGGCTCGCCCAACATCGTGATGGTGATAGCCATCGCTGCTATCGGCGCGTTCGCTGGAGACCATGCTTCCTATGTCATCGGCCGGTTCGGGCTGCGGTCGGCCGGACGCGGGATCAAATCGAGACTCGGGCGCACCTCCCTGGCACGGCTGGCCGTACGCGTGCGACGACGCATCTTCCACAGCCGGCTCGTGCGATACATGACCCGTTCCAAACGCACCGAACAAACGAACATCTTCGAATGGGCGGACGCCTCGCTCAATAAACGCGGGGCGGCGATCCTCATCACCGCCCGATACATCCCCGGCGGCCGGACTGCGGTGACTCTCACGTGCGGCACGGTCCGCTTCTCTCTGCGCCGCTTCGCCGCTTTCGACGCGGTCGCCACGCTGCTGTGGGGCATGTATTCGGGCTTGATCGGCTACGCCGCGGGGTGGTACTTCGAGGGCCATCCGCTCTTGGCCCTCGGGCTGGGCTTCGTCCTGGCCATCGTCTGCTCGTGCCTCATCGAGTTCGTGCGCGGCCGGTTCCTCAAGCGCGTCGAGCGTCGCAAAGAAGCCACCCGCATGATGGAGCCGGCGCTGGACACAGCGGGCAGCACCCGCAGCGAAGAAACCGCGGCGTGATCGTGCCGTCGATCGAGCCGAGCGTGTGCCAGGTGTGGTGGGCACGTCCCGGTGACGCCCGCGAAGCGCATACACGCATGATGACTGGCCCCGAACGGGACCGAGCCGACGCCTACCGACGTCCGGTAGACCGCAATCGTTTCATCGTGGGCTGCGCCACGAGTCGTTTGGCCTGCTCCACTGCTCTCGGCATCGCTGCCGACGACGTTGCGCTGCGGCGCGAATGCCAAGACTGCCAGCGCCCTCACGGTAAGCCGAGGCTCGTCGACGACGCGCTTCACCTTTCGGTATCGCACGCCGGCGACTGGGTCGTGGTCGCCGTCAGCCCCAGCGCGGAGGTGGGGATCGACGTGGAGCGGGTCGACCCACGGGCCGTGAGCACGATCGTGTCTGCGCTCGGGCTGCCTCCCGGCACGGAAGCCGATGCCGCTTTTCGGGCCTGGGTCCGACTGGAGGCCGCGCTCAAGGCCACCGGGGATGGCCTACGCGTCGACCCGGCCGACGTGAGTTTCACGCCCACAGCGGACGGTACGGAGGTCTGTGTGGGCGAACGCCCGGCCGTCATCATGCAGGTCCACGAGCTATCCCCCGACGAGGATCACCGCGTCGCCGTGGCAATTGAGTCCATAACGGCCATACAGGTTCGACAGTATTCAGCGTCGTCGCTTCTGGAAACAAACCTAAACACCATATTATGGACAGTTCATTGATATATCAATGACACTGGCACGCGTACCCCCTAATGCAAGCCCAAGCATCCCCTCATGGAGGTCATGCAATGAAGCTCTCCCGGAAAATACTGCGTCCGCTCATCGGTGTGGCCGTCGCAGTTTCCGTATCCCTTGCCTCGGCTGGCACAGCCTTGGCCGTGACCGGCGACGACGTCGAAGCCAACGCCACGAAGCTCAGCCACTCCAAGGCAGTCTCTATGCTGGATGATGCGGGAATTCCCGTGGTGTCCAGCGGCGGCTGCTCCGACCGCAATAAGTCCAACTGCACCTCGCTGTCGCAAGTGAACAAGGCCTCCATCCAAGGCGCGATCACATTGAAAGAGGCCAGCGGATGCAAGCTGACCGTCACCGGCGGCACCGAGACCGGCCACGCCAGCGGCACCTACAGCCACTGGAACGGCTACAAGCTTGACTTCCGTATGACCAGCTGCCTCACCAGCTGGGTGAAGAACCACTACTCCTCGATCGGCGGTTCCAAGTGGAAGTCCGCCTCCGGCAACGTCTACTACTACGAAGGTAACCACTGGGACGTGACTTACTACAACTGTGGTGGTTGCTAGCAATACCTACGTCAGTGCCGGGCACCGTTGAACGGTGCCCGGCACTGCGCGTTGAGAGGCTTGATGGGTAAAGGTCAGCGACTCACCATTGCGGCCGCAACGACATGTCCGAGTGGACACCGTCGCGCAGCTTCACCCCCAGCATCTGGTGCAGCTGGATACCATTGTGTTCGAAGCCGAGGCGCGAACCGACCAGATAAAGGCGCCACGCGCGCGCCGTCTGTTCCCCCGCAAGTTCGACCGCCTTCCCCCAGGATCGCTCCAGGTTGCCGACCCAATCGCGCAACGTCAGCGCGTAGTGCTCGCGCAGGTTTTCGCTGTGCCGGACCTCGAAACCGGAATCATGCATCCTCGACATCAGGGTGCCCGGCCCCGCCAGCGAGCCGTCGGGAAACACGTAACGGGAAATGAAGCCGCCGCGGGTGATCGCGGGCCCGAAACCGTCCGGTTTGGTGATGCAGTGGTTCAGCAACCGTCCCCCGGCCCGCAACTTTCCATACAGCGAGGCAAAGTATTCCTTGAGGTTCTCGGTGCCGACGTGCTCGGTCAGACCGATCGATGAGATCGCATCGAACTCGGTTTCGTTCACGTCGCGGTAATCCAGGTAGCGCACCTCGGCCAGGTGACCGAGGCCCTGGGCCTTGATTGCTTTTTGTCCCCATTCGGCTTGTTCCTTCGACAAGGTCACGCCGATGACGTTCGCGCCGTAGTGCCGCGCCGCGTGCGTGACCATGCCGCCCCAGCCGCAGCCGATGTCCAGCAATCGCATGCCGGGACGCAATCCGAGCTTTCGCGCCACGAGATCGTACTTACCGAACTGGGCACGCTCCAACGTCGCCGTCGGCCTGTCATACAGCGCGCACGTGTACGTCATGGAGTCGCCGAGAACGAGTTCGTAGAAGTCGTTGCCGACGTCGTAGTGGTGCGCGATCGCTTCGGCATCGCGTTTCTTGGAGTGTTTGCGCCCGGATACTTTGGCTTCGCGTTCCGGCAACGCAGGACGACGCAGTAGACGCACGCCGCCCATGGAATTGAAGATCTTCAGCATCTCCATCTTAGACATGTCATATTTCAGGGTCCATAGGGACTTCAGCGCCTCATACAGGTCACCCATCACGTCGACAGCGCCGGTCACGTAGGCGCGGGCCAGCCCCAGTTCAAAGCGGCGCGCGCTCACCAGGTAGTTCAGCGCGGTCTTGTCGCGGACATCCAGGACCGGGGCACCCGCTTGGGGACCAGCACTGCTGCCGTCGAATGCGGTGAAACCGACCGGAGGATCGTCACCGACGATACGTGTGAATACTTCAGCCAGTCGCACTATCTGTCACCACCTTGTCGAACAGCATTGGCAAACGCCCTGTTGCGTCATACCTGTTTTTGAGTGCGTGGTACGTCTCCCCGCCGTATTTACGCCAGAACTCGGCACGCCCGTAGTGGACGGTGGAGTACAACGATTTATGACCACCACAGTCGTCAACGAGTTCCTCCACCCGACGATTGTGATGGTCGCGCTCATGCTGCGGATCCAAGGCGACGGTGGCCCAGAATCCGAAGTTCACGTACGTCTCACCGATGCCAAGTGGATATAGAGGCCATTGACGTGCCGAAGAAAGAGCCAATGGGCACACCCAGATCGGGCGGATCGGCACCTCGGCGCAGAACCATTCCAAGAACCGCGACGCCTGCCGGATCGGGACCTCAACGTCCTGGATAACGGCCTCGCGACGCCCGCCGCCCAACCTCGCCAGTGTCCTCGTCAGCCCGGTCTTACGGTCCAGCCGGACAAGCTTGCGATACACATCGGAACGCCGGCGGTAACTGGGCCACAGCCGCCTCACGAACCGATTCTGCACCCCGAAGGCCGCAGAACACCAGAACCAGTCGGTGTCCCATCGCCACAGGTAATCGTGAATGGTCAAGCGATCATGCCGTTGCCGCCGCAGCGACTGATAGTAAATGGACTGGCCGGTGTAGTCGCTCGTCGGTGCATGGTCATCCCGCAACGACCCCACCGTCATGTACATCTCGGTCGGCGAGAACACCACACCGTCCACATAGTCGACCTTGCCCCCGTCGTGAGTGCGGGTCTCACATGTCTCGTGCATCGCCTCGAAATATTCCTCAGGTCGCGAAAACCGCACGTGAGTCAGTTCGATCTCGTTACTGACCGGGTCGAGATCGAGCACGAGCCGCACCGCGTAACCCAAGGTCCCGTACGAGTTTGGCAGAGCCTGGAAGAGGTCGTCACCGGGAAAAACGGTCAGCACACGCCCGTCGCCAGTCAACACATCCATCTCCCGCACGGCCTCGTGAGGCAAGCCCTCACGAAACGAACTGGACTCTATGCCGAGACCCGCAACGGCCCCACCCACAGTGATCGTCTTCAGCTGCGGCACCACGGTAGGCACGAGCTTGTGCGGCAGGGTCGCCGCGACGAGCCGCTCATACGTGATCAGGCCACCGACTTCGATCGTGCGCGCCTCGGTGTCGAGCGCGATGACACTGTCCAGGCCATCGGTCGGCAGCCCCACCGCGGCATCACGTTTACCGAAACGGAACAGATTCGAGCTCGGTTTGGCCAGCCGGATCGTGTCGCGGGGATCGGTGGCTCGAAGCGCAGCCTGCAGTCGCGCGACACCGGCGTCATGGAGTGGACGACTCATATAGGAAACATTAATTGTTTAACGGCGAAAAACACCAACGATCGACCCCTTTCGCGCGACACCGCACGCCCCGCGGCACCACCCGACAGCCCGATTGCGGTTAGCGATCAAACACAGAACGCATCGAAAACAGTACAGTCATACCAAACGGCGATTGTGTTGTAGCTAACAGTTGCACCCATGAGCGCATCGCCCATGCAGACGCTCACCGCATCTGTCTCGTGGCCGCACCCACGATCCAATGCCGCGTCTGGCCGCCACACACCTCTATGAAGATTGCGAGGTAACGGACCATGGTAACCACCACTGTGGGCGTTATCCGAGAAAGCGACCCCCACGAGAACAGAGTCTCGCTCACCCCGGAAATCACCACCAAGCTCACGTCCCAATCGATCACGGTCCTCGTTGAACACGGTGCCGGAGCACAGGCGTTGATCCCAGATTCGGAGTACGAAGCCGCCGGCGCGAGCATTGTTACCAGGACGGACCTGTTCTCGCGCTGCGACGTGGTCACATGCATCAATGCCCCGAATGAGGAATCGCGCACGCTGATGCGGGAACAACAGATCCTCATTGGTCTCCTGCAACCACAGCAGGATGCGGAGCTGGTGACGCAGCTATGTCAACGCAAAGTCAGCGCCATCAGCCTCGACCTGTTGCCGCGTCAGCTCAGCCGGGCGCAGTCGATGGACGCGTTGAGTTCCCAAGCCAACATCGCGGGCTATAAGGCCGTCCTGGTTGCGGCCAATTCCTACGGCCGCTACTTCCCCATGCTCACCACGGCAGCCGGAACCTCCACTCCGGCCCGTGTCCTAGTGCTGGGCACCGGAGTGGCGGGCCTGTCGGCCATCGGGACCGCGCGGCGGCTCGGCGCCATCGTGACCGCTTACGATGTGCGGCCGCAAGCCCGCGGCGAAGTCGAATCGCTAGGAGCCAAGTTCCTCAAGCTGTCGAGCGTCGACTCCGCCGAAGGCAGCGGCGGTTACGCCCGTGCTCTGACACAGCAGGAAAAGCAAGCCCAGCAGCAGGAATTGTCCGACCACATCAGCAAATTCGACATCGTCATCACCACGGCGAAAGTCCCGGGCGGACCCCCGCCTCAGCTCGTGACGGAAGCGGCGCTGGACGCGATGCAGCCGGGAAGCGTGGTCGTGGACATGGCCGCGGGGCCATGGGGCGGAAACGTGGCGCTCTCCAAGGCCAACGAGACGGTAACCGTCAGCGACAACGTCATCGTGATCGGCAACGACAACCTCGCCTCCGACATGGCGCCGGCAGCCTCGCACACCTATGCCCGCAACATCGCGGCCATGCTCCGCCACGTCCTCGCCGACGGCGAGCCCTCGATCGACGCCACCGACGACATCACGTCCGCCACGCTCGTCACCCACGACGGCGCCACCGTCAGCCCCGCCGTCACCGTCGCCGACGACGCTTCAGCCGTCGTCACGTCAGAAGGACCAGCATCATGAGCATCGAACTGTTGACCGCCGTCACCGTTTTCACCCTCGGTGTCCTGGTCGGTTTCGAAGTCATATCCAAAGTGCCCGCGACATTGCACACCCCGCTCATGTCGGGCGCGAACTCGATCCACGGCATCGTCGTCATCGGTGCCATGTTGATAACGGCGTCGGCGGATTCCTTCTTCGGGTATCTCCTGGCGTTCGTGGCCGTCGCGTTCGGGTTCATGAACGTGGTCGGCGGATACGTCGTCACCGACCGCATGCTCCACATGTTCCGTGCACGCCCGAAGCCCGGTGACGCCGCCTCAACGGGAGGTAATAAGAAATGAGCCCCCTCGAACTCGTCATCCGTTACGTATTCCTCGCCGCCGCCGCATGCCTCGTGCTGGGGCTCCACCTCATGAATTCGCCCGCGACGGCGCGGCGCGGCAACTTGCTGTCCGCGACGGCCATGGCGGTCGCGATCGTGTCGACCGGGATCCTGCTGGTCGAAGACGGCGCGATCGACGCGACTGGATGGATCGTCCTGCTATGCGGCGCCGCCACCGGTTCCGCCGTCGGGCTGTACCTGGCTCGATCGGTCGCCATGACCGCGATGCCGCAGCTAGTCAGCATCTTCAATGCCGTCGGCGGCGGCGCGGCCGTCCTGTTGGCGGTCGAGCACCTGCAGTTGAGCGCTGACGCCAGTCCCGTCGGCGCCGCCGTCACGGTCCCCGGGGCCCTGGACATCGTGATCGGCGCCGTGACGTTCACTGGGTCGATCATCGCCGCCGCCAAACTACAAGGCATCATCTCCGGCAGCCCGATCGTCTTTCCCGGAGCCCGGGTTCTCAACGCAGTGCTCGGGCTAGTTTTCGTTGGCGGATCGGTCTGGCTGGTCGCCCAGCCCGGTAGCGTGCTCGCCTTGACCGTGCTGCTGGTCGCGGCGCTCATATTCGGCGTGACCATGGTGCTGCCGATCGGTGGGGCCGATATGCCGGTCGTGATCTCGTTGTTGAACGCGTTCACCGGTACAGCCGTGGCCATGTCCGGCTTCGTGCTCGGCGAGACGATCCTGATCGTCGCCGGCGCCCTCGTCGGGGCGGCCGGAACGATCCTGACGAAGCTGATGGCCGACGCGATGAACCGTTCGCTCCTCAACATCATTGTTGGCGGTTTCGGGACCGCGGACGCCCCCGACGCCGCGGACACATCCGGTGCCGATGTGCGTTCGGTCAACGTCGACGACGTGGCGATCCAGCTCGCTTACGCCCGCAATGTGGTCGTGGTTCCCGGTTACGGCTTGGCCGCCGCACAGGCGCAACACGAGCTGGCCGGGCTGGCGGAACTGCTGGAGGAACACGGCGTCTCCATCAACTACGCCATCCATCCCGTGGCCGGTCGGATGCCTGGACACATGAACGTCCTGCTCGCGGAGTCGAACGTCCCGTATCCGCAGTTGCGCGAGATGGACGACATCAACCCCGAGTTCCCGCAGGTCGACGTCGCGCTTGTGATCGGCGCCAACGACGTCACCAACCCGGCGGCCCGGCGCGCCGGCAACGCGATCTCAGGCATGCCGATCCTCGATGTCGATAAGGCGCGCAGCATCGTGGTGATCAAACGGTCCATGGGCCACGGATACGCGGGGATCGACAACGAGCTGTACACGAATCCGAGGACCGGGATGCTGTTCACTGACGCGAAGAAAGGACTCATCGACTTGAGCGCCGCCGTGCGGTCGTTCGTGTCATAGATCGAGCAACCACAAATCGGGTGGGGCCGCGATGAGCCCGGCCCCACCCGATCAAGCTCTTAGCGCGGAACGAAACGTCCCACTCGCCATCTCGTGTGCCGCTTGACGCGCGTCGGCGATCCGTTTGTCGAGCGGGCCCGGTGAGATCGCCCGCGTCGCGACGCGCAACGCACGCAATTGACCAGTCACGACGGCGTCGGTACCGGGCAGAACGGGGATCGCGTACATGCGTCGCGCCCAAGCCGGCAGGGAGTTCAACGCCAGCGTCGTCACGAACGGGACCCCCAGGCGCAAAGCTGCGATCCGTCGCGGCATCGGTGGACGGAAGGAAGCCAAGACGGCGCGCAGCGCGTCGCCTGTGAGCTGCAGTCTCGGCCGCATCGAGGCGAAATACTCCTCGAGTTGGGCGGCACTGTCGGGGACCCGTTCGCGGTCCAATCCCACAAGCTCTGCGGAGTTGCGGTTCTCGTCGATGTAGCGATCGACCTGATCGTCATCGTCGAAGACGCCAGCCCGTTTCGCTATCTCGGCGTACGAACCGATCTCGGCGCAATGAACCCACTGCAGATACTCGGGCTCATCGAGTCGAAACGCCGTCGCCGTCTGCGGGTCGAAGCCGCGGAGTTTGGCGTGGATGGTGCGGACACGCTCCGCGGCGCGGCGTGCTTCCGGCTTGGTCCCGAACGTGCGCACGTTGACGAACTGCGCGGTCCGCAGGAAGCGGTTCCACGCCTTGCCCGTGTCAAACAATGCCGAATTCTGGTATGTGCCGCGCATGACCCGCGGGTGCAGACTCTGTAGATACATGGCTCGCAATCCCGCGACCCACAGGATTGGCTCGACATGGACCCGCCACGTCACGGACCCGGAACCGAAGAAGCCCTCGTCGCCCATACCTACAGTCTATTGCCGAACGTGGCGATGACCAGCCCACGAGCCACACCGCGACGGTGCGGACCGTGAAGCGTTCGATATCGGTAGTCAGCCCGCGCGCCCGGCGACAGCTTCGGGCTCCGCTTGCGCCACGACCGGCACCTTCGTCCTCAGGAATGCCGGGATCACCGCGACGGCCAGTACACCCGCCAGCACCGCGAAACCGATCGGGTAACCGGTCACGACTGCCAGGTAGCCGAAACCGACCGCACCGATACCCATGCCGCCATCGTAACCAATATTCCACAATGCACTCACCGCTCCAACGCCCCCGGCGTCCGTACGGTCCAGCATCATCGTCAACGTGAGGTTTTGTGTCATGCCGAAGCCCATGCCGAAGATGCACATGCCGCCGATCACCATCGCTGCGCTGCCCGTGGCGTACATGCAGGCGGCCCCGATCGCGGCCGCCGCCACTGCGGGAGGCAGAAGCCGCGACGCCCCGAACCGGTCAGACAGCCGGCCCGCCAACCACCGAAACACCGACGTCAGCGTCGTCTGCGCCAGCAAAGCCACGACCACGACCGAGCCGGAATCGGTGATGCTCACCGCCAGCGGCAAGAAAGTCATGAACACACCCGTGGCCGTCGCTGCGGCCGTGAAGATCAACGCGGGCCGCAGCACCGCGGGCCTTGCGGCGGCGGCCGCGACACCGGACGTGCCGACGTACGGCTTGCGCGTGTTCGGGTAGGCGCCGACGGCGACCAACGCGCACAATGCACACAGGAAAGCCAGCACGAAAACCACCGTGAAGCCGACGTTCTCGCTGAGCCAGACCCCCAAGGGCAGCCCGAAGATCGACGGCACGCACACCGCGACGCCGTACAAGCCGAGGGTTTCGCCTCGCCGCCCTGGCGCCGCGAACTCGGCGGCCAGCGCGGTGGCACCGACGACGACGATCCCGAAACCGATCCCGCGCGCGAACGCCACCGCAATGATGGCGCCGAACTGGTCGAACGGCACCAGCACCAACGACGGGATAGCCAGCAGCAGATAGCCGGCGATCATGACGTTGCGGTATCCCCATCTCGCCACCAACTGCGGCATCACTAGCTCGATCGCGACGGTGGCGAGCATCATCACCCCCGTCACGAGACCGGCGTCGACGGAACTTCCGCTGGATTTGCTGGCGTACAGGGGCGCCACCGTCATCAGGAGGAAAAAGCTCGACAGCGACAGCAAGGAACCTGTCAACAACCACGCGAGTCGGGGCGTCACCAACCGCGGTTTCTGCGGCACCGAGGACACGTGGCCGGCCACGAAGGCACTCCTTAAAACAGTGAGAAGACGACGAAGACCGTCGCATCCTGCGTCGTTTCCGGATCAGCGGCGATCCACAACGAACGCACAAATACGACAGCCCTGATGGTCAATGTATCGTCGCTCGTCGCGCGATTCCAGTGGCCGACGTTGTCTATTCGCTCACCGCGTTCAGGCCGACCGTTGTGTGCGCGTCCATCCGTGCGGTAGGGCCACATTTCGCCGGTCGCGGTGACGGATCATCGCCTGTTTCGTTTTGCGTTCCCGCAGTCGCTGCAGTGCCGAATATTGCGCGCTGGCGGCTTCCTCCTCGACCGCCATGCGCCTGGCGAAGGACCGCACCGTGGCATAGAAGAGGTATCGCTTCGAGTTGTCGCATTTCAGGAGGCTCTCGTCGTGGAGCGTCGACAACAATGCAGATGTGTCGCGCGGCGACTGCCCAGTCAGTGCCGCGGCGGCCTCGATATCGATCGCCCGCCCCGGATAGATTGACAGCAATCGAAACAGTCGCTGGGCCGGCGCAGGCAGAACGCGGTACGAGGCGAGCAGGGCATGGTGGCTGGCTTCATGGATGGGCAGACCCCGTATGCGGGCGACATGGTCCGCCAGTGTCCAGTCCGGCTTGTCACGCAAGGCGTTACCGACGACGGTCAATTCGAGTGGCAATTGCTGACACAGGTCCACAAGGGTCCGTGTGCGTTGTGCGTCGCCGTCGATGCGATCGACCGGATCGTAACTGCGCAGCAGCGAGACCGCATCGTCGCGGTCCAACACGTCCAGATCTATGTGCTCAGTCCCGGGCACGTCGATGGACCGGCGGCTGGTGATGATCACGATGTTGGCGCCGTAGCGCGGAATCAACGGCTCCACCTGCGCCGCCGATTCGGCATTGTCGAGGACGACGACGGCGCCTCCGGACCGCAACATCTGACTGAATTCCTCGGCGAATCTCGCGCGCGTGAGGCTGTCGACCTGTTGCGGCTTCATCCCCAACCGTTTCAGGAAGCCGCGCAGCACCGCCACCGAATCGGCTGGCGGTTCGGCGGCGTGATAGCCGCGCAGATCGACGCTCAGCGCGGGCCCGTGCGGGTGCCCATCCTCCGCCAGGTCGGCGCAGATTCGGTGTGCCAGTTCGGTCTTTCCCACACCGGCCGGACCGCGCAGCGTGATCACCGTCGAACGGTCGGCCGCTTGACCGCCCCGGATATAACGTCTGGCCAGCTCCCGTTGCCGATCTCGCCCATGGAAACACCACGTCGGCGCGGGTATTTGTGTAGCGATCGGCACCGCCATGGATCGATGTATGCCGTCGACAATGAGCCGGCATTCCCGTTGGAGCCAACGCAACGCATCCTGGTCCAAGCCGAGCGCCGCGCCGATCTCACGCACGGTTTCCACATTAATTCGTTTACGACCACGCTGGAAATAGCCGTGGATCGTGGCGACGGACGGTGGCGGCTCCGGAACGCCCTTCTTCTGCCGCTCGTCCTTGATACGACGCCGGATCTCGCGAAAGGACGCATGCTTCGCATTACTGCGTGCGGTGGACAAGAATTCAGCTATGTCGTCAAGACTGCGGACCGCGATCGGGTCCCTACATCCGCACGCGTGAATCATAGATTTGCACGCCCCAAATAACGCTACATAGTCATATATGACCCTATGAATGATAGATCGCTAATGCAACACCTAGCGTCAAAGTGTCTCTAGCCGAGTTCCACACCACAGAATCGGTACAACTCCTCCAGCAGTCGCCGGCCGTCCTCCTTCGAAGCGGGAAGCGGCCCCTCCTGCGCTAGACCCGCGTCAGGAAGGTCCGTCAAGACTTCGGCGACCGTGCCGCCACCGGCCCGCAACCTGTCGACGATCACGTCGAGTTGGTCCGAGGTCAACGCGGTCTCCACGACGCGACCGTTCACCCCGCACACCATCGTCCCGTTGCTGGTAGGCGTCCACGCGCAGACCTCGTCCTCGCCCATGCGCACGCGCGTGTCGTCCGGCAGCGCGCACGGTTCCAGCAGAGCCGGCACCGGCTCATAGCCGCCTGCCGTCACGCACGCCACGGATCGTTGCGCCGCCCGATCCGTCAACCGCGCACCGGACAACGGCTCAATCAAAGCCGACACGGCCCCCGACATGGCGTCCGGCACTGAGCTGGTCAACACGCCATCCTCGTCGGGCCCTGGCGATGTCATCGCGACATCGAGCGAAGGCAGATACGACTCCATGCTCTCGCTCACGAGCATCTCGAGGTCGTAGTCCTTATAGAACTTCGGCAGCTCATAGATCGCGCGGTGCCCATCAACCGGCACCCCGACGTTCACGCTGGTGGCAGGCGGGCCGTCCCCACTCTCGCCGACGTGGAAATAGCTCGACGGCCAATACAGCATCTGGCCCGGCTCGACATCGACTGCAAACGAGCTAGGCAGATACTCCTGGTATTTAAGCACCGTCGACACATTCTCGGTCCAGGGACGCTGGGCCCAAAACCGCATCCGCTTGCGCTCGCGCAACGCGAACATGAACGTCGCGAACCGATCCTTATGGACACCCACCGGGCTCGACTCATAGTTGCCGTGGAACAACGTGGTGATCGCACTGGTGGCAGGGACACCGATCTGCTGCCACAATCCCCGATAAAACCTGCGCTGACGCTTCCACATCGCCCAATCGAAGATATGGAAACCGTTGACCATCAGCGCATAGGGCTGCCCGTCCAGCTGCTTGGCGACCCGGTCGATGTAGCCGTCGAAGTCACCGTCATCGTGCGTCGGCAGGTACGCGTCCGGGATGTCCTGCTGGAACCGGCCGATCGTCAGGTTCACTGCCCGTCGGCTCGCGTTCGTAGCTGCGGTGAAAACCTCGTCGGGAACGAAAGGCGGGTCGGCCAGGTTCGTGTACAGCACCGGAGCCCGATTCCAGTACTTGCGGGCGAAAGTCTCCCAATCGAACGTGGTCTCCACATTCACATCAGACATCACTGCCTCCATCCTGCGCGACCATCTCGACAGCGCGTATGACGTACAACCGTTGCAGCAGTGCCTCCAGGCCTTGCGAACCTCCACACAGTTCCTCCACCGTGACGTCGGTGCATTGCTTGAATTCCTGCAACCACTCGGCGGCCGCCTCGCCCTGCACGCTGAACGCGTGCCCGTTGGCGGCCCACATTTCGCTACCGTCCGCTTGAGGATTACGCACCACGAGACTGCTCAATCGCACTCTCGTGTCCGGTTCGAACTCGATCGGCTGCCGTGGATCAGGGGCCGGATCCAGGCATGCGGCGCTCGTCTGCTGCGTCCACAGGATCGCCGAAATGCGCGCCTCCGATTCCGGGTCCAAGTTGTCGCGCATGGTTTCGGCCGTCGTCTTAAACGGACCCGCCGCAGGAATCCGGCCGTGATACGAATCCAACTGCAAGTACGGGACTTTATCGACATCCAAAGCGTTGTCCACCGCCAGCGCGCCGCGATTGAAGACCGATGCCGACAGTTGCCTGGAATCCTCGATGACCTGTACCTGCACGGCCATGTAGTCGTCGTGGAACGATTCCGTGCGCGCGAACCCTGCCGGGTGGTAGACCACGTCGCCCGTTCCGACCGTCATGTCGACGGTCTTGCCTCCGCCACTGATCGTGATGTCGGCTCCACCCGAAAGCACCAACGTGATCCCCGCCTGCGCCACCTCATCGGCCGGTAGATGGACCTCGAAATTGGATCCCAACCGGATGAACGTCTTGACCGGGACGACCGGGTAACCCACGCGTTTCCACAGTGATCGAACGAGGTCCCGCATCTGGGACCACAGACGGTAGTTGCCCATGAAACCTTCGGCGATCCGCACCAAGAACCCGGCGGCGTCGAGCTCGGCACGCATTTTCTTCGCATACGTGCGCGGGTCGTCTCCGGAGTCCGGCAGCAAGTCATGCAACGCCCGCGTCCGCCCCATCGGGGTCCATACCGCCACGTCGGGCAATGCCCGCATCCGCGTGCCGGCGCGAAAAGGCGCGCACACGTCGATGACCGTCGAGAACACGTCGCCGGTCGGCAACGGTGAACCGCCGAACGCGTTGGGCACATGCACCGGTTCCCGGCCCCAATGCTTCGCCAGCGTGTGTATCCACGAATCGTTCATGTGTTGACCGCCTTCGACAATGGGAAACGGTTGTGCAGGATCTGTGCGTATTCCGTCAGGGAGACCATGCCAATCTCCTCCCGACGTTTCTCGACGTCATCGGCGCTTCCGTCGAGCTGACAGGGCACCAACGCGTCACCGTCGCGTTCGAACTTCGTGCCGTACCGTTGTGGACGGTCGTCCTGTAGCCGCATCGCGTCCGTCAGATACGCCACCATCTTCAACAATTGGCGATCCCGTCGCGCCTCATCGCGCAGCAACGCCAGGCAGTGCCGCTGAAACGGCGTGGTCGCCCCGTGTCGGTGCTGCAGCAAGGCCACCGCCGATTCTGCGGCGGCCCGACCGACCTTGTCCGCGCTCGGCCACCCGTGCACCGCCACAACATCGGTGAGGTAATCCGTCGCGCTGCGTGTCAACCGCTCGAGCTTCGCCGCGGCCTCGTCGTCGCTGAATCCGCCCTGCGCCCAGGGCTCGCGGATCGCGCCGTCCACATCGCCGATGCGTTCGAGCTTCTCGGCGACCTCCGCGTAGTCGCCGACTTCGTGATGGGGCCGATCCTGCGGCTCGATCGGTTCCAGGTTCACGGTGTCGTCGTTCCAGCAGTAATTGAGGTCCTGGCCGAACTCGCTGAATCCGAACCGTACCTGGCCGCACGCGATATCCCACAGGTCGATGGAGACATCCTCGTCATGGTCGGCCCATGCGGCGATCGGCACGTTCGCGCGAACGTATTCGACCGCATCCCGGACGAAAACACCGAAGCCGGTCATGTCCCACGCGCGACCGTGCAACGCATCCTCGCTCGGTATGACGCAGGGGCGCGGGACGTCGTCACCGGCAACCCGAAACCGCGTGGTCGTGTCGCCGCGGGTCGCCTGTTTAAGCAGGGACCCTCCTTGCGCACTCACGAAGAAGTAGGGCACATCGCCGTTGTGCAACTGGTTCTGTTCGTCCTTGGTGAATTCCAGTTCCGGACTCTTATCCGGTGTGAACAGTCGACGCTGGAGCTCGTCGTCGTAGACGGCCGTCGGTCGTGGCACCACGCGAATTCGATTGTCCCGGCGATGGGCCGCCAAATTCCGCGCGATCCGGTCTCGCTGCCCGTTCAGGAGCACCCAGGCCTCGAAGGCGCCGCGCAGAAACTGCGGCAGATAAGCACTGTAGCCAACGTTTCCGTTGCTGTCGGTGACGACGGTACGCGTCTCACCGCGAGCCCACGGCTTCCGGATTCGGCATATCCGCGGGGCGTCGTCACCATCGAAATCGAGGTACGCCCACGGTGCATCGACCCCGCATTCCCGTTGCCGGTCTTCGAAACCGACATGGTGAAGCGCGTCGTCGGGGCCGGGAATGAGACCCGTCCCCCACAGTCGTTGAATATCCGAAAAGTACACCTCGATATCGACCGGTACATAACGGAGCCGACCGTCAGGACCGTTGGGGCCAACGAGCACATTGCCTTCGATCAGGTCGCCGATTCCGAACGCGAAACACACGGCCGCGAGCGCGCCCGCATCGCGCCACATCTCGGCCGCCACGTCCGGCTCAACCACGGGGCCGGACAGACGCGGAGTCAGTGGCGCCATCTGCGTCGGCGCCGACACCCACTCCTGCCACAGGTAATCGTGGCTGTCGTAACCGGCGCCGCGCCAACAATGCAGTTGCGGCAGTCGGAATCGCCCATCGGCCAGATCGTTGATCAGCCCAAAAGTGGAGGGTTCGTCCCCGAGACTGTGGCGAGCCGAGAAGAGGGCGTCGCCGCGCGCCGGACTCGGTTTGTACGCCACGACCGCTCCCCCCTGGAGCGTCACCCGCAGGACCCGCGATCCCCCATTGTGGGTCTCGGCTCCACATGCGGATACGCCCGTCACCGGCCCCTCAAAGGCCGGTTCGTCTATCCAGGAGCAAGCCATGTCGCTGTCGAGCCGCTCAAGGAAAATCTCGAGCGCGCGTGTCAACTGGCGGCGGCGGTGGGCGGCTCGGCTCGCGGCCCGCGCCGCATGCGTGAACGCGCAGACCGTGAAGATCTCCGAAAGTAGTGGCCCGAACAGGTCCGTGTTAGTGATGGCCAGTACACCGGGCTTGACCCGCTCCGCATGTTTCTCGACCATGGTCTTGCACCATGAGTCGAGGGCGACGATGGTCTTGACGACGGGCCGAAAGGTTGCGTGGCCGAGGACGGCGCCCAAGGCGTCCACCCGGGCCGGGTTGAGGCCCGGTTCTTCGCAGACGATGAGATCGTCCTGCGCAGGCCGAGCGATCGGCGGAAAAATACCGGCCACGCTCGCGGTACTCGCAAGGTGGTCGAGGAGAACGCGCACCGGTTCGGGCAAGGCGGCAACTTCCTCGGTGCCGGCTTTGGGTAGCAGTCGTGTCATTTCCATGGCCACCTCCGGCGTAGCGCGTAAAACTGTGGAATTTGTAGCGGTGTACCGCGGCGCACACCGTCGGTGTGCGCCGCGGCCCAGCCGTTAAAGCGGGGTGCAGTAAATGTTCATGCAAGTGACGGGGTCCTTGGAAGGCTGCTTCGGCAGCTCTTTCGTCAGCTCGCCAAGAACGACATCCACCGAACGGGTCTTCGATGCTTTTTCTTTGGACATGGATTTCCTCTTCTCAAGGTCAGGCGAAGCGAACACTTCGCCATAGTTCTGGGCCCATCGATTTTCCAATGGCCCAAGGCCGGAACGGATCAACAGATCGTTACACCGCCGGCCAGCTCAGGGGGATCTCATGTCATGGCCCGCTGGGCACACCCACTGTCATTCGGCTACTCACGCGATGCGTGTCGGCCATTCACCTGTGCCGACTCATGTGTGGCGGGCCGCGCATGCTCTCTGGCTGCGCGGCCCATTAGTCATGCGATTGGGAATCCCTACCAGGGTTCACAATAGACTCTTGTGCAGGTGACAGGGTCCTTGTTCTGTTCCCGCTGGCGAGGTAGTTCTTTCGACAGTTCGCCGAGGACTACATCAACCGGACGGGACTTGCCTTCATTGATTTTGGACATAGCATCCTCGAATCAATCAGTATCGGCAATTACAGCGGCCGAAGCCGAATGGATTCTCTGAGCGCGTTAATTACACGCAGTACATGCTCGCACAGGTCGGCCAGTCCTTCGATTCACGTTTGCTCGGCAGCTCCTTGGACAGGTCACCAAGGACTACATCAACCGGGCGGGCCTTTTCTGTCTGAACTTTGGACATAAAATCCTCCATATCGTTCAAAACATCCTGATGCGTTCGCATCTGGCCCACACGTTGCCCAATGATCGAGGTCAGCGCATCGTTTCCGAACGAACCCGAACACCGCGCAATGAGCAGCGGTTGCGGGAATGCAGGTTAAGCCGGTTAAAACTCCTCGTAAACGGCCGGGTCTTGCTCCTCGGTGCGTCCGTCTTCGCGACCGAGGCCACTGATCGTGGCCATCTGTGCGGACGTCAGCTCAAAATCGAAGACGTCGATATTCTCCTCCTGCCGCGCGGGGTGCGCCGATTTCGGGATCGGAATCGAACCCAACTGGATGTGCCAACGCACAATCACCTGCGCCACCGACTTGCCGTGCTGTTGAGCGATGTCCACGACCTCGGGTTCTTTCAGCACCGCGCTGGCACGGCCCAGCGGACTCCACGACTGGGTGCGGATGCCGCGTACGTTGTCGGCGCCGCGTTGCCTCCGCTGCGGAAAGTACGGGTGCAGCTCGATCTGGTTGACGCTCGGTGCGACGCCGGTGTCGTCGATGAGCCGATCCAGGTGTTCGGGCAAGAAATTCGAGACCCCGATCGACCGCACGAGTCCCCGCTCCTTCGCGTCGATCAACGCTTCCCACGCCTGCGAGTACAAGTCCTTGCTCGGGTTCGGCCAATGGATCAGGTAAAGGTCATAGTAGTCGAGTCCGGTACGGTACAACGATTCTTCGATCGCGGTGCGGGCGGCCCGATAACGCTGGTGACGTCCCGGAAGCTTGGAACAGACCCGCATCTGGTCACGCGGCACCCCACATGTGCGCACGGCTTTGCCGACGGCGCCCTCGTTTTCATAGTTGAACGCCGAATCCAGTAGCCGGTAGCCGTAATCAACCGCGGAGTGAATGGCCTTGACACCTGCCTCGCCGCGCAGGTTGTACGTTCCGAAACCCATGACCGGAACGTGGATGCCGTCGTTTAGCTCGTATACAGGCATTTTGCGTGTCATGGCCCCCATGGTAGGAGCTACGAACCCAATATTTTCTGCCTTAGACGCATCCACGTTCGCGCTATGCGGGCTGTCGGTGCCGCTGGATTGCCAGCTCACCGCTGACGTGGAAGTCGCGCGATGTCGCCACGATCGCGTCCTCAACTTCACGGGATGTACGGCCACGGAACCGGAAGCGTCCGCCGACATGTTCGTAATACGCATCGGCCGCCGGCAGGATTTCGCCCGGCCGAAGCAACGCCTCTGCGTACGGTCCCGGTACACGCCCCACCATCGACGTGGCATGAGTGATGCGGCACGGCCGCTGGGTGGGTGCCGGGGCCAACAACCAGCCGGCCACGTCCGTTCCGGGAGCGGGGGCGACGGCATCAATGGAGCGCGGCCACGGCAGGGCGCGCTGGCCGGCCAGCAAACGAAACGCCGACTCCATGAGGTCGTAACCGTGCACCTCGCGCCACAGGTACGGGATCTCGGCGCCACCGACACGAGCGCCCACTTCCAGGAAGGCGCACGACCCCGTGACACGGTCGACGAACAGTTCAAGATGGAACACGACCGGTTTACGGCTCAGCGCCCGCATCACGCCGGTCGAAAACGCCGTGATGCTGCGCATCAGGTCGGGATCGTCTTCTTCGACCGAACCGAGCGTATCGCCGGTCCGAAAACCCAAGCAGTTGTTGACATAACGCGAGGCCCGCAATGGTCCCATCGTCGTACCGTCGAAGTAGCCGTCCACATGGTAGATCTGGCGCCCGTCGAATGCCTGAACGAGGTGGGGTTCTCCTTCCGCGAATTCGAGACCGGCACATTCGCTGGGACCATCCACTTTGATGACGCCGGCGCTGGAGCTGCCCGCGCACGGTTTCACGACGACCGGCCAGCCGTGATCTCTACCGAACTCGACGACGTCGTGTGGGTGACGCACAGGCGCGTGGGCCGGAACCGCCAGACCCGCCCTCGATACGAGACCCGCCATGACGAGCTTGTCGCGGAACGGAATGACATCGTCAATGTCAGGACCGGGGCATCCCCATTGCTGACGCAATTGTGCACCGACAAGAAGGTCGTCTTCCTTCAACGCGATGATCGCTTCCGGGCGGCCCTGATTCTCGGCCAGGCGCTTCACGGCATCAGCCACCGAAGGTAGATCGTCGGTAGCGTCCACAATCGCGACTTCGGCTGCGCTGGCCGGCAACGATGGCGCGCCGACTTCGGTGGTCACATAGCTGACGGCGTAACGCGAATGGTCCACGTAGCGTTCGTAGTGCGCATAGTCGGCCAACCAACGGTGAACGATCACCATGTGTGGGCGTGCAGCCATAACAGCTCCTCCCCCACCTCGTAGAAGTCCGGACCATCCAAATAGCGCACGGTGCCGAAGTCCCGCATCACGACTTCCTCCACCGAGTCGGCCAGGTTCACCACGAGCGGACACGACATGTCGTCGACGGTGCGTCGAAGCTGGCCGCCCTCCGGAACCAGCATGCGGATGTCGTGCAGGCTCTCCAATTCGCGCAGACGAGACATCTTCGGGTAGGACCGCAGCGGCGCCTCAATGTGCGACACGGTCATCGCCGACACGAAATGCTTCGTCAGTCGGTAGTCGTTCTTCCAGCGCGCGGCGAAACGATCCGGATCCGTGTACGCGTCGACGATCCATTCCAGTTGGGCTTCGCCGATGCACTGCTGCGAGTAGTAAGGAATGTCGAGCCCTGCCATACGCGCCGCGGCCTCGACCAGGCACGGTCCGGTCGGGGTCATCTTGATCTCCAGATGCGAGGCGCCGTGCGACACGCCAAGCGCGTCGAGGACGTTGGCCGCATACGGCAGGAGACGGTCCTGCACCTCACCGCACTTGGGCAGGAGTCGGATTCCCGTGGTGAGGTCGACGATCCCGTTGGCCGAGATCTTCTCGTATTTCCAGATGTCCGTAACATGATGCTGGCCGTCGCGACTCACCGAATCCACGATGTATTCGCCGCCGGCAAGGTATTCCTGAGCCACGACCGCCTCGTTGCGTGCCGAGAACACGCTGTCGGACGCCAGGATCGAATGATATGCAGCCACCGATTCCTCTGGTGTGTCACAGAAGGCGACGCCGTCGCCGGCCGCACTGCGGATCGGCTTGACCACGACCCGACCGCCAATGTCGGCGTGCCACTGCGCCAACTGCTGAGGCGACGACACCAACAACTGGGCGGTGGCGCGCAAGCCTGCGGCCCGCACGGTCTCCATCTGCACGTATTTATCGCGCCGGGCGACGCTGTAGCCGGTGCCGTTGGTCAACAGCCCCATAGCCTCGCTGAGTTGGTCGGTCAGCTCGACCCCGCTTTCGCCTCCGGCAATGACCGCCTCGGGAGCGTACGGCTCCAACTGCGCCATAGTCGCGTTGATATCGCCGTCATGCACAATGTTGACCGCGTACGGCGACAGATCGAAATCGGATCGGTACACCAACGGGGTTTCCGGTGTACTTTGGACCCTGATGACGTCGTACCCGGCTTTATGGAAATGCGGTGCCAGACGCCGCGTCGGCGAGTAGGCGTCGACCACGACGACATACTTTTTCGTTCTCATAACGGACCCTTCACCTTCAACGCGATTGCCATCCGCCCAAACATGACCAATCGCGCTACAGATTCGCTGCAGATCGACCGCACGTCGGTGTCCAGCGCTTTTACAGCGGATCTGTAGCGGGCGTTGGAAAGCTCGAGTTGCTCCCCTTTCGGCAGGGGCCACGCAACTATCGAAACGGTGAATGATGTCCAACAATGAAAGCACGCTACGGCGCATCATCTGGCTCTTCCCAGACCGGGAATCGACCCGCACGCAGGCAAAATGGAGCGGGGCGTTTTGGGAGACCTATGCGCAGATCGCCAACGATATGGGGCTGTCCTTCAAGCGCGTAGCCCCCGAAGCGGTGGTGGTCGATGCCTTGAACCCACAGGATCCGAAGTTCTATATCGACGGCGAACGCGTCACGCCGCACGACACGGTCTTCATCTCGACCCCGTACACATTGCCGTACCAGACGGTGGATGCGTTCAATCAGTTCACTTTGTACGCTGTGCTGGAGGAAGCCGGATTCTATCTTCCACACCCGACGGACATGGCGGCTGTCGGCAACGACAAGCTGGCCACGTTGCTGCGTTTCCGGGACTGCCCGGTACCGCCGGTACCGACGGTCCGCATCGGCACCGGCCGTGACCTGCTGTACGACGAGTACGAAGTCGCGATCGAGGACCTTCCCTACCCTGCTTTCACCAAGCCCGCCGGCTGGTGCGCGTCACGCGGCATCAACCTTGCGCGCGACGCCCACGACGTGCGGGGATTGCTCAGCCTGGCACAGGGTGGGGACACGACCATGGTGTTGCAACCGTTCTTGGGCGACAACACCGCCGATTACCGCGTCTTCATGATCGACGGTAAGCCACACACCGTCATGGTGCGCGCGTCCGGCGACGGCGCCATCTATCCACAATTCACCACCGGCGCCACCATGTGGTTCTGTCCGCTCCCGGAGGAACTGTCCGAGGCGATGTCGTGGATCGCCAAGAAGCTGCCGGTCCCGTTCGCCTGCGTCGACTTCCTTCACGACGGCGAGAAGTTCTGGTTCTCCGAGATCGAAATGGACGGCGGGATTCTGTGCCCCGATCCGTCCGACCCTCAAGCCGTGGCCACTCAGCATTCCATCATTCGGGATCGCTTCGAGGCCTATCGCACCCGTCACCAGGCGTTCCTTCAGGAGGTTAAAGCATGACCGGTTTCTATTCGTCCGGACCGATATCGATCGACATCCCCCGATCCACATTGGCCAGGCTGCGTTCCGTCCCGACTCTGGCGTCGCGATACGAAGGCATCGTCGCCATCGACAGCCCCGAAGATCTCATCCATGCGCCCATCATGGTCAAAGACGACCTGACCGCAGCCGTTGAATATTTGCGCCCCAAAGCACATCGTGGCGCGACGTGGACGTTCCAAAGCGGCGGCAGCACCGGCGTGCCGAAACTCGGCTACGCCCCTACCGGCCTCTACATGGACGAGGTCTATCAGCAGTGGAAACCGTTGGGGCCCAACGATGTTTTCGCCAACTGTTGGGGCGCCGGCAAGATGTGGGGCGCCCATTACCTCGTCAACGCGTACGCCGACCTGACCGGCTGCACAGGCATCAGTCTCGGCGCCATGGACCGCAGCGAATACGACACGTGGCTGGAGTTCGCACTCAACCGTCAGGTGACGTCGATAGGGGGCACACCCAGTGTGCTGCGCCCCCTGTTCGGCTATGCCCGCGACAACGGGGTGAAACTGCCCGACCTGCGAAGTGTGCTGTTCCTGGGCGAAGCCTGGAACCCTGGGCTGGAAGCCGATGTGCCGGCGGTCGCGCCGCACGCCCAACGCTGGGGCCTGTACGGCAGCACCGAGACGTGGGTTGCCGGAACCAACACTCCGAACTGCGCCGCCGACACCTGGCACCTGATCCCGTCGCAACTAGTCCACATCGGTGAGGACCAGCTGATCGACTTCACCTCACTCAAGCCGCACGGCTTGAACCCATTGCTGCGGTACCAAACCGGCGACGCTGGTGAATGGGTCAGCTGCACCTGCGGCGAACCCGGTCGCGCCCTTCGCATCCTCGGTCGGCGTGACGAGAACACAATGTTTCGCGGGATCTTGTTCAATACCGACCAGTTCGTCGACGAGGTTTTGGGCGAGCCCGGAGTCATGCAGGCCCAGACGGTCATCACGACGCACGAGGCCCGCGGCGAAACCTGCGAGGTACTGGTGGTGCCGACGAACGACGCGCCCGCAGACCTCACCGATCGCATACATAAACGCATCCTGAGCTCCGCCTACGGGCACACGACCGCGTTCCACCGCGACCCCACGTGCTTGACGGTCAGCACCGTGGAGGCGCTCATCGCTAATCCGCGCACCGGCAAGACTTCCAACCTTGTTCGTCGGCAGGCGGCATGACAAAAGCATCCGAAAAGGTCCGGCTCGGCCGCGACTTCAACCTCTTTTGGACGGGACAGTCCGTCAGCTTTATCGGCGACAAGATCAACCTGTTCGTGGTTCCTACGATCATGATTTTGTTCCTCGACGCCACGTCGTTCCAGGTCGGCCTGGTGAGCATGGCGCAGTGGGTGGCGATCCCGCTGCTCAGCCTCGTCGCCGGCGTCCTCGTCGACCGTTGGGACCTGCGTTGGACGCTCATCTGGTGTGACCTGATCCGGTTCGTGGCCATCGCTATTCTTCCGGTGGCTTACTGGATGGGCTTCCTGTCCGTCGGTCTGGTCTTCGCCAGCGTCGCGACCGTCAGCGCTGCGGCGGTGTTCTTCAATATCGGATACACGACGTCGATCGCGGCACTCGTGCCGGATAAAAACCGGGTGCGGGCGTATTCGCGGCTCGAAGGCAGCCGCACCACATCCGAAGTCATCGGCCCGGCGATCGCCAGTGGACTGTATTCGTTGCTGAGCGTCGTGTCGCTGTTCGCCAACGCCGTCGCGTACCTGTTCTCGGCGGCCACGATCGGCGCGATGAAACCCCACGGCACCCGCACCGCCGCATCAGTTCCGATGTGGACGCGCTTGAAGCGCGGCGTGCAACTCAACCTGAAGGACCCGGTGCTGCGCGGCACGGTCCTCGGCGCGTTCCTGCTGAACTCGGGCGGCCCCATCTTCGTAACCGTCATGCCCATCCTGGCTTACCGAGGCTTGAACATGTCGGTGGGCATGCTCGGTCTGGTCATGTCGGGCGCCGCCGTCGTCGCCGTGCTCGGTGCGGTCGTGGCACAGCGCGTCAGTGAACGGATCGGACCGGCGCGGATGTCGCCGATCTCGCTGTTCATGCACTGTTTCGTCGGCCTCGGTGTCCTACTCGCCCCGTGGCTGCCGGCCGCGCTGGTCCTATTCGTCACTCAGTCCCTGTACGGACTGTTCATGGTGTGGTTCAACGTGAGTACCGCCGCGATCCGTCTCGCCCGGGTTCCGGCCGAGGACCAGGCCGTGTCTCAGGCAGCGTTTAGGACCATCACCTGGGGCATCATCCCGTTCGCCGCACTCATCGGTGGAGTCTTGGTCGAAGCGTTGACGGGTCCTTTGGGCATTCTCAATGCCGCCAAGTACACGATGGTCGGTGCGACTCTCATCGGTGTCCTCGTCGGCTGGATCCCGTTGGCGCCCACCCATCGGCGCCTTGAACGCGAGAAAGCGGAGCAGAAGGAAGCCGAAATGTTGGCCGCGGAGGAACCGGAGGTGACTCCGGCATGAATCCTGTCGACGAGCCGCGCATGGTTATCACGGGATGCTCCTCCGGTATCGGTTTGGGCACCGCGATTCTTGCGGCCCAACGCGGTTACCGAGTCATCGCGACCATGCGCGACCTGGGTCGCGCCGATGCGCTTCGGGAAGCGGCGCAAGCCGCCGGGGTGACTGTCGACGTCCAGCAGCTCGACGTGACCGATGAGCAGTCGATCGCGCGCTGCATGGACGAGGTGATAGCGGCCCACCAACGCATCGACGTGTTGGTCAATAACGCCGGCTCCGCCGGCACCGTACCGACAATCGAACAATGCGCGATGTCGCAGTATCGACGCGGTTTCGAGGTGAATTTCTTCGGCACGGTCGCGGTCACGAAAGCGGCGATGCCGCATCTGCGGGCCAGTGGCGGCAAGATCATCACGGTCGGCAGCACCCGCGGCATCATCGCCCAGCCGTTCAACGAGAGTTATTCGGCAGCCAAGTTCGCGACCGCGGGCTTCTTCGAAGCGTTGGCGCCCACGGCCAAGAGCATGGGAGTGTCGGTGACGATGGTGGAGCCGGGCCCGGTGTTGGGTACTGCTTTCGCCGCTAACGCCGGCGGGTCTGCCGAATCCGTCACGCGGCAGTCCGGGCCGTACACGCCGGTCCTTAAATCCTATCTGGATTGGTTTGGCCGTACGGACCACCCGGATGTGCAGACCGCCGACGAGATAGCCGAGGTCATTCTCGACACCGCCCACGCGCCGTCACCACCGTTTCGGGTCCTGACTAGCCCTTGGGCGCGGGAATTCGCCGCGCGCAAACTCGTGGATCCCAGCGGCGGGAACGTGATCGCGATGACGTCGGCGTGGCTGGCACCGCATGGAGGCGCGCAACCATGAACATCACGACACAACTCGCGCCACGCACGGTTTTCGACGCCATCGCGCGACACGCACAGTCACAGGCAACCGCGGTAATCCATAACGGAATCGAGTGGACTTACGCTGAGCTTCTCGGGCGGGCCTACGCGCTCGCGCGCGTGCTCGGACCGAACCCTGGCCCGGTCGGCGTAGTCACTTCCCACTCGCCGAACACGATCGTCGCGTTGCTGGGAGTGTGGGCCGCCGGCGGCACGTACTGCCCGATAGATCCGGCTTTCCCGCAAGTGCGGCAGCAGGAAATGGTGGCCGCGGCCGAATGCACGAACCTCGTGCTCACCGAAAGCCACCAGGACTCACCCACCGATATTCACGCGATCGCGGTCCCAACCGAACAGTCACCACCGGTCGAGGCCGTCGGTTCCGCGGGGCCCGCCTACATCCTGTTCACCTCGGGGTCGACCGGTACACCAAAGCCTGTCGAGACGTCACACGTGGCGATCGCGGCCACGGTCGCCTCGCTTCGGGACCTGTTTGACGTCTCATTGGGCGACCGGGTGTTGCAGTTCGCGTCGTTGAACTGGGATACATGTTTCGAAGAGATCCTGCCCACGTTGTCGGCGGGGGCGGCGGTCGTGTTCGACGACGACGCCCACACCGGTTCCTTCCCGCGTCTACTGCGGTTGTTGGCGCGACATCGGGTCACGGTAGCGGATCTGCCCACCGCGTATTGGCACGAGCTCGTGCGGTATCTGGACGACGAAGGCACGACGGTCCCCGACTGCTTCAGGTTGATGATCATCGGCGGCGAAGCCGCCAGTCCGGCGCGGCTGCGGCAGTGGGACGCGCTCGGCAACGACCGGGTGCGGTTGTTGAACACCTACGGCTGCACCGAGACCACGCTCATCACTCATGCTGCCGATCTGGGCTCCTTCGATACCGGCCCGGTGCCGATCGGTTACCCGTTGCCGCACGTGGTCCAGCACATTGATGACGGCGAACTCCTGATCGGTGGCCCCGCCCTGGCGACCGGTTACGTACACAACAACGCCGAAACGGACCGGAAGTTCGTGTGGCGCCAGGGACAGCGGTTCTTCCGCACCGGCGATGCCGTCACCATATCGCCCAGTGGCGCACTCATCCACAACGGACGCATCGATGCGGAGCTGAAGATTCGCGGCATCAAGGTCAACCCGGTCGAAGTGGAGGCGCTGATCGGCGCGCACCGGGACGTGTCCGCCGTCGCCGTCGTCGGTACGCAGCACGCCGGGCGCACCGCGCTGCTGGCGTACCTCGTGCCGGCCGACAACACCGACTCGAACGCGCTGGCCGCAACCGTTGCCCGCGACCTGCGGTCACGCGCGCCCAGTCATCTCGTGCCCGCACGAATCATCACTGTCGACGCGTTGGCCCACACGCCCAGCGGCAAGGTCGATCGGGCGCTCACCCATCGACGCCACACCTCGATTAGTCACTTAGGAGAAACAATGAACGTGGACGAAATGATCGACACTTTCCGTCGAGTGTTGGAAACCGACGACATCGGCGCCGACACGGATTTCTTCGAACTCGGCGGGGACTCGCTCCTGGCCACTCGGGTTCTCAGCGCGATCGCTAAACGCAGCGGGATCGAACTCACCTTCGACGACTTCGTCGTCTCTCCGACCCCGAGCGCGTTGGTGAAACAGTTGGGACGTGCGCAGTCATGAAGATCGTGGTAGTTGGCGCGGGACTGGCCGGCCTGACCGCCGCGCGACTGCTGCGTGACGCGGGAACCGAAGTCACCGTCGTGGAAGCGCGCGACAGGGTCGGCGGACGGACGCATGGCATAGAGGTGTCACCGGGTTCGTGGGTCGACGCGGGCGCCGCGTATTTGGGCGATCGACACACGCAGCTGCTGGAGACGATGTCAGCGCTCGGCATCAAAACCGTCGCCACCGACATGGAAGGTGGGAGCCGGTTTGAGTTGAACGGCGACGCCGACACCGCGGATGGGCGTTTCCCGCCGCTCAACGCTGTCGCTCTCGGCGACCTGTTCGAGCACCTGGCTGATCTGACGTCCTCGATCCGGCCGGACGCGCCGTGGCTCACCCCCGATGCCGAAGCCTTGGACGCGACCACGGCACGGCAGTGGCTGGACGAACGCACCAATCATCCGGACGCGCAAGCGTTCTTCCCGCTTTTCCTCGGCGAAATGATGGCGGCGGCCCCGGAATCGATATCCGCGCTGCACATGGGCTTCTACCTGCGTTCCGGCGGAGGGATCCGCTACCTGAACGCGTTCGAGGGCGGGGCTCAACAGGACCGGGTCGACGGCGGGGCGCACCGCATCTGCGAGGGTCTGGCCGAGGGTCTGGATGTCCGGCTCGATTCGCCGGTGACCGAGATCGACAATCGTCCGGATGGTGTCGTGGTGACGACGGCGCGGCAACGGTTCGACGCCGATGCCGTGATCGTCGCAGTGCCTCCGCGTGTGGCCGACCGCATCGACATCCGGCCGAAACCGGCCACTTCCCGTTCCACTTCGCAGTCTGCGCCCGGGTGCGCCGTGAAGGTGCACTTGATCTACCCGTCCCCTGTGTGGCGCGAGCACGGTTTGTCGGGCTGGTCGGTCAACGCACATGGCCCACTGTTGTCCACTGTTGATGATTCTTCGGGAACCGGCGTCGGTGTCCTCACCGGATTCGTGACCGGCGACGAAGCACACCGTTTCTCGCAGCTGGACCGCCACACGCAACGCACGCAGGCGATCGACCAGGCACAACGTCTGTTCCCGTTCCTCGGTGAACCGACCGGTTTCCACGTCACCGACTGGTTGCGCGAAACCTACAGCAAGGGCTGTTACGCAGCCCTGTTCGGACCCGGCGATTGGACCGTGCTCGGTCCGAATCTCACCGCCCCACACCACCGGGTGTATTGGGCCGGAACCGAAACCAGCACCGAGTTCTATGGACTGATGGAAGGTGCGATCCGCAGCGGACAGTCCGCGGCGGACCAAGTTATAGCTGCCCACCAAAAGGACGACCACCATGACTGACCGCTCCCCGTTGGCGCCGATCGAAGTACGCAAACGTTTCATGGACGAACCGCTGCTCGGCGCCGGCAATTTCCTCGATTACGCCCTCGAAGGCAACCCGAACCGTTCGGTACCGTACGCGTTCACCCACCACGTCGATCACACCGGTGCGGTCTCGATGCGCGGGCACAGCCTCGAACAGCTCGCTGCGCAACGCGACCGGTACGCCAGCTGGTACCACGCCAACGGCGTGCGCCCGCACCAACCGGTCGGCGTGGTGGTCCCGGACGGTCTCGAACCGCTCATCCATTTCTTCGCGTTGACCGCGCTGGGAGCGATCCCGACGTTGATCAACGACGCGATGCCGCACGACGTCATGGTGCGGTACCTCAACCATGTCGGGGTCGTTGGTGTCGTTGCCGACGACACGACGAAACTGGCCGCCGCGTACCGGGCTGATCCGCAAAGCCGGCCACGTTTCATCGCCCTGTCGTACGAGGTGCAGTCCTGCGACACCTCGCAGACATCGCTTCCCGACCAGTACCCGTACCGGCACCAGCCCGAAGATGTTGTCGGTCTGATCCATTCGTCCGGAACGACCGGCACACCTAAAGCCAGCAAGCTGGGGCACCGGCAGTTTTGGGAAGGTAAGCAGCCGCGAATGGTGCGGTTCCCCACCGACGAAGACGACAAACTGTATTCGCTGATGCCGCACACGCACGCCGGCGGCTTGAGCTATTTCCTGACCACGACGCTGCTGGGCCTACCGACGATGGTCGCCGGCGATTGGCGCCGCGCCACGGTCGAGCCCGTCATGGAGGCGTTTCAACCGACCATGATGGCCTCATTCCCGCGCACCTTCGTTGAGCTCGCCACCGGCGAACTGCCCACGAAGGGGGCGGCGAACGTGCATTCGTGGTTTAACACGGGCGACTCCGCCCATTATGGGCATATTCGGAGGCTCGTCACCTTGGGTCGGCGCCCTGCCGGCCTCATCAAGCCGTGGCTGCTACCGCAGGACCATCCCGCCGACGCCGACATTCCCGGATCGCAATACATCGACGGCCTCGGCTCGACCGAGATGGGGATGGCGTTGTTCGGCCAGGTCACCACGCCCGAGTCCGAACGCGACGACCGGTGCGTCGGTCGACCGAGCGAGGTTGTCGACGACGCCACGATTCTCGACCCGGACGGTAACGAACTTCCGGACGGCACCGTGGGCATGTTGGCAGTCAAAAGCGTCTCGCTGACACCCGGATACTGGAACAACGAACGGTTGACCGCATCCTTCCGGCTCAACGGATACTGGCTCACCGGCGACATCGCCTACCGCAAGCCGGACGGTCGTTTCTACCACCTCGACCGCACGGTCGACGTGATCGACACCGAAACCGGGCCGGTGTACAGCCTGCTGATGGAGGAAGTGTTGTTGGCCGACTGCAGCGCCCAGATCCTCGACTGTTCTGTCGTGGGCGTCGCCGCCGGTTCCGGAGTCGGGATGGCGCCAGTCGCGGTCGTCAAGCTGCAAAGCGACGCACTCAATCTCACGCAGGAGGAGGTCCTGGAGCTGGCGAACGCGAAGCTCGCCGAAGCTGGACTGGAGAAACTGCATGCGGTGCGCATCGCCCACGGCGAGAAAGATTTCCCGCTCGGCCCGACCGGCAAAGTCCTCAAGCGACAAGTTCGCACGCAGATGGCGACCGTGTTGACCGGATGACCAAAGATCGCACTTTGGGGGTGGGAGCCGTTACTGCTCCCACCCCCAGAAATCAGGCCCGACCGTCCACGTGTTTGTGTCGATCGGCGAACGGGTTGCCGGACAGCATCATCGATTGGCCACGGAATTCGGCCACCATCTGCGGATCCGCCGACTCTTCCCCCACTCGTGACACGGTCACGTCGTAGATGCCACTCCTGCCCTGCCGCGACCGTTGCCGGGCTTGCGCCAGCAACACGTCATCGACGTCGACGGGCTGGAAGAACGACACTGTGGCGTGTTGGGCCACCGTCACCGGACCGTGACTGTTGGCCGCATACGCGAAAGCGGCATCGGCCAACAGGAACAGGTATCCGCCATGCGCGACGCCGTGACCATTGAGCATGGACCGCGCCACCGTCATACGTAGTTGCGCATATCCAACGTCGACTTCGTCGAGGCGGATCCCCACACTTTGGCAGGCGAAGTCCCGGCGAAACATTTCCTCGGCGCGGGGATTGACCACGTGCACTCCTTTTACGCGATGGGCATGAACAAGGTTGCGGGTAAAGACCGCTTCGCCTCAGACTCGAGCACTGTGGACCACATGGCGCGGAACACGGTGTCTCCTCTTCGCTGTGACGGGATGCGTGCCGGCATGACCGTCGGCTCCAGCGCCGCCACTGGGCCCGCCACCGCACCAATGTCGATCATGTTGCGCGCCATGGTGCGGTCCAGCACTTGCACACGCGGGTTCGTCAGGAAGCCGGCGACCTCCTCGCGCGCGGCCGCGATCTTCGCGCCCGTTATCGCCCTGGCGCCTTGCATCGAGATCGCAAACGTCCGGCTGCCTTTGCCGATCGTCGCTTCGCACAGGATCATCGCCTGGGCGTAACGCTCCCGCGCCAGGTCGCCACGGTTGGCGGCGACGCAGACTTCCGCGTGAGCCAAAAGCGCCAGCGAATACGACATCGGTTCCCGGCCGGGTTCCAAGTCTTGAAGCGCCTGTTCGATCTCCTTATTGAGGTCGGTGCCGGAACCCTTCTGCCTCCGCAAATACCCCAAGGCGAAGCGCGTCAGGCCGAGCAAGCGGGACTCGCCGGGATCGAGCAGCACCGTGGCCCGCATGAGATGCTCGGCGGCGTCGGCGAGCCGGACCTGTTCGCGCATGAGCACGATCCCCAGTCGCGCCCGCGCCTCGCCGACGGCGTGCCAATCGTGCAGCTGGACGGCGCACTGCAGCCCCAGCTCGCAGGCCGACTCCGTCAGACGGATCCCGCAGGAATCGGCCAGCGTTAGCAGCCGCCGTCCGACCTCGTAGTCGCCCCGGTCGTGTGTCCACTCCAGGATCGCACCGATGTTGGCTTCCTCGGCGGCCATGAACGCTTCGGCACCATCGCCCCGTGCACCCAGCGGCAACCATTCGGGCTGCTCCACAATGAGAGGCTGCGGCGACACGGCATCCATGCTGCGTGACACGGCATCGAACACCATCAGGTACCAGCGCAGAATGCGGCGCTCGACCGCTTCGCGGTCGGGCAGGGTCTCTGCCCGGCGCCGCGCGTAACGATCCACCAGTTCGTGTACCCAGTACCGATCTTGGGCGGTTTCGACAACGAGGTTGGCGGCGGTCAAGGCGTCCAGCAGCTGCCGTGCACGTACGAGCGATATCCCGGCAGTCGCCGCGACGAGTTGAAGGCTCACGGTCGCCCCCGGAAGCAGGCCGAGCTGTGAAAACAGTCGCGCTACGGCAGGGTCGAGGTCGGAGATGGCGGCGTCAAGCGCCGCGGCTACGGTCCGCTGATCATCGTCGACCGACAGTTGCTCCACCCGCGCACCGACTTCATCCATGAAGGACCACAGCGTTTGGTGTGGGCGCGTAGCGAGGGCTGCGGTCACGATGCGAAGCATCAACGGCCAGCCGCCACACAACACCGCCAGCTCATTCGCACCACCGTGCGCCAGCCGTCGACTGCCGAGTCCAGACTCCAGTAGCGCCAACGATGCTTCGGTATCCAACGGCTCGAGCGTCAACGTCGACGTCGAATGCTGCACCGCCAGCGACGGCAGCTGTTTGCGGCAGGTCGCCACGATTTGACTCTTCGACGTCGGGGGCGCCAAAGCGAGAACCTGCGCCGCCGAATCCGCGTCATCGACCACGATCAATACTTCGCGCTGACACATCACGGTGCGATACAGGCAGATCAGCTCGTGCGGGTCGGAAGGGATGTTTTTGCTGTCTACACCGAGCGAAAACAGCACGGTCCGCACCGCGGCACTGCGGGACAAGGGTTCCTGTGTACCGGACCCACCGAGGTCGACGAAAATCTGCCCGTCGCGGAACCTCTCGGCGACGTCGTGTGCCCACGCTACGGCAAGCGCGGTTTTGCCCAGTCCGCCTGCTCCCGAGATCACCAACAGTTTCGGTTCCCGGTTCGGCGACGCGATGGCGGCAGTCAGTTGGGCGCATTCGCGGGTTCTGCCGACGAAACGGCTAGGCCGTGCCGGCAGTTGCGCGGGCCTGGACACGGCCCAGCTGTCGGCTTCGGTGGCTTTCGGGGCGTCGTCGGTCTCGCACGGGGGCGGCAGTTGTTCGTCGCGCAGGATCTTGGCGTGCAGCTCTTGCAGGTCGACACAGGGGTCGCTGCCGTACCGGTCGGCAAGGCGGTATCGCAGGGACACATAGCTTTGTAGCGCGTCGGCGCGGCGGCTGCTGCGGCACAGCGCCACCATGAGTTGCCCATGTAGGCGCTCCCGCACAGGGAACAGGGAGGTCGCCTCGATGAGTGAGTCCACAATCTCTCGATGTCGTCCGAGACGTAGCTCCACGTCGCATAGTTCTTCGAATTGACTGACGCGAAGCTCCGACAGTCGGGTACGGGCGCCTTCGAGCCCGGGTGCCGTGCCACCGTCGAGCGGATCGCCGCGCCACAGCTTGCTCGCTTCGCGCAGGATCGGCGCCGACTCGGCCGACGTTCGGGCATCACGCGCTTCGCGCGTGAGTTTCTCGAGTCGGTTGACGTCACAACTGGATTCGGGGAGTTTCAGCACGTAACCCGGGTGACGGGTTTCGACGGCTGTACCGAGCTTGCGACGCAGCGAAGAGACGAGGCCCTGGACCCGCGAGCGCGGCGCGGCCGGTGGGCGTTCTCCCCAGAGGCGGTCGATGATGCGGTCGGTCGATAGGACTTTACCGACAGACAAAGCAAGAAGCGCGCACAAGTTTCTCTCAAGCGGCGCCAGGCGGAGATTCTCTCCGTCTTTGTAGACCTCAATTGGTCCGAGCAGCAATACTTCCAGCAAGGCAGTACCTCTGTTAGGTCTGGATTTTCGGGCACGCGCGACGCCCAAGGCGAACGTTCGCCAATCCGCAACCGGCGAGGGATGGTGTGTAGTCGATGATCGTCTGGCTGCGAAACAGGCGCCAACATCTGCAACATTACTGCCAAAGCGCCGCCACATCCTGGGGCCTTCAGCCAAGCAATATTGTCGATTCGAAGCTATTAATACCGGATTAGCGGTTGACTTGACGGGGCAATCAGGGATATGACGGCCGACACCGGTTTATGATGCACTGCAATGCTTCCCGATCATCAAACCTTACAGACTTTACAAACCACCAGGCCAGCCATCGATGTCCGTAATTCTCTAATGCCATAAATGGACACGTTTCCTGCATTTAACCACCCGACGGAATTCCCTCATAGAACATACCTAAAGATATGGTTGCAATACCGTATAGATACACACCGTATCTGATATGAACGATTCCAATTAATGGGCTGGATCAAAACCACAAGGCGAACGCGAATGCCGCCCCGAGCGCGGCGCACGCAATTCCCGCAATAGTCGTTCCCACGATATTCGCGATCGCTTTCGCCGGCTGACGTTTGCGGACGAGACCAATGGTGTCATTGGACAACGTGGAGTATGTGCTGAGCGCGCCGCACAGCCCCATACCGACGAACGTTTCGGTGCCAGTCGAGATCTCATGGAGAACCACTCCGACACTGACGATCGCTAGCAGAAACGAGGCGACGCAGTTTGCCACCACAATCCCGTACGGGAACCGATCCGCGCCGGCACGCCGAAAACCCGTGTCGGCGAGGTAACGCAGCACGGCGCCCGCTGCGCCACCGGCGAACACGAGGACGATCATGATGCCACCCGAGCATAGTTCGAGCCAGACCAGCGCCGCAGGGCAGCGCTCGTGGCGGCCAGTCCGGCTCCGGTGGCCGCCAGCGCGGCGATCGGTGTCGCGAACAGGTACGCCAGCGCGCCGAGCAGGTCGGTCGAAAGAGCCGCGTGGAGGTGCACGGCATAGCCCGAGAACGTCGTGAATCCTCCCAACACCCCGACACCGGCGAAGGCCTGCAGGGTGCGCCAGCCTCGATGCGCACACACTTGCGTCACGCATCCGATCAACACGCAACCCACGACGTTGATGACGAATATCGGCCAATCGAACACGTCGACGGGGGCGCGCCACGCCTCGATCGTGGCGTAGCGTGCGCAGGCGCCGATACCGCCGCCCGCCGCGACCGCGGACAGCAGCACGAGGCGACGTCGCCACACGGTCGACATGGCCGATACCTCCTATCGCCGGCACTGGATGTGATCACTCACGGCATTCGGAGCACCGCAGGCGACGTCGACCCTAGCGCGCACATCATCGGACCGCATGCCCGAATGTGTCGTCCCGGGCGGACGGACGTGAACCGTGTTCTGAAGCGAAGACTCTCGGAAGAGACCACCGTGTTCGTACACGTGAAGACTATCCACACGGTCCATTCCTTCCGTGTCTATTTTGGTATAGGTTCACACCGCATGTTCATCAATCGGGACTACCGCAGACTGTGGCTGGGACATACGGCAGCCCAGTTCGGCGATGCCGTATTCGTCACCGCCGTGTTGATCTGGGTCGCCGACGCCTTGAAGGACAGTCCTCATGCTCCGGCCGCAGGCGGCGCCATAGTGGCTCTGAGCACCGCCGCTACGCTCCTGGTCGCACCGTTCGCGGGCGTTGTCGTGGACCGCAGCGGCGATAAACGCGCCGTCATGCTACGCACCGACGCACTGCGTTGCGCCGCGATCGCCTCCGTCTGTCTACTGTCTATTCTGCCGCGGCAGGCGATACCGCCATGGGCCCTGGGTGTGGCCCTCGGTCTCGCGGTGGCGCTCGTCGCCGGGGCGGGCCAATTCTTCAACCCGGCCCGATTCATTGTCGTGCGCGATATCGTGCCGAAGACGCAATACGGGCGGGCCAGCAGCTTCACCCAAGGCTCGGCCGCCATAGCGATGATCCTCGGTCCGGCCGTCGCGGCACCGCTGACGGTTGCGACCGGGGTGACGGCGGCGCTGGCGATCAACGCTTCTACGTTCCTGGTTTCCTATTTGGCGATACGGACGATGTCGCTTCCGGTGCTACACGCCGAACCCGAGACACCGTCAGAACGTGGCACCGCGGCCCGTTCGGTAGCGGCCGGGCTGCGCACGGTCGCCACAACTTCGACCATCCGGGCGGTACTGGTGACCGGGATGGTGGTGATGGCCGGTGCCGGAGCCGTCACCGCCCTGAACGTGTTCTTCGTGCAGGAGAATCTCGGCGCCGACCCGGCCTGGTATGGGTACGTCAGCTCCGGCATGGGCGCCGGCCTACTGCTGGGCGCGGTCGCCGCAGGTTTCGTCGGTGACCGCGTAGGGCATCCGCGGGTACTGCGTTTCGCGCTTGCCGGCTGCGCTCTTGCTCTCGCCGTTTACTCCCGTATGGACGACGCATGGTCCGCCGTCTTGGTGATTGGTCTATATGGCGTTTGCGCCGGTGCTGTGGAAACCGTGGTCGCCCCGCTGTTGCTGGCGGACACGCCACGAGCCTTCCTCGGTCGAATCAGCGCGGTGTTCGTCCCGGCGATGCGGGTGGCCTCAATGTTGTCGGCGGCAGCGGCCGGGGTGATCGCGGGTGGGCTGCCGACGGGTTTCTCCGTTTCCGTCCTCGGAATCGATTTCGGACGCATCGACGCCGTGTACGCCGCTTCGGCGCTACTGCTCGCATTGGGGGCGCTGTACGCGTCGTTCGCGTTCCGCAGCCGCAACAGGCACCCGGACCGCGTCGCCGCTGTACGAGACGAGTGAACAGTGCGCGGTAACGGGTTTGGCATCGCAGATTCGTCGTGACAGATCATGCTGCGCGCGTTCGCCAAACCGCAGGGACCGCTCGAACGCGAACGTGGCGCGCCCCCTCACGCCGTAAAAGCGCAACCGGTAATATGGCTGTGCGCGAGGGGCGGTAGCTCAGCCGGTTAGAGCAACGGACTCATAACCCGTCGGTCGCGGGTTCGAGTCCCGCCCGCCCCACCAGGATTGACCTGCGGTTACATAAACCTACTATCCTTTGTGGGTGTCCGTTTTGTCTGCTGGTGGGCGCAAGGTGGGCGCATCGCGTTCGGCGCGATGCACCGTTTTTGTATTCCTGGGCACAATGGACGCTACTGCCTCGGCCGCGCTTTCGGGATACACATGCTGGTAGACATCGCGGGTGAACGCGGCGGTAGCGTGTCCGCATTCGCCCGATACCACCGTAATATCGACACCTGCGGCCAGGGCGAGGCTGGCGGCACCATGTCTGGTGTCGTGTAGCCGGATGGGCGGTAGCGACATCGCTAGGGCGGTGTCGATGGCCCGGTGGGTGGCTTTATAGCTAGCGGCGATGCGGTCCCAATTCCAGTGTTGCGTGTAATAGCGGTTTCGGATGGCGGCGTGGCGGACCAGGAAGCGTGCAAACTTTTGCGAGATCCAGCCTGGATCCAGGGATCCACCGGGGGGGTGGTGAACAGGCGTTGTGAGCCCGCCCAGGCGGCACCGAGATCGCGGCGGCGTTGGTCTTGCCGCGCCAGGTGTAGGCGTAGTACTTCGATCGTGACGGTGTCGAGGGCTTGGACGCGTTGGGAGGTGTCGGTTTTGGTGTCGTCCCATTCATCATCAGCATCGACCCACAACGTCCTAGACCGCAAGCGTTGGCGGACCCCAAAAGAGCTCCGGACAGCGATAATCACCTGGCTCGAAAGGACCTACCACCGTCGCCGCCGCCAAGCCCGCCTGGGCCGATTGATCCCCATCGAATACGAGACCATCATGAAACCGGCCGTGAGCCTCGCGGCCTGAAACCCCAACTGTCACCTATCAGTGCAGCAGCCCCCGGTAACGCTCCTGCCAGGGTAGGAATGTTGCACTGTTATCTACAGCGGAGGGCACTGGTACGTGTGGACGCTCTCGCTGTCGGATGATCTCGAGGACACAGTGTCAGCGCTGACTGTACGAAGACAGATCCCTGTCGTACTGGTGAGGATCGGGCCGTTTCATGCGGGCCTGGTAGAAAACGTCGACCGGGCAAGACCGGCCACCTCCAGCAGCACTGCGAGGGGAAATTGTGCCTTGAGAGCAACGACAGTGTGTGTCTTCACTGCCGCTTTTGATCCCTCAAGGCACTCAATTTTCCCAGGTAAGCCACCTCGGCCCGCAACCGCTCGTTCTCGACCCGCAGCCGATCCAGCTCGCTGACCGGTTCAGGCGACGGCAGTGACGCTCGAGACCGCCGTCCCCGCGGCTTAGGACGCAACCCCGCCTCGCCCTCCTCGCGGTAGATCTGGGCCCACTTTCCCACCAACTTGTGCGACGACAGGTTGTACTCACGCGCCAGGTCCATCGTGGTCGCCTCGCCGCCCATGAAGCGGACAACGACCTCTCGCTTCATCTCGAACGAGAACTTTCGCTTCGTCGTCTTTCGTAGTGGTCATCGAGCACGAAGTCGAGGAAGTTACCCGTTTGGGATGATGGCGATTGATGATTTACTGGAACCCGCGTGGGTCATGCAGAGTCGAATCACAGGGAGCACGATTGTGGACGAATTCCGGTCGCGCGGAAAGCTGGCCGTGACGGCTCGCGTCGTCGCGGCGATCGGCGTCACGGTGGGCGCGGTGGCGTGGATCAATGTGATGACGAGGATGAACCCCGGGTCGGCGTGGTTTTGGAATCATGATTCGTCACTGACCCTGTACAAGAGCCTTGAGACGCTGTTCCTGGTCGGCGTCGCGGCGGTCGCCGCTCATGTGGCAACCCTCGTGCTGATCCTCCAATTGACCTCGCGGCGGGCCGGACTTTGGTTGGGGCAGGCGGCACTGACGGGTATCGCCGGAATGTCGGGCCTTGCTCTGTACGCCTTTTCCGCGAATCCACGGCTTTTGTTCGCGACGCCGGTGCTCGTACCCGTCGTGGCCGACGGGCTGGCGGTGGTACTGATCGGCGTGGCGTGGTGGATTTCGCAACTACGGCAATCGAATCAGGACACTTTGATGTGGTTGGAGTCGACGAACCTGGAGTGGTTTGAGGCGGCGACAGTTGTCGTGCCGCTAGGTATCGTGCTGATGCTGACGGGCGGATGGCTAAACGTCGTCTTCGATGAGAGCATGGGTCCCGAAGACGGCGGCGTCGTTGCGTGGGCGCTGTTCATATCGCTGTCGGCGCTGGTATGGGCGCAGATCCTGGTTGCCGTATCGCGGCGCCGGATCCGTAAGCAGCGTAACGCCGATACCGCGCCCAAGGAAGCGCAGTAGCAGGGCTTTGCGAGCCGACGTTGTGCCACACCAGCTTGCCATGGCCCATTGCTGCCCCGCACCACACGTGCCGATCCCTTCCGACTCCACGCTACCGAAGACCGGGTACGCGTGTAACCGGTGATATCGACTCGACGTCACGCCAATCCACTTCTCACACCTATAATGGCCACGGGTGCGGGTGGTTGCGTTTTGGGTCCGGCTGGGTTTATCAGATTCCCGCGGATCGGTCGGTCATGATATGACGGTGACGACGTCCGGGTCCACGCTGTAGAGCAGCGAGTCTCGCCATTGGTCACGGCGGGTTCAATAGCGGCCAACGTCTCGTTTCCACTAATACTCCCGAACCAATGAGCGATCAGTTGTCTGGCGCGAGTTCTTCTTGGGGTACGTCTGCATCAGTGAGGTCTGCGAGAAAACGGATCACGGTGTCTCGATCTTTCGGGCTCATGGAGGCGGCGACTGTGAATCTCCGGGCGTGCTGCCGGCCGACAGTCTCGTGCGCTGATCGTCGTGTGTGTTCCGTGACTTTGATGCATGTTGTGCGACGGTCGTTGGGGTGTGGAAAGCGGACGACGTGCTGCCCGGCGACGAGCCGGTCTATGAGCTTCGTTGTTGATGCGCTGGAAATCCTGACTTCGCGAGCGATGTCTTTGGGTGTGACGATCTGGTTCTGCTTCTCCGCGCGGATCATCATCCGTATTGCACGCATGTCACTTTCGTTGAGTTTCATGTAGCGCTGCGATGCTTCGGAGAGAGTGCGGGCGGCCTCTTGCCATTCGCGCAGAGCTTCCATCACTCGGACGCACTGTTGGCGATCTTCGTTGGAGAGGTCGGCGTGGTCAATGAGGTCAGAATCGCTGGAAAAAAAGCTTACGTCCGCGATTCCCGGTACTATGCGCTCAATTTCGGACACGATCCCAGCATACAGTTAATATGCTAGGTTTAACTCTCGCCTAGCGAATAAATGGGGGATTCCTTGGTGGAGATGGTTGTTCTGGTGGACGGCACCGGACGCACCATTGGCGTGCAGCGCAAGGATTGTGTGCATGGGCTGTCTACGCCCCGACATCTTGCGTTCTCCTGCCATGTCGTCGATGGTGACGGCCAACTTCTTGTGACCAGACGTGCACTGAAGAAGAAGACGTGGCCTGGCGTGTGGACGAACGCGTTTTGCGGCCACCCGGGACCGGGTGAATCCCTCGAAGATGCGGTGCATCGTCGTGCCGGACTCGAATTGGGACTCACTGTGGACAACATTGTGTGCGCGCTTCCCGATTTCGGCTACCGCGCTCGTGACGCATCAGGGATCGAAGAGAATGAGCATTGTCCCGTCTTCATCGCGACGGCCGTTTCACCCCTGTCGCCTAACCCGAACGAAGTGGCCGAGGCGCAGTGGACAAATACATCCGAACTGTCGACGGCGACGAAGGCGGCGCCTTGGGCGTTCAGTCCCTGGCTGGTCGAACACTTTCCCAAACTTCTCACGCATTTCCCCAGCTCGGCGGGTGACGTTAAGCGATGATTTCTGATCCGACCACTGACGTTGCCGACATCGCTCTCAGCTTCGAGACGAGATTGATGGAAGTGCTTTCACAGCGCCGAGAGCGCTCGCGTGCGTTCGCCGCTCCGTACACACAGCTTTGGGAATCGCTAGAGCGCATGGCGGCAGGAGGAAAGAGAATCCGACCGAAATTGCTGATCGACACACACGAGGCACTAGGCGGCATCCACGCGCGTGCGGCCGTCGATGCGGCGTGTGCGATGGAGCTTTTGCACATCGCCCTAGTGATCCATGACGATGTGATCGACAAGGATCTGATGCGCCGCGGAGAAATCAACCTTTCTGGGAGGTTCGCTTCTGAGGCGATGCTGCGCGGTAAGACCAGACCGGTGGCGAGTTCATGGGGAGAAGCCTCGGCCCTCCTCGCGGGTGACCTCATGCTCACACTTGCTCACTCCTTGCTGGCGCGACTTGACGTTCCCGAGGAACGGCGGCAGAGCATTCTCGACGTGTTCGACGACACCGTTTTCGAGAGCGCGGCAGGTGAACACTACGACGTGTGGCTCAGCATGCATCTCGAACAGGCGAGTCCGGAAGACGTGCTGGCCATGGTCGATCAGAAGACCGCGGCGTACTCCTTTGAAGCGCCGCTGGTCCTGGCTGCGGTCCTTGCTGGTGCCACAAAGGGCATGATTGAGGAACTGATGGTCATCGCACGCCAAATCGGTGTCATCTATCAGTTGCGCGACGACGTTCTCGGACTGTTCGGGGACGAAAAGGAGACCGGGAAGTCTGCACTCGGTGATTTGCGGGAGGGGAAGGAGACGCTCCTGATCGCCTACGCGCGCTCCGACCCGTCTTGGACCGAGGTCGAACCTCTCTTCGGGAACAGCGCCCTCAGCGTCGCTGATGCGCATCGCTTGCGGCGCGTCATCGAGGAATCCGGAGCGCGGGTCTTCGTGGAGTCACTCATCGCCGAGCGTTGCGAGAACGTCTATGACCTGATTCGCGGGGCCCAGTTGCCGCTCGTACTGAGAAAGCAATTGACCGATCTGACGTCTGCCTGCAATTCCCGTACCTCATGAACACCACAGACCAGGACCTGTACGACGCGACGGCGAAGTCCAGCGCCTCGATCGTGATTCGTAAATATTCGACATCATTTGGTTGGGCAAGTCGTCTGCTCGACGCATCTACGCGAAACCACATAGCCCACATTTACGCGCTTGTGCGAATCGCCGACGAGCTGATCGATGGCCCGGCCGAGATGGCGGGTGTCCACACGGCAGCGCGAGCATTGCTGCTCGACGAACTCGAAGCAGAAACCGAACGTGCGCTACAGCTCGGGTTCAGCACGAACCTCATTGTGCACGCCTTCGCGCTAACTGCGCGTGCACACGGGATCGGCATGGACCTGTGTCGCCCTTTCTTCGAATCGATGAGACGAGACATTGACACGAAGTCCTTCAGTGAGGCGGAGCTCGAGGATTACATCTATGGTTCGGCCGAAGTGATCGGTCTCATGTGTCTGGCAGTCTTCGAATCTGGCATGATTCGAAACGGCGACCAGCGCGAACGACTCCACGCTGGTGCGCGGCGGCTCGGTGCCGCTTTCCAAAAAGTCAATTTCCTTCGCGACTTCGCCGGAGATCACGACGACCTCGGACGCGCCTATTTCCCCGGAACGGAGAAGGAGCTGACCGAGGTGACCAAAGCTGACGTCGTCGCCTCCATTAGACAAGACCTGCGTATCGCAGATGAATCGATCCCGTTGTTGGCTGCAGGATGCAGGGCCTCCGTGTGGGCGGCGCGGGCAATGTTCAGCGAGCTCACCGACCGCATCGAGTCGACTCCGGTTCCGGTGTTGATGCGCGCGCGGGTTCGAGTGCCGAATCCTGTCAAGATGCGGATTCTGGCGCGTGCACTCAGGATGAAGGTGACTCGGTGACAGTGTCGCGCGTCGTAACGATCGGTGGAGGCGTGAGTGGGCTCGCCACCGCCTGCCTACTCGCCCGAGACGGACATCAGGTCACCGTTCTCGAGAAGAACAACCAACTCGGTGGCAGAGCTGGATCGTGGGAACAGGACGGTTTCACCTTCGACACCGGGCCGTCCTGGTACCTCATGCCCGAAGTGTTCGACCACTTCTATCGGATGATGGGCACGACCACTGCCGATCATCTCGACCTGGTGCCGTTGCAACCCGGTTACCGTATCTACGGTCAGCCAGCAGGTGACACAACCGAAGGTCCCATCGATGTGAGAGCGGGAGCGGACGCCGCAGCCGCACTGTTCGAAAGCCGTGAACGCGGCACAGGCGACGGAATCCGCACCTATCTCGGATCGGCGACGAAGACGTATCACGCGGCAGTTAGATCGTTCCTCTACAACCCGTTCTCGTCGTGGCGAGACTTCATCTCTGCGCAGGTTCTCGCTTCGACGCCCGCCGTTCTACCGTTGCTGACGAGTACTTTGTGGGCTTTCGTAGCGCGCCGCTTCGCCGACACTCGTTTGCGCCAGATCCTCGGCTATCCCGCAGTGTTTCTCGGCACGTCGCCATTCGACGCACCCGCGCTCTACCGGCTAATGAGCCACATGGATCTCGTGGATGGAGTGAAATACCCGGTTGGCGGATTCCGAAAGTTCGTGACCTCTCTCATCGAGATCGCACGTGAGAACAACGTCGAACTGGTAACTGGCAGCGATGTCCTCGCCATCACCAGCCGCGAAGGTACGGTTCGCTCGGTCGAGTTCGAGCGGGATGGACAGCGGCATCAGCTTGACGCCGACATCGTTGTCTCGGCGATCGACGAGCACCATACCGAGACGGTGCTGCTCGAAAACGCCGACCGTTCGTACCGGCCGAAACGGTGGGACAAGCAGGTGTCTGGCCCGGGCGTGGTGCTCATCATGATCGGCGTCGAGGGGACGCTGCCGGAATTGCTGCATCATACGCTGTTCTTCTCCAATGACTGGCATGACAACTTCGACGCGATCTTCGGCTCACCGGGCCGTATCCCGGATGCACCGTCGCTGTACGTCTGCAAGCCCAGTGCCACCGACGGCGATGTGGCCCCGGCCGGGCACGAGAACCTGTTCGTACTCGTGCCGATACCACCGGACACGACGATCGGGCACGGCGGCCCTGGCTGGTCTGGCGACGAAGCGGTGAACGAGGTCGCGGACCTCGCCATCCAACAGATCGCGGACTGGGCGCAGATCCCAGACCTCGCCTCGCGAATCGTTGTGCGACGAACTGTGGGCCCCGCGGACTTCGCTAAGCAGTTCAACACGTTTCGCGGAAGTGCGCTCGGACCTGCGCACACTCTCACCCAAAGCGCGTTCTTCCGTGGGGTCACGAGGTCCCGCCGAGTCAAGAACCTCTTCTACGCAGGCGCAACCTCTGTGCCTGGCGTCGGCTTGCCGATGTGCCTCATCAGCGCAGAACTGGTCCTCAAACATGTGCGCGGCGACCACTCGCCAGGACCGCTGGAGGAGCCGTGAGCGGCGCCTACACCGCAGCATTGCTCGTCAGCACCGCGTGTCTAGTGCTGCTGGACATGCGCTTCAGGCTCGTGTTTCGACGCGGGCCGGCACTCGCAACCGTGGCGCTCATCGTCGGCGCGGCCTTCTTCATCGCCTGGGATGCGGTGGGAATCAGCCTCGGCGTGTTTCGTCACCTGGATTCCCGTTGGGCCACCGGCATCCTTCTGGCGCCGGACTTTCCGGTCGAAGAACTGCTCTTCCTGGTGTTCCTGAATTACCTCACGCTCATTCTGCTCAGCGGTTGGCAACGTTGGCGGGAGAAGGGAAACCAACGATGACATATCTGCTCATGTCCCTTCCTTTCATCGGTATCGGCTTCGTCGTGTTCACAGCAGGTGCTGTCCATGCGCATAGTCGAGGATTCGCAAGGCGATACTTCTCGTCGTGGGCGGCAACGGTGGCAGCACTCATCGTTTTGACCGCGGTGTTCGACAACGTGATGATGGCCGCTGGGTTCTTCGATTACGGTGCCGAAGAGATCTCGGGCCTGCGATTTGGGCTTATGCCTCTCGAAGACTTCCTCTATCCGTTCGCTGGCGCTTTGCTGCTAGCGGGAATCTGGCAACTGCTCGGAGGCGACCGTGAGACAAGCGAGAGCAATGATGGCTGAAAACATGTCGACGATTCGCCCATTGCTCATCGCCTCACGCCCACTGAGCTGGATCAACACTGCGTACCCGTTTGCCGCGGTCTACCTGCTGACGACCGGGCGCATCGACATCTCATTGGTGGTCGGCACCGTATTCTTCCTCGTGCCGTACAACCTGGCGATGTATGGCGTAAATGACGTGTTCGACTATGAATCCGACCTCGCAAATCCCCGCAAGGGCGGTGCCGAAGGCGCCAAACTGCCGCCACGGCTTCATTCCACCACACTCGCGTCGGCCGCCATACTCGTCGTGCCTTTCGTCATCGCGCTCGCAATTCTCGGTGCGCAGCGGCCGATGTCTTGGCTTGTTCTCGCTGTGAGCCTGTTCGCTGTTCTTGCGTACTCCGTGAAGGGGCTGCGGTTCAAAGAGATCCCTGTGCTCGACTCGATCACCTCGAGCACGCACTTCGTCACACCGGCGCTCTACGCCCTCGCTCTCGCGGGGACGACAGTCACCTCGGCGATCGTCATGACCATGGTCGCGTTCTTTTGCTGGGGTATGGCCAGTCACGCGTTCGGTTCCGTGCAAGACATCGTGCCCGACCGCGAGGCCGGGATCGGCTCAATCGCCACGGTTCTCGGCGCCGCAACGACAGTCAGGCTCGCCGTCGCGCTTTGGGCGGCCGCCGGAGTACTCATGCTCTTCACGCCGTGGCCGGCGAACCTGGCCGCGTTGGCCGCGTTGCCGTATATCATCAGCGTGGCACCGTATCTGCACGTCGACGACACACACTCAGAGACCGCAAACCGCGCCTGGCGCCGCTTCCTCGCCATCAACTATGCGGTGGGATTCGCGATCACACTACTGCTCATCCTTTACGCAACGGGAGGTCTTTTCTCGTGACACGTGTACTCGTGACGGGCGCAACGGGTTACATCGGCGGACGCCTCGTCCCGCAGCTACTCGAGGCGGGATACGAGGTGAGTGTGTACGTCCGCTCTCCATGGAAGTTGCGTGACGTGCCCTGGCGAGATCAGGTGGAAATCTTCAAGGGAGATCTCTCTGATGTGATCGCAACGCGCCGTGCGATGAACGGCGTGGAGGTGGCCTTCTACCTGGTGCATTCAATGAGCGCCGGTCCCGACTTCGTGAGCGCAGAGCAGACTTCCGCGCAGACCTTCGCCGACGTCGCTGCCGCGGCCGGAGTGGGGCGGCTGGTGTATCTCGGCGGACTGCACCCGAACGATGTCGTGCTGTCGAAGCATCTCGCATCCCGGACGGCGGTCGGTCGAACGTTCCTGGACTGCCCGGTGCCGGCAATTGTCTTCCAAGCAGGCATCGTGATCGGTTCCGGCTCGGCGTCTTTCGAGATGATCCGCCATCTCACCGAGGTGCTCCCGTTCATGCCCGCGCCCCGCTGGGTGCGCAATCATGTGCAGCCCATCGCCATCCGCGACGTGCTCCGCTACCTGGTGCTCGCTGTCGCGGTCGAAGAGGAGCTCAATCGGACGTTCGACATCGGTGGCCCGGATATCTTGCGCTACGGGAAGATGATGAACGGATACGCCGTCGAAGCCGGACTTCCGCAACGCCATATCGCGTCGCTTCCTGTGCTCACACCGTGGCTCGCGTCTCAATGGGTGAGCCTCGTCAGCCCCGTTCCTCGTCAGCTTGCCGTGCCGATCATCGCCTCTCTCCAGCACGACTGCGTCGTGACCGAACATGACATCGACCGATACATAGCGCCGCCGGAGGAAGGGTTGCTCGCATACCGGTCGGCGGTGCACCGCGCGCTCAAACGCGAGGCTGAGGGTCAAGTCGAAACAAGTTGGCAAACCGCCACGGTGCCCGGTGCACCGAGTGATCCGCTGCCAAGCGACCCGAGCTGGGCCGGCCACACTGTATTCACCGACCTGCGGGAGCGTCAAAGCACCGCATCCGCGGAGGCCGTGTGGGCCGTGATCGAAGCGATCGGCGGCCGGAAGGGATGGCATTCGTTTCCGCTGGCGTGGGCGGCGCGCGGGTGGATCGACCGGCTCGCCGGTGGGGTCGGCATGCGTCGCGGTCGACGACACCCGTCTCGAGTGAACAGCGGCGATGTCATCGATGTGTGGCGCGTCGAATCTATCGACCGCGGACGCCTGCTGCGCTTGCGGGCGGAAATGCGGATGCCTGGTCGTGGCTGGCTCGAGTTGGGAGTGGAACCAGCCGAAGACGGAAGCCGGTATCGGCAGCGGGCCGTTTACTTCCCGAAGGGACTCACGGGGCGGTTGTATTGGGCTGTGCTGTTGCCGTTTCACAGCATCATCTTCAACGGCATGGCCACCAGGATCCTTCACGAAGCGCAGAGTTCTACGAAGGAGTCAATATGAGACTGTGGTCCATTCACCCACGGCACCACGACCGCCAAGCCCTCACTGCATGCTGGCGCGAGGCACTCCTCGCCCAAGCGGTAATCACCGAGCCTGACCGAGGCTACTCACACCATCCACAGCTGCGACGGTTCCAGCAGATCGAAAACCCACGAGCGGCAATTGGCGACTACCTCAGTGCGATTGCAGACGAGGCCGATGCGCGCGGGTACCACTTCGCCAGAGGGAAGATCCGCACCACCGGAGCCGCCGAGCCGATCACGGTCAACGACGGTCAGCTCCGCTACGAGTGGGGACACCTTCTCGCCAAACTGAAGCTGCGCAGCCCGGATGTATGGGAACGCTGGCAGTTGATCGCGTTCCCCGACCCACATCCGCTCTTCAGCGTCGTGGACGGGCCGATCGCGGAGTGGGAGAAGGTCGTCTACCACGGCACGACGGGCCCGTCTTTCGAGGCCATCAATGGATCGGTGGAATCATCACGATGAGCAACACACCTGACGGAGTACCGTCGCGTACGACGAGTGGAACCGGTTTCCGGACGAATCGTCCCCGCGAAACAAAACCACCCGCAGCGTCGCGCGCGCATCTTGGCGAAGGCTCGGTCGTGCCCGGGGCAACCGAGGCGACGCGGAATGGCCCAGAACACGCCACGCAGCCGGTGAGCTACGACGCGATACTCCTTTCGAGTTTCGGTGGCCCCGAGGGGCAGGACGATGTCCTGCCGTTCCTGCGGAACGTGACGCGGGGAAGAGACATCCCTGACGCGCGGCTCGAGAAGGTCGCGCATCACTACCGTCAGTTCGGCGGTATCAGTCCCATTAATCAGCAGAACCGTCACCTCAAAAGCGCACTCCAAGAGGCGCTCGCACGAGCCGGACTCGATCTGCCTGTCTACTGGGGCAACCGCAATTGGGCGCCGTATCTCGACGAAGCGCTGACGCAGGCAGCGGAAGACGGTGTCCGGACGCTGCTCGCGATTCCGACGAGTGCCTACTCCTCTTATTCGTCGTGCCGTCAATACCGCGAAGACTGGGCGGACGCGCTGGAAGCGTCGGGATTGCAGCAGAGTCTGCAAATCGACAAAGTGCGTCAGTTCTTCTCACACCCGGGTTTCATCCAGCCCTTCATCGACGGTGTGCGAACGGGAGTGGCCGAGGCGATGCAGGCGGGCCACGACTACTCGAACATCGAAGTGCTGTTCTCCACACACAGCATCCCGACCGACGACGCCGCGCGATCCGGAGCGGGACTGTTCACCGACGTCGACGGGGGCGGCTACGCTGCCCAGCATCTCGCCGTCACAGCAAAGGTCATCACCGAGGCTGCGCCAGGGATCTCGTGGCAGCTCGTCTACCAATCGCGCTCCGGCACGCCATCGCAGCCGTGGCTCGTACCTGATATCAACGACGCGCTGGAAGCGCTAGAAGGACGCACCGCCGTGCTCATCGTGCCACTGGGGTTCGTGAGCGACCACATAGAAGTCTTGTGGGATCTCGACACGGAAGCATGCGGAACTGCTGCTCGGCTGGGCCTGTGGGTCACTCGAACCCCAACCCCAGGAACACACCCCGACTTCGTGCATGCGCTCGTCGACATGGTGCAGGAGAGGATCACAGGACGCCCCACTCAGCAGCGAGCAAACACCACCACCATCGGCCCATGGTTCGACGTGTGTCGCCCCGGATGCTGCGAGAGCACCCGGCTCGGATTCAAACCCGCAATAGCCGGTATTCAGCCCTAGGCGCCGAGATCGTGACTAACTCTTGCGTCCTCGTTGACCGGCCTAAAGCCTAATCTGGCTCATTCAGGAAAAGTAAGGTGAGCAACGATGGAAACCCGAGCACGTATGGACCTGCTTCGTCAGATCATGGTGATCTCGGCGGCGATTTTTATGGCCATCGCCGCGATGGTCGGCACTGGACTCCTTGGCGGCACCCCCGTGCAAGAACTCCAGGGAGGTGCCCTCGACACCGACGGCTCTTTCCTCGCCCCCGCTAGCAGGGCGTTCTCCATCTGGACGGCGATTTACCTGGGGCTGTTCGCATACACCGTATGGCAAGCCCTGCCAGGTCAGCGCGCAAGGGAGCGTCATCGTTTTGTGGGCTGGTGGGTGGCGGTGTCAATGGTCCTGAACGGACTATGGCTTGTGACAGCCCAGTTCTTGACTCTGCCGTTGACGGTGGTATCGATCATCGTGCTCCTGGCCGTATTGGGGGTCACTTTCCGCCGCACGACCGCTATACCGGCCAGGAGTTGGCTCGATAAGGGCCTGCTCGATGGCGTCACTGGTCTACATCTGGGATGGGTGACTGTGGCGACAGTGGCAAACGTATCGGCCTGGCTTACTGATATCGATTTTGCTCCAGGTACACCTCCTGGACGCATATTCGAACATTTCTCAGCAAGTCGCAGCTGTGCATAAGCGGCTACACGCTTCGACAGAAGGGCTCCTGAACCCGGATGAAGATGGAACGACGATGACACCTACGGCATGTTTAGTAGCTGGGAATAGGGGTCTAGCGCTGTGATCCAAACAGTACACAGCGCCGCCCCAGCCGTCAATTCACAGGATCACGGCGTGCCGTTTCACCGTAGTCCTCGAAACGGTTCGGGCCGGCCGAGTTCACCTCACTCGGTGCGGATGTAGTCCGACTCAGCCGTTTACGTATCCACGAGTCGCCGCCACCGAACCCGAAATCGTCGCTCTTGAAAGCCGTATCGGTGAAAACTCAGTCTCACGAGAAAGGCGGATCACGCCAAGGGTGCGCACACTAAACTCCACGACGGATGTGGGTCGCCGTAGTCAACCCGACTCCTCGCGGGATGTCTATACTCCTCAAATCACCGGCGGTCGTCGACTGAGGCTGACGTGCTGCTACTCATCACCCGTGTCCGCTTGGCATCAATCGCGCGCCTACTGATGAGGACGGCACCATCAACACCTTGCCCTTGGCCGCATGCAAAATGACTCCGTTGCGAGCCCGCGACCCACACCGGCCTTCGAGCCGGCCACTCGCTGGGGCAGCGGCGGCCGCGCAGCCGGTTTTGCGGACCGACCTTGTGCCACGCCTATTTCTGATGGCCCATTACTGCCCGCACCACACGTGCCGAGTCCTTTCGCCTCCACGCACGAGAGCCGCAGGCAGCGTGTAACCGCTGGTGTCGAGTCCAGCGTCATTACACGTTGCTGTGTAATGAGGTCGAGTCGAGTGGAATCGTGACCAGCAGCGTTTCGCATACCACACAGGAATGACCCCATAGATCATTCCATTAAGTATTGGCCGTGGGCACAAAGTGGTCGCAAACCAAGCCCCACCAGCCACCACTGGCCAGCACAAACACTCGATCGGACTCGACGCCTGAGCGGCGGAAACAGCACATAGCAACCTCAATCAACACTAGCCAACATGGACGCCATAGCACTCATAACACGTCGGTCGCGGGTTCGAGTCCCGTCCGCCCCACCAGACTTGATCTGCGGTTACACATATCCGCTATCCTTGTGAGTGTCCGTTTTGTCTGCCGGTGGGCACAAGGTGGACGCATCGCGTTCGGCGTGATGCACCGTTCTTCACGACGACGGGCTTCACGCAGTCGTACACGGCAGCGCCCGACCGGGGATGCACCGTCCGTGTCCGCGTCAGGAGTGTGTGAAAACCTCAGCTCGCGGCGCCCACTCATTCCCTATCGACGAGCGAATCCGGTGTCGGCTGCTCGTCGCCTTCTTGGCACCGGCGCAAGTAGTGCAGCAGCTCGACTCGCTCGCCCGAGGGTGCGGTGTCCACAGTTTGGTACTTGAACGCGAATCCCGCAGCCGTCAGGGTGCGCCGCGATGCCGAATTCTCGGGCAGCGTCCGTGCGGCGAGTTCGCGCAAACCGCTGCCCCAGGCGAACCTTGCCGACAGAGCCAGGGCGGCGGAGGCGATCCCCGCACCCCGGTAGTGAGGATGAACCCAGAAGCCGACTTCGGCGGACTCATCGCTCACGTCGAAGATAACGAGGCTCCCCGCGAAGGCATCGGTTGCGGAATCAGCAATCGCAAGCACTGCGAGGTCGCCGCGTTCCAAGCCAGGCACCACGTCACGCTCGATCATCGTGCGCACTGACTCAGGCGTGTACTCAGACTCTGGCAAGTGCCCGTACCGCTGCACGTTGGGATCGACGGTGCCTTCGGCAAACATCTGGGCGTCGCGTGCCTGGAGGAGACGGAGCCGCACTCGTTCACCCTGGATGGGCAGGAAGTCGGGCTTGAGCATGTTTCTAAACCTAACATAGATCGGATAGTGTTGAATTGTGAGCTACTGGGAACATCCGAAACCCGTGCAGCGCAAACGAGCCGTTGCCATCACCAAGGTGGCCCGTTCAGCCTCGGCTCTCCTGGATGAAGGCGGCTTGCGCGCACTGACCTTGCGCGCGGTTGCGGCCCGGCTGGATGTTGCGCCCGCGAGCTTGTACTCACGAGTGAGCTCGGTCGATGACCTGTTCGACCTCGCTCTCGATGCAGAACTCGGCGACGACCTGGCCGTCAGCCACGCCCTTGACAACTCCGAACTGGATGAGCTGATGCTGGCCTACTACCGACATCTAGTCGCGCATCGGTGGGCGTGCCAGGTGATCACGATGCGACCGCCACGCGGCCCGAACTACCTGCGCCTCTCGGAGCGGATGTGCGAACTGCTCATCGACGCCAGAGCAGAAGACCCGGTGGGTGCGGCCTATGCCCTATCGAACTTCGTGATCGGCAGTGCGAGCACAACCCCCGCCTCGGTACACGAACTGCGAGCATCGGTCGACCCATCCATCGCGCCGCACTATGCCCGCCTCCACGCACAGCGACAGGAAGCGGACGCAGAAAAAACCGTCATCGCGGGACTCACAGCCCTCATCTCGCACTTTGACCGCACCGACTGACCTGCCGGACGCGGCCCGACGAGCGTGCTTACCGCCACGGCTGCGCGACGTGAAGGGGCGACCGCGGTCCCCAAGGCATTGGAGATGGTCTCGGTTGCTGAGAAACTGGGCTCCTAATTGAGCAGTCCGAGCACCAGAGCGCACGGTGACTGTTCCCACTATCGGCGCCAATAATGTGGCAGCGCTCGTGCTGATCCTCCAACTGAGCTCCCGGCGGTCCGGATTCTGACTGGGGCAAGCGACGCTGACCGGCGCCTGCGGCATGTCAGGCCTTGCTCTGTATTTCTCTTCGGCGAATCCACGGCTGTTGTTCGCGAGCCCAGTGCTCGTACTCGTCGTGGCCGAGGGACTTGCAATGGTACTTATCGGCACGGCGTGGCGGATCGCGTGACACCTAAATCCTATCAGGACTCTTCGATGTGTCCGGAACCGACGAACCTGCACTGGGCGGAAGCGGCGACGATGGTCGCGCCGCTAGGTCTCGTGCTGATGGCGACGCGCATATGGTTGGGCTTCCTCTTCAAAGAGGACATGGGTCCCGACGACGTTGGCGTCGTAGTGTGGACACTATTCATGTCACTGTCGACGCTAGCATGGGCGCTGATCCTGGTTGCGGTGTCCCGGCACCGGCACCGCTCCAGATGCAGGCGTAGTACTTCGATCGTCTTACCGCATCACAGTGGTCACCCACATAGGAGCTTGGTACGATTCGCTACCGAAAGAGAGGCAACCCCATGCCCATACGTTTGATTGAGGCACGCGATTTTTCCGCCCTCCACGACATCGAAGACGCCACCGCCAAGCAGTTCGAGTCCATCGGCATTGATGCGATGACTGACCTCGGCCCATACAGCGACGAGGAGATGACCGGTTACGTGACCGCAGGCCTCGCCTGGGCCGCAACCGACGACAACGACGTACCCGTCGGCTTCCTAGTCGCCGAGATCGTCGACGACTGCCTCTACATCGCCGATGTCAACGTGCACCCACGCGCAGCCCGTCGAGGTCTCGGCCGACAGCTCATCGACCATGCCGCCGCCGGCAACTACCCCGCCCTGGTCTTGACCACCTTCCGCGATGTGCCCTGGAACGCCCCCTACTACCGTCGTCTCGGATTCGAGACCCTCGCCGATGACGAGATAACCCCGAACCTGCGCGCCATTTGCGAATTCCAGGCCACAATCGGACTCGACCGCTGGCCCCGCGTCTGCATGCGCCGCAACCTCACCACCCGGTAAACGCATCGCCAGCTCGAGCCGGCCCGCCCGGTTCCCGCTTCCGCTTCCGGCGATCGTTCGCACCGGACGGCTGTCGCGGCACTCGCGTGGAACCTAAACTTCGTTTCGCCGATCGATGCCGAGGGTGGCGATGAGGTCTTCGTGGAGTTGAAACCACACACGGTGGCAGGAGTCCTTATCGGTCTTGTCGACCCAGTCGTGATGTCCGTTTCTGGCTTTACGCAGCGCCGTTTCATATCGTGTCGCGTACCCGTCGAATCTGGCCAGAACCGCGGAAAGGCGCTCGGTCAAGGGCACGAGTTCGTTGGAGAGTAGTGCGAGTTCATTGAGGATGCGCTCATCCCACCCAGGATCTATATGGTCGTTTCGGGCAAATTGGTCGGCTGCTGTCGGTTTGATCTGCCATTCGGTCACCGCCTTCAGCAGCCGTGCATTGAGCGGCAGGAAATCGCGGTAGACGGCCGCGATGACGCCGTCGGGGTCGGCCTCCTCGCGTTCGGCGGCGAGTCGGCGTTCGTTTTCCACCTTGCCCACATCGGTGAGTGACCAGCCCTCGAGGCCCGCGAACGCGACATGCTGCACCCACCCTGCACGTTCGGCCCGACTCAGCACCCGCAGGGCCTCACCGTGACTCGTGCCGGCACGTTCGGCGATCACTGCGCCGCTGGCGAAACCGATGACGCGTACCGCGTGCAGGACACGCGACTCAGGTGCTTGCCGATGACTCATGGTCTCTTGTCCTGCCTTGCGGCGAGCCGGTTGACGTACTGCTGACAGGCTTGCGGCGAGCGGAACCCCATCGCCTCGGCGATCTGCGCCCAGGTCAGCCCGTCGTTTCGCGCTGCGAATAGCAGACCGATCTCCACACTGTCGACCTCAGCCCGAGCGGTCGGAAGTAGAGACAACGCCCCCAGGAGTTCATCGGGGGTCAGTTCGGATGAGCGCCACAACGCGTACTGGGTTAGATCGACCGTCGACGGCGGCGTCGATTCATGTTGCCAAGGCCGCGGTTCAAGTTGGTCCGCGCCCTTGTCGAGAAGCACGTCTCGGGGGTCGCGCTCACGCTGGGTTTCGGTTTCGTCGGCGCTGCCGGAGCATTCGAGGTTGTTCTTACGTGTCATGTCTCCCATCCTGCTACTATCAACATAATGTTGTCAACATTTTATTGATAGTAGGTGCGATGCTCATACGTCTTTCGGAGACGGCCGGCAAAAACGCCGGCGGTAAAGCCGGCGTCCTCGGTGTACTGCTGCGCCGGGGACTGCCGGTGCCCGATGGATTCGTCGTAGCCACCGATGACGTGCGCATCGGACCTGCGTCCGAGCGTTCTTTGCGCGATGCGGTCGCCAGCGAACTCGCGCGGCTAGGTGATCCAGTGGTGGCGGTGCGCTCGTCGGCAGCGAATGAAGACACCGCGGATGCTTCGGCGGCGGGCCAGTACCAAAGCATCATCGGTGTGCGCGGAATCGATGACGTATATAGCGCCATCTTGTCGTGCCTGGCATCCACCGACACCGATCGGGTAGCTGCGTACTGGACTCGGACGAACGGTACTGATTCGCGGCCACCCCAGAGGATGGCGGCTCTCGTGCAAGCTGTGATCGAGGCCGACGCCTCCGGTGTGATGTTCACGCCCCAACGGCCCGGAGAGTCCACGCGGATCGAGGCATCCTGGGGGCTGGGACCGTCCATGGTGGACGGAACTGTCACTCCCGATACATACGAGGTCACATCGGATGGTGCCGTGCGTTACACGATCGGGAGTAAGCAGATCCGCACAGACTTGAACCGTGAGCACGGCGGCGTCACCAGCAACACAGTCGCTCCGGCCCTCCAACATGCGCGGGCCCTGGACGATGCCACGGTCACGACCCTAGCGGCCTTCGGCGGCCGGATCACTCGACTCTTCGGAAGGCCGCAAGACATTGAGTGGGCGGTTGTCCGTGGCGCAGTATGGATCTTGCAAGCACGCCCCATCACCGCACACGTACCCGCCCGGCGCACCGCATCACACGCGCGTGGTGGAGCGTTGACCGGCACTCCCGGTTCTCACGGCACAGCTGCCGCAACAGCACGCATCGTGCGAAGCCCCTCGGAGTTCTCGACTGTTCACACGGGTGAAATCGTGGTCTGCCCCTATACGGACCCGGCATGGACACCACTGTTTTCCATCGCCGCCGGAGTCGTTACCGAGACCGGAGGTGCGCTCTCGCACGCGGCAATCGTCGCCCGCGAATACAGCATCCCGGCCGTACTCGCCGTCACCGACGCCACGAACCGCATCGGCAATGGTGCCCCGATCGTGATCGACGGCACGGCCGGAACCGTCACCGTCCAATGACCTCATCCGAAGAAAGGAGAACAGGGGCATCACCGCGATGCTCCCGACACCCCATGGCCACCAGGTATCTCTACATTGCTCGCCACGGCGACGCAGACGCATTCGGCAACCTCACCGATACTGGACACGAACAGGCCCGCTGTCTCGGGCGTCGCTTGGCGCACTTGCCCATAGACGCGGTGTGGCACTCGCCGCTGTCCAGAGCGGCTGACAGCGCCCGGCAGCTCAACATCTTCCTCAGCGGTAACATCCCCGTGGACGAGGCCCGCGAGTTGATCGACCATGTGCCGTATGTGCCCGACCCGGAGGAGACCCCGCCGTCCTGGGTGCCGTTCTTCGACGGTTACGACGCAGACGAGGCCGCGGCCGGCTACGAGACCGCGCAAAGCCTCACCGCGAGGTTCGCCACCCCTCCCGAGGGTGATGACGATGTTCATGAAGTGCTCATCACCCACGCTTACCCGATCGCCTGGCTCATCCGCCACGCCCTCGATTCCCCGCCGGTGCGGTGGCTCGGACTCAACAGCGCCAACGCCGCCTTGACAGTGATCGAGAACCGGCCCGATCTGCCCCAGAGCATCGTTATGTTCAACGACATGAGCCACCTGGAACATAGGCTGCAATGGACGGGATTCCCCAAGACGCTGCGCCCATGAAGATGATCGGAAAAGGCAAAGAAGTTCCGGTGATGAATGTGCGCGATGCCGAGGGCCGACGAAACGCACTGGTGAGCGCACCGCGTTGGACGAAGCGCACCGATCATCATGTGTCGCCTTTCCGGCGACCCTCGACCGCTGAACGGACTTCCGCAAACCCTGCTCGTCCCAGACGAAGCCGATGTCCGGCAAGATGCAGGCGAGCGGTACGCCAATAAGCTCCGCGAAGTCGGCGTCGACTCGTATCCGCATGTTGAGTCCACCGACACGACAGGCGCGGGAATTGAGGTCGCCGATCGCGCTGGGCCCACCAATCGACTCCAGCATCTGAGGGCGGCGATTCCCGTCATGGTGGCAAACACGATCGCCACCTGCCGACGCTACGGCAGCAAGTTCATCTCGTTGGACAACACCTGCATCCACCCGAGACCCCCAGCGGGAGGGACGCCATTCGAGCCGTTGAGGGCAGGCGGGTGTGCGGGCGCATGCCTATTTGGCAGTCGTGAAGCGCGCATTCGAGGTGCAACTGGGTCAACGCTCGCGCTCAAAGCCGAGCGCGAAGACGATGTGGGTCACGCCGTCGGCGATCTCATCCCAGTCCGGTCGACGGTGGAGCCCAGCGCGAACAGCGGTTTTCTGCGACGCCACATTCTCAGGAGTCGTGCGCGCGATGACGGGTAGGCGCTGCCGGAGTCGCGCCCATTGCGCGACTGCCTCCGTCGCCAGTTCACTCGCGTAGCCCTGTCCCCATGTCGACGATGCCAACCGGTAATAGAGGTTGTAGAACTGTCGACCGCGGAGTTCGGTTCGACGGATGCCGCCGAAACCGATCACCCGTTCGGGCGCTTCGACGCATGCGATGGCCCAGTACCCAATGGCATCGTGCATCCAGTCCGAGGACCAGTCTTGGGCAAGCTTCGTCGCCTCGAAACGGTCCCGCATCGGGCCGGCGGGATTGTGCGCGTTCGTCGCCGGGTCGGAGTGGATATCCCAGACGGCCCCGACGTCGGACGGAGCAACAGGCCTGAGTGCGAGCCTGTTCGTATTTAGAGTCTGGTTTGCATTCATGACTCGACGGTATCCACGACAGCGCAACAAACGAGGTGAGTCCGGTCGCGGCGAATTCGTCGTTCGCAGAATGCGAACCGTCCAACAGCGTTCACGTCGCCTCGATGTCGGTCCTGCGCGGTCCAATACGCCCGCAGTCATGTCCGGCCGCGAACCACAGTCCCGACTACTGGGTTCCGTCTTGTACGCGCCCGCTCACGCAGTTAGGCTCGCCTTGGCGCTGGTTCGCCGCCCCGACCGGTTCTGGGCGGCGTCGTAAGAGGGAACCCGGTGGAATTCCGGGACTGCCCCGCAGCGGTGAGTGGGAACGAACATCGTCAATAGCACTGGTGGCAGCACTGGGAAGCGACGGTCAATAGGCGAGCTGCGTTTTGTAGCTCATACCCACGAGTCCGAAGACCTGCCGCGCCTCATCGGCCGGATGGCCGGTGGTGACCGACGGTCTCGTGGGAAGGCCGGCTGCAATTCTTGCATCCCCACCCCCATGACCGTCCACTGTAACTCTCGTGGGAGGGGCACATCATGACACATCCGCTCGACGCCACCGTACTCGGATTTCCCCGAATCGGGCCGAACCGTGAGCTCAAAAAAGCTGTCGAGGCCTACTGGTCGAAAGACATCGGCCAGGAAGCCATGGATACCGCCGCTGACGCCATCCGGGCCGACATGCGTCAGCGATTGAGCCACAAGGGCTTGACCTCTATTCCTTCGAACATCTTCTCCTGGTACGACCATGTGCTGGACACCACAGTCATGGTGGATGCGATTCCACAACGGTATGAGGAGCTGGACCTCTCCCCGTTGGATACCTACTTCGCGATGGCGCGTGGCACGGAACTGATCGCTCCATTGGAGCTGACGAAATGGTTCGACACGAACTACCACTACCTTGTACCGGAGATCGGGCCATCGACCAGGTTCACGGCGATACCGGATAAGCCCCTACGCGAATACGTCGCCGCGAAAGAGGCGGGGACCGAAACGCGACCGGTCCTGCTTGGACCAGCGACGTTCCTGTTGCTGGCCAAAGCCGACGAAAACGCACCGGCAAATTTCGAGGTGCTGTCTCGGCTGGACGAACTCACCGACACGTATCTCGAACTGTTGAACGCCCTAGCGGCCGCCGGTGCCGAATGGGTGCAGCTGGACGAGCCGGCTCTCAACCTTGATCGAAACGCCAGCGAGCTCGCGGCAATCGGTGACGCCTATAACAAGCTGGCGGCCGCAACCGATCGCCCGCAGCTACTCGTCACCGGAGGGTACGGCGCGTTCGAGGACGCGTTGCCGGTGCTACTTCGATCCGGGGTCGAGGCGATCGCGTTGGACCTGGTTCACGGTAGTTCGGATCTGGAACGTGTGGCCGGTCTGGGCCCCGTCAGGGACACGACCATCGTCGCCGGATTGGTCGACGGTCGCAACATTTGGCGTACGGACCTGGCCGCCGCATCGGCCACGCTCGCGACCCTACTGGGACTCGCCGACCGAATAGGAGTGTCCAGTAGCTGCTCAATGCTTCACGTACCGCTAGACCTGTCCTTGGAATCGAAGCTCGAACCCAACCTCGTCAAGCATCTCGCCTTCGCCGCGCAAAAGATCGAAGAGGTTGCCCAACTGAGCGCGCGGATCACCGGCGACTCTCCCTTCGAGGCCGCATCGGCGACGCCCGAATGGCGCAACAGCCACGTGCGGACACGACTGAATGCGCTGCGTCCCACCGACCGTAGGCGAACGCCGTATCACGAACGAGAGCCCGCGCAGGCAGCCCGCTTGCGTTTGCCTGCACTACCTGTCACGACGATCGGTTCGTTCCCGCAAACGGCGGACATTCGGCGAACCCGATCTCAACACCGCCGCGGACTCATGGACGACACCGAGTATCGCGAAAGAATGCAGCAGGAAATCAAGGCCGTGATATCCGTTCAAGAACAGATCGGCCTCGACGTGTTGGTTCACGGAGAACCGGAACGCAACGACATGGTGCAGTACTTCGCCGAGGCCCTCGACGGTTTCGCTACGACGGAACACGGCTGGGTGCAATCCTACGGCTCGCGCTGCGTCCGCCCGCCGATCCTGTACGGCGACGTCTCACGAACGAATCCGATAACGGTCGAGTGGTCCCGTTATGCACAGTCCCTCACCGAAAAACCAGTTAAGGGAATGTTGACTGGACCGGTGACAATCCTTGCCTGGTCATTCGTGCGCAACGACCAGCCTCTGGCCCAAACGGCGGACCAGGTGGCGCTGGCGTTGCGCGACGAAGTGCGCGACCTCGAAAGCGCCGGTATCCGAATCATTCAGGTCGACGAACCCGCACTGCGCGAGAGTCTTCCGCTGCGAGTCCGCGACCAGCGAAGTTACCTGCAATGGGCAGTGGAAGCTTTCCGCCTCGCCACGTCCGGCGTCGCCGACGACACTCAGATCCATACCCACCTGTGCTATTCGGAATTCGGGGAAGTCATCGACGCGATTGCGGACCTCGATGCGGACGTCACCAGCATTGAGGCATCGCGATCGAAGATGGAGGTCCTCAACGACCTGGCCGAGGCCGGGTACCACCGAGGCGTCGGCCCAGGGGTATATGACATCCACTCCCCGAGAGTCCCCGACACCAGCGAGGTGACTGACTCGCTGCGCGCCGCGCTCATGGCCGTCCCGGGCGAACGTTTGTGGGTCAATCCTGACTGCGGGCTCAAGACCAGGGGCTATCCGGAGATCGAAGCGGCTCTCAATGCCTTGGTGGCTTCCGCGGGAATGCTGCGCGAGGCCCCCTCCGACAAGTCGTGACCCGTGGGGCTGGGAGGTCCACAACGACCTCCCAGCCCCCATGAAACGGCCACCACGAGGACGGAGCTTCTCGTTGTACCGCAAAGTCTACAAGGGCCTGATGCGGCTTCGGGACCCGTAAAAACGCACGTCGCAAGGACGCGAGAATTAGTCGCCGAGCAGGCAGCCTACTTCGCACTCGCGCATGCGTCGATCTCCTCGTCTTTCCCGTACACCGCCGGCTTCAGTCGGTGGTGACGATCATTGGGCAGTCGCGCGTCGGATGGTCGAGGACGAGGACCTCCTGCCGGTACACCTTGCGGATCCGCTCGGCAGTGAAAACCTCGCCCGGCGCGCCATCCGCGACGACCATCCCGTCGTGCAGCATGACGACACGATCCGAATAGGCCGAGGCAAGGTTCAAGTCGTGAAGGACCACCACGACACAGGCGCCTTCGTCGCGCAAACGGCGCGCCTGCCGCAGCACCGCCTCCTGGTGGCGAAGGTCGAGCGCGGCAGTGGGTTCATCCAGCAACACGATCGGCGTTGTTTGAGCCAAGGTGCGCGCGAACGCCGTACGCGCCATCTCGCCGCCGGACAGGGTTTGCACGTCCCGGCGCCGCATGTGACTCACCTCGGCGGCATCGAGACTGCTCGACACCACCTCGTCGTCCCTTTTGGGGTCGGATGGGTGCGACAGACGGGCTAGATGCACTACTTCCTCAACGGAGTAGGAAAAACGGACCATGTGGTCCTGCGGCAGCACGGCCCGACGCAGGGCGAGTTC